>CAYMRQ010000050.1:24436-24654 GCA_964392845.1 uncultured Rhizobium sp.
TCGCGGCCTCAGCATGTTTCTCGCGCCAAAGCCGCGCGGCAGCGATACCGACCCGTTCCCAGCCGACGGAATGACCGGCACCGAAATCCCGGTCCTCGGCTATCGCGGCATGAAGGAATACGAGATCGCCTTCGACGGCTTCGCCGTGCCGGCCGAGGGCCTCCTCGGCGGGGTCGAGGGCCAGGGCTTCAAGCAGCTGATGGCGACCTTCGAACGCG
>CAYMRQ010000051.1:0-664 GCA_964392845.1 uncultured Rhizobium sp.
CGAAATCCTCGAAAAGGTCGCCAGAGCGAAGCAAGCGTTGGAATCGGTACACTAGTAGCGAAACGATTGCTAGGCGTGCATTCGCCGAAATTGCGACCCGCTTTCCTTCTTTACGTATGGTTGAGGATGCAAGTGTTCCAGTCAAAATCAGCATCATCATTCCTGCTCAACCAGGATGTAGGCAGAAGGTTTGGCTTTGCCTCCAGAACGCAGACGAATTGCATTTCTCGGTAAGTAACTTTTGGCTAGAGAGGTTTCCCTGCACAAATCCTGAACGTGTGGATTCTTATATTGACGCAGTGGCAGGTTTTTGTCAGGAAGATACCGCGTTCTTGAGCATTATCGAGGAGCGAAATATGTCAAAGCGGAATTGCAAGTGCCTGAGGATACCAGCTGGCGCACGATTGGCACGTCGTCCACCCTATGGCTACCGTTTCCTTGCAAGAGAACCTTCAAAGAGGTACGCAACGTCTGACAGGGGCGGCAAACAAGTGGATTTCGGGCTCGTGGCCTACGCTTCCCGAGGAACGCACGATGACTATCATTGAGGGAGTCGCCGAGCGGATTGCCGCCATCACCTATGACGATCTGCCGCCGGAGGCGGTGGCGTGGGCGAAAATGGCGATCCTCGATACGGTCGGGGTGACCCTGGCCGGCGCCGGCG
>CAYMRQ010000051.1:674-15952 GCA_964392845.1 uncultured Rhizobium sp.
TCTGTTTCGCTAGCTAGCTGACGCTACGTGGTGGCTGCTCCGAGCGTCCGGGTGTGCGCCAGCACCCCACCCGCCAGCAAGATGTCGCGCTCCCGCGGCGTCAGGATGCACTGCGCGGTGAAGCGCGCGCCCGTCCGCTCGTTCGCCACCGTCACCCGGCCGGTGCTCGCGAGCCCTGCGCGCAGATCGTCGAGCGGGTGCTCGCGAGCACCAACAGCACCGGCGAATGCCTGATCTTCGGCACCGACCGGCGGGCCGCGCCGCTCGATGCCGCGCTGATCAACGGCACGGCGGCGCATGCGCTCGATTTCGACGATGTCAGCAACTCATTGGGCGGCCACCCGTCGGCGCCGATCCTGCCGGCACTCTTCGCGCTTGGCGAGACGCTCGACTGTACCGGCCGCGCCTTCATCACCGCCTATGTCGCCGGGTTCGAGACCGAGACGCGGATCGCCCGCGGCGTCCATTTCCACCATTACGAGAAGGGCTGGCACCCGACCGCGACGCTGGGCGTGTTCGGCGCCACGGCGGCGTGTTGTCATCTGATGGGCCTCGACCGGGCGCGGACCGCGCAGGCGCTTGCGATCGCCGCCTCGCTGGCCAGCGGCATCAAGGCCAATTTCGGCACGATGACCAAGCCGCTGCATGTCGGGCACACCGCCCGCAACGGCCTGTTCGCGGCCCAACTGGCGCGCGAGGGGTTCACCGCCAACCCGGAAGCGCTCGAGCACAAGCAGGGCTTCCTGATGGTGTTCAACGGCCCCGGCAATTTCGACGCCGCGGCGATCCTCAAGGATTGGGGGCGGCCCTACGACATCGTCCGGCCGGGCCTCGCGGTCAAGCAGCACCCGTGCTGCGGCAGCACCCATCCGGCGATCGACGCGATGCTGCTGCTGCGCGGCGAGCACGACATTGCGCCAGAGATCGCCATGGGCAAGATCGCGCGCATCGATTCCTGGACCCATCCGCGCCGGCTCGCCCACACGGACCGACCCGACCCGCAAAGCGGGCTCGACGCCAAGTTCAGCGTGCAATACTGCCTGGCGCGCGCGCTCCTCGGCGGCCGGATCGTGCTCGAGGATTTCGAGGCGAGGCGTTCCGCGACGCTGCGACGCGCGCGCTGATGCGGCATATCCATGCCGCGCCGCACCCCGAGATGGGGTCGCAGGGGAACGCCAATGGCGGCGAGCACCTTGGCGCCGAGGTGCGCATCACCTTCGATGACGGCCGGACGATCGCCAGGCGGGTCGGCAGCGCCTTGGGCCGCGGCCCCGACAACCCGCTGCCGCGGCAAGCGCTGACCGGCAAATTCGCCAATTGCGCGGCGCGCGCGCTGATGCCGGCGCAGGTTGAGCAGCTGCAGCGCGTGCTGCTCGGCCTCGATCAGGCGAACAGCCTGCGAGCCGTCGTCGCTTCGATCGCGACGCCGGGCGCCGCGCGGCCGGCGCGGCGCGCCTGAGCGGGGTTGGCCTTGTGCAATTCCCAGCAGGGAAATCAAATTCCCTGATACAGGGAGCTCAATCCCTGCTCGCGGCGAAAAATCTCGCTGTTCCGTTTCCGGGCAATTCGCATGCGCAGTCGAGCATTTCCGCGGTGTGCCGCCGGCGACGTGGGCGAAGGGTCAGGCCAGCGCCTCGACGGCCGCAATGTCGGGGATGACGATGAGGCGCTTTTTAAGCTGGACGACCCCTGCTTTCTGCCAGACGTGGAGCAGCTTGTTGACGCTCTCCCGTGTTGCGCCGACCATGCCGGCAAGTTCTTGTTGGGAGGCGTGCAGGGAGACAACCGAACCCCCGTTAGCCCCTTGGGGAGCGCTGTTCGCCAGGCGGATCAGTGCCTTGGCCATCCGGTTGTCGAGTCGCTCGAAGACGGCATCCTCGACTTGTTGGTCCGCCTGCCGCAGACGCTGGCACAATATCTTGAGAAGCGAGATGCAAATGTCGGCGCGGTGTTCCAAAAACGGGATGAAGTCACGGTGATCGAGCACCAGCAACTCGCAATCCGCGATCGCGGTCGCATCGGCGGTCCGGTCATGACCATCGAGCAGCGCGATTTCCCCGAAAATCTCGCCGGCTTGGAGGATTGTCAGCACGATTTCGCGGCCTGAGGATGATGGGGCGCTGATCTTAACGCTGCCGCGCAGGATCGCCATCATGCTTCGGTCAGGAGATCCCTTCGCGAAAATCTCGCGCCCCGTCGGGTAACGTTGAACGCGCGCGTGCGCGAGGAGCGCATCCAGATCGTCTTGCGACAACCCTCCGAACAGGGAATGGCCTTCGAACAGCCTGCGCTTCTCACTCGCTGTCGGCTCGGGCATCGGATCTTCCCGTCGGGGGGGACAGGCAGATCTCGTTCATACGACAATTCGGCCGGCGCTGGAAGCGGCGTCGCTGGTGGTCACTGGTGGTCAGGCCGGCCGCCAGCGCGGGGCGCCGCGCCGGCAGGTCGCGGAGCTATCGCGGGGAAGTCAGCCGGCGGCACCGGTCGGCGATAATAGTGAAGATCCTCGACGGAATCTCGGCGACCGTCGTGCCCAGATGAACCCGACAGCTGTCGGGGCTCGCGGTCACCCGGTCGTACATCACTGCGTCACAGAATCGTCTGGCTTCTGCTGCCTCGGCCCACCGTGTCATGTTGGTGTGTTTCATGGCGAGAGACCTCGAAAACGCAACTTGACGGCCTTAAGATAGTCCGCGCTGCGCCGCGCGAACGTGACGCGCATCACATATGGTTAATTTTTGTTTCGGGTCAGGGACCAAGTGCAGCGAGCGCCATCGCCGATAGGCTCGTCACAGACTGAGCGGAATGCTGTCATGTGACGCGCGAGCGGTCGGTTCCAACATGACGGCCTTGACCGCGGTTGCGGCGCAATGGCGCGGCGGGCCTAATTAACCATCAATTTTCGTGCAAGTTAACACTAGTTCGTGCAATCCAATTATATACTCAACTATTAAGAAAAGTTTGTTGTGCGTCGACTACCGAGGATCTCGCCGAAAGAGCTATCCCGGAATGGGGGGCGTCGCTTTCTAGAGCCCTTGAACATCGGTGATCCTCCGTGTCTGAATTTGAATTTGATGATGCCCTTGCTCCGCTTCCTTCCCCGATTGGCGAACTCGCCGCCGATCCGGAGGCTGTGCGCTGGGCGCGCGATTGTGCCTGGGTCCCCGGCACCGGGCACTGCCGCAATCGCCCGTGCAGCACGGAATGTCTGTTCCACGCCCAGCGTGCCGCGGAGGCAAGGCGCGTCCTGCGCTGGCGCCGGAAGCGGCGAGTGACCCAACCAGGCTTTGCTGGGCGAATTGTTCCGCCGCGCTAGCTGCTCCTGTTCGCATGGCGGCTGTGTGCGCTAAAAGCTTAATCCGACAGCGGTGCTGCGAGCGGAGGGGCGGATGCCGGAGGCAATCCCGGGGGCGATCCCAGGGGCGATCCCAGGGGCGATCCCAGGGGCGATTATCGTCATCAATCCCAATTCGACCGAAGCGGTGACCCGCGCGATGGATGACGCCCTCGCGCCGCTGCGGCTGTCGGGCGGACCCGAAATCCGGTGCCAGACGCTGAAAGAAGGGCCGCCCGGCATCGAGAGCCAGCGTGACGCCGACAGCGTAATCCTGCCGCTGTGCCGCTCGATCGCCGCGCAGGAGGCGGATGCCGCGGGTTTTGTCATCGCCTGCTTCAGCGATCCCGGCCTGTTCTCGGCGCGCGAGACGACGAAGAAGCCGGTGCTCGGCATTGCCGAATGCGGCATCCTGACGGCACTGACCCTCGGTCATCGGTTCGGCGTGATCTCGATCCTGGCCGGGTCGGTGCCCCGCCATTTGCGCTATATCGCAGCGATGGGGGTGGCGGCTCGGCTCGCCGGCGATCTGCCGATCGGGCTCGGCGTCACCGCGCTCGCCGATGCGAATACGACGCTTGCCCGCATGATCGAGGTCGGCAGCGCATTGCGCGATCGCCACGGCGCCGATGTGCTGGTCATGGGCTGCGCTGGAATGGCGCGCTATCGGGCGGATCTCGAGGAAATGGTGCAGCTGCCGGTCGTCGAGCCGACGCAGGCGGCGGTCGCGATGGCCTTGGGCCGCGTGCGCCTCGGCTGGGGCGTCGGGCTGCGCGGGCGCGCCTAGAGCATGTTCCAGAAAAGTGGATGCCACTTTTCCGACGAGAACATGCTCCAGATCAACAAGTTGGGAGCGAAATCCGATTCCATCAAATCGGATTTCGCGCTAGGGTTCGCCGCCCTCCTCCGGCGCTTCCTCGGGCGGCTCTTCGCTTTCGACGCGGTAGTTTTCCTTGAGCCAGCGGCCGAGGTCGATGTTGGCGCAGCGCGCCGAGCAGAACGGCTGATGGGACGCCATTGTCGGCTTGCCGCAGATCGGGCAGCGGCGCCGCCCGGCCGGCAGCGTCATCACGGGCTCGCTGGCGCCTGACTTCGCCATGCCCCGGGTATCCTCTCACAGCCGCGCGATGTCAAAAGGACTGATATCGCCGCCGGCCGCGACCACGACTGCGACGCTACGGCCAAGCCGGGTTTCGAGCGCGCGTAGCCCGGCTGCCGCGGGACCGGAGAGCGCCACTGCGACGGCGGGGGCGACAACCAGCCGCCAATTCGCCGCCGGATCGGCGCGGGCTTCGCGGGCGAGCGAGCGCAATGCCTCGAAGGCCAGGACGATGGCGCTTTTCCTCATGCTTTGCGGTTCGAGCATCGCCTCGCTGAGCGGGCGGCCACGGCGCGGGCGCACGATTTCGAGATGGCCGAGCCGGGTCCAGCCGAGAACCTGCGGCTGCGCCGGGTCGCCGGCGAGAGCGGCTTCTATTGCCTGGCGCACCCGCTCGCGCGGCCGGCTTCCGTCGAGCCCGACAAAATCGACGATGATCCCGCCGCCGAGCTGGCGCAGCCGCAACTGGCGCGCAATCGCCTGGGCGGCGGCGAGGTTGACCGCCAGAGCGGCGCGTGCGGCCGATCCCGCCTCCGGGGTCCCGGTATCGACGTCGATCAGCACTGCGGCGCGGCTTTCCTCGATTTGCAGGCTGCCGGCGCCGGGCAGCGCGAGGGTCGGCGCCAACGCAGCGTCGAACAGGGCATCGAGGTCGATCGGCCATTGTTCGACGCTGCGGTGGGCAATCTCGGCCGCGGGAAAGGCGCCCCGCAATTCGCGCAGCACGGCGCGGTCGTCGGCAAGGATCAGTTCCGGCTCGCCCATCAGGCGCAGCGCAAGCGCGGCCGCGAAGCCCGGCGGCGGGTCGAGCTGCGCCGGCGGATCGAGGCCCGCCGCAAGCGCGGCGAACCGGGCCGGGTCGCCCTGGCCAGCGCGCGGGACGATGCGGGTCGACAACAGCGCGCCCTTACCGCGCTGCGCCTCGCGGCGGATCTGGACGACAACGCGCGCGCCCTCGTTCAGATCGGTCGCCGCATCGGCTCGCAGCGGCAGAAACCCGGGCCGCTCGGCGCCGATATCGACGAGCGCCGCAGCGAGCCCGGGGACCAGCCGGACCACCCGGCCGAGATGGATGCCGCCGGCCGGTCGCGTGTCGCCGCGCTCGACATGGAGCTCGACAGCAACACCGTCTTCGAGCCAGACGGCGCGCCACTCGCCGGGCCCGGCGCCGATCAGGAGGTCGCGGCGCAACGGGGGCGATAGCCACGGCCGGCGAGCAGCTGCGCCGTCTCGAACAGCGGCAGGCCGACGACATTGGAATAGGAGCCGGCGATCCACGGGATAAAGGCGGCGGCGCCGCCCTGGATCGCATAGCCGCCGGCCTTGCCGCGCCACTCACCGCTCTCAAGATAGGCGTCGAGCTCCGCCTCGCTCAGACGCTTGAACGAGACCTGGCTGACGACCCGGCGGATTGCGATCTCGCCGGCGGGCGTGATCACGGCTACCCCGCCATAGACGCGGTGGCGGCGACCGGACAAGAGCGTGAGACAGGCCCGGGCGCTCGCCTCGTCCTCGGCCTTTGGCAGGATGCGCCGACCGCAGGCGACGATTGTATCGGCGGCCAGGATGAAGGCTTGCGCATGGCGCGGCTGTACCGCGCGCGCCTTCGCCTCCGCCAGCCGCACAACATGAGACGCCGGCAGTTCGCCCCGCGCCGGCGTCTCGTCGATATCGGCGGGATCGATCCGGTCGGGGTCGATCCCGACCTGACGCAACAATTCAAGCCGGCGCCGCGAGGCCGAGGCGAGCACCAGGATCGACATGGGCTCGCTCGCATCCACTTCCGTCATTCCCGCGAAAGCGGGAATCCAGAGGGCCAGCATACCACCGACCGCCCTGGACCCCCGCCTTCGCGGGGGTGACGATGACCTATAAAGATCGGCGCCATTTTAAATCGGACACCTCACGCGCGCAGATGGAGCACGCAGATCAAGGTAAACAGCCGGCGCGCGGTCGCGTGATCGATCGCCACCTTGCCGGCGAGCCGCTCGATCAGCAACGCCGATCCCTCGTCATGCAGCGAGCGCCTTCCGACATCGATCGCCTCAACCCGGGCCAGGCCATGGCCGCGGATCGCCTCGTAATGGCTCTCACAGACCAGGAAATAGTCCTTGACGATGCGGCGGAACGGCGCGAGCGCCAGCACGATCGTCTCGCTCGACCCGTCAGAGGACGCCCGGATCTCCATCGCCAGCCGGTTTTCTTCGATGCCGAGATGCAGATGAAACGGCCCGGCGCGACCGGACCGCGGGGTGAACCGATTGTCCTTCAGGAGATCGGCGATGGCCGCTTCGCGCTCGTGCTCGATCGCCGGACTGCGCCGTACCACGGTGCGTTCGTCGAGGGTGATCGCGGCGACCCGCTGCGGTCGCGCCCCTGGGGCCTCGGCTGGCGCGGTCCTCATGGGCGGCCGAGCCTCAGCGCCCCAAGCCTAAGCGCAAGGGACAGGGCGTGCGCGTCGAGGCCCTCGGCTTCGGCCAGAAGGATGGCGGAAGGGGCGAGGGCAGCCAGGCTCGCCGCATCGCAGCCGACGATCGTCGTGCGCTTCATGAAGTCGAGGACGCCGAGCCCCGAGGCGAAGCGCGCGCTGCGCGCCGTCGGCAGCACATGATTGGGGCCGGCGATATAGTCGCCGATCGCCTCGGGCGTGTGGCGGCCGAGAAAGATCGCCCCGGCATGGCGCACCAGCTCGGCGACCGCCTCGGCCTCGTCGATCGCCAGTTCGAGGTGCTCGGGCGCGATGCGGTCGATCAGCGGCGCGGCCTCGTCCCAATCGCCGACCAGGATGATCGCGCCATTGTCCCGCCAGCTCGCGCCCGCGATCTCGGCCCGAGGCAGGCGCTGTAAGTGGCGCGCGACAGCCCGTTCCACCGCGCCGGCAAAATCGGCATCGTCGCTGACGAGGATGGCCTGGGCGGCAGGGTCGTGCTCGGCTTGCGACAGGAGATCGGCGGCGATCCATGCGGGATCGTTGTGCCGGTCGGCCACGACGAGGATCTCGGAGGGGCCGGCGATCATGTCGATCCCGACCCGGCCGAAAACGCGCCGCTTCGCCGCGGCGACATAGGCATTGCCCGGCCCGACGATCTTGTCGACCGGAGCGATCGTTTCGGTGCCGTAAGCCAGCGCCGCCACCGCCTGGGCGCCGCCGATGCGATAGATCTCGGCGATCCCGAGCATATGGGCGGCGGCCAGCACGAGCGGGTTGAGGATCCCGTCCGGCGCCGGCACCGTCATCACCAGCCGCTCGACCCCGGCGACCTGGGCGGGGATCGCGTTCATCAAGACCGAGGAGGGGTAGGACGCCGTGCCGCCCGGCACATAAAGCCCGACTGCGGCGATCGGCCGCCAGCGCTGGCCGAGCCGCACCCCGAGCGGATCGACATAATCGATGCCCGCCGGCAGTTGCCGGCGGTGAAAGCTCTCGATCCGCTCGGCGGCCAGGCGCAGCGCCGCGACGGTCTCGGGCGGTGCGTCATCCGCGCCGGCGGCGATCTCGGCGGGCGAGAGGCGCAGATTGTCGGGGCTGAGCCGGACCCGGTCGAACCGATCGGTGTATTCGACGAGCGCCGCGTCGCCGCGCGCGGCGACGGCCTCGATGATCGCGGCGACCGCATCCTCGACATCGGCCGCACTCTCGCGCTTCGCCGCGAGCAGGGCGCGGAACGCCGCCTCGAAGTCGGGATCGCAGGTGTTGAGGGTGAGGGGCATAGGGATATTATGCTCGATCCACCGCGAGGGTTCGACCTGTTATGAAGGGGAAGGCCCGGTACTCGGGCACAAATGGGACCAAACAGCGTCGCCTCTATTGATTGATGGCAGCGATGCCCAACATACTAAATGTGCTGTCAATTCGTGAGAGGGGCGAAATGGCGATATGGTATGTGATCCACGGTCGGCCCCGCGCAGAGACAATCCAACGCTCATTCTCGTCCGAGCCCGACGCGATTGACGCGGCGTGCCGTTACATCACGGCGGGCGAGTTCGTCAGAGAGATCGGAACCGAAGTAGACGAGACATCCTTTCCGCGCATGACTTCTGCTGAAATCTTGCGAATTTGCCAACAGCGGATCGATAGTCGCCAGGGCTAACGCATTGGACCAGCGGCCGGGGCTCACTCCCGTTCATAGACGGCCACCCCCTCGCGCAGCACGATATCGGCAAACGACCCTTTTGCTCGGGCGCGCGCTGTCAGAGCGGAGGCACGGCAGGGGAGGATATCGACAGCATGGTGGTAGTCTCTCCGGGCTTGATAGACCGACTGCGCGCTGAAGACCTCCCTAGGAGTATCGTCGTCGACGACTACCAGCAGGTCTAGATCGCTGTCGGGCCCGGCATCGCCGCGCGCGACCGACCCGAACACGATGACGCGCTGTGGCCGGAAGTGGGCGACGACGGCATCGAGCAATTCGGGAGGGACCAAGGCTGCGCTCATGCCGAATGCTAACGCATTTGCCGCGCGCGGCGAAGCCGCTCAATGCCTCGCCGCCGCCGCCGCTTACTTGCCGGCGGCGACCCGCGAGCGCCGCCGGCCGGCGCCATGCGTCACGGCGCGCAGCCGCTCGATCCACCGGCCGACCTCTTCCGGGCGGGTTTTCAGCGCCGGACGGTTGACAATGAGGCGCGAGCTGACATCGGCGATGTGCTCGATCTCGACCAGCCCGTTCGCCTTCAGCGTCGCCCCGCTCTGCACCAGATCGACGATATGCCGGCACAGCCCCAATTGCGGGGCCAGCTCGATCGCGCCGTTCAATTTGATGCACTCGGCCTGGACGCCGCGCGCGGCGAAGTGGCGGCGCGTCGTCTCGGGATATTTGGTGGCGACCCGCAGATGGCTCGCGCTGCGCAGGTCTTCGTGGCCTGCCCAATCCGCCGGCGCCGCGACGGCCATATGGCAATGCCCGATATCGAGGTCGAGCGGGGCGTAGATTTCGGAGTAGTCGAATTCCATCAGCACGTCATTGCCGGCGACGCCAAGCTGTGCCGCGCCGAAGGCCACGAAGGTCGCAACGTCAAAGCTGCGCACGCGGATCAAATCGAGCCCCGGGTCCGAGGTGGCAAAGCGGAGCTGGCGGCTCTTCGGATCGGCGAAGGCGGGTTCGGGATCGATGCCGATCTGGTGCAACAGCGGCATGACCTCGCCGAGGATGCGGCCATTCGGCAACGCCATGACCAGGGCTTCGGAGCCGGAGCCGCCAGCGGAGCCGCCAGGGGAGCCGAACAGCTGCCGGCGTGGCTTCATTCCGACGGGTCCAGCGGATGGCCCGGCTGCCAGACAGTCGGCCACGGCTCGCCGAAGTCGCGGACGCGGCAGCTTATCGTCGCGGCGGTCAGCCGGATCGTCGCGCCGGCGGCAAATTCGAGATCGATCACCCCGCCGGTCGAGCTGATTCCCGGACCGGGCATCGCGCGGATCGCCAACAGGGACAGAATGCGATCCTCCTCGCTGCGGTGAAAGCCACGGTAAACCACGCCGTCGATCTCGTCGAAGGCGACCCCGCAAAGGGTCCGCTCGAACAGCCTGCCCTCCCTCTGCCCGGCGCGGCCGCCCTCCCAACGGAAGCGGTTGGCAACGAGCACGAAAATTCGCGCGGCGCGATCGTAGGCGAGATCGCGCACCGAGACGAGCGCGTCCTGCAGGCAGGCGGAAATCACCGCGAGGTCTTCGGCATCCTCGGCCCGCAGCCGCAGTTCCGTATTGGATGGAACTGGCTCAGGCGGCCCCGCCCTGTGCATCAACCGCGCAGCCTCTCGATCCGCGCGCCGCAGGCGGCGAGCTTTTCCTCGATCCGTTCATAGCCGCGGTCGAGGTGGTAGACGCGGTTGACCACGGTCTCGCCTGAAGCGACGAGGCCGGCGAGCACCAATGACACCGAGGCGCGCAAATCGGTCGCCATTACCGGCGCCCCCATCAGCCGCGGCACGCCGCGCACCAGAGCCGAGGCACCGTGGACGTTGATGTTGGCGCCCATCCGCATCAGTTCGGGCACGTGCATGAAGCGGTTTTCAAAGATCGTCTCGGTGATCATCGAGGCGCCCTCGGCGATCGCCATCAGCGCCATGATTTGCGCCTGCAGATCGGTCGGGAAACCGGGATAGGGCTCGGTCATGACATCGATCCCGGCGAGGCGGCCGTTGCGCCGGCGTACCAGAGTTCCGTCGCCGGTATCGGCAACGCACACCTCGGCGCTCTCGAGGATCCGCCGGACCGCCTCGACGTGATCGAGCCGGGCGCCCAACAGCCGCACCTCGCCGCCGGTGGCGGCCGCCGCCATCATATACGTGCCGGTTTCGATGCGATCGGGGATCACCCGATGCCGCGCGCCGTGCAGGCTGGCGACGCCGCGGATCGCCAGGCGGTCGCTGCCGATCCCGTCGATCTTGGCCCCCATCGCGACGAGGCAGTGGGCGAGGTCGGTGATCTCGGGCTCGCGCGCGGCGTTGATCAGCAAACTCTCGCCCTCGGCGAGGGTGGCGGCCATCAGCAGGTTCTCGGTGGCGCCGACCGAGACACTGGGAAACACGATCTCGGCGCCGCGCAGCCCTTTGGGGGCGTGGGCCTCGATATAGCCCTCGCGCAGCTCAACTTCGGCGCCGAGGCGCTGCAGCCCCTGGATGTGCAGGTCGACCGGCCTGGTACCGATCGCGCAGCCGCCCGGCAGCGACACGCGGCCGCGGCCGCAGCGCGCGACGAGCGGTCCCAGCACTAAGACCGAGGCCCGCATCTTGCGGACCAGATCGTAAGGCGCGGTCGTCGAGGTGATCTGGCGCGCCGAGAGTTCGAGCACCCGGCCCGGCCATTGCGCCGAATCGCCCGCTCTATCGGAGGCGCCGATGCCGATCGCCACGCCGTGCTGCACCAGGAGGTTGGCCATCGTCGTGATGTCGGCAAGATCCGGCAAATTGGCCAGCACGAGCGGGTCCGCGGTCAACAGACTCGCCGCCATCAGCGGCAGCGCGGCGTTTTTGGCGCCGCTGATCTTGATCGTGCCGGAGAGCGGCACGCCTCCGCGGATCAGGATCTTGTCCATCGTCTCGGCTCCGGGCGGCGGTGACCGCCGCGTCAGGCGGCGGCCGGGGCAACCCCCAGGGGCGATCCCCAGGGCGATCCCAGGGCGATCCCCATCCGTGCCGGTTGCTTTTACGGGAGAGCCCAGTGGCGCTCAAGGGGCCCGCTCAAGCGGGTGGCTCGTCGCCGGCCACCGCCTTGTCCGGCCGGTCGGCAGCCCGCGGCTCGCGGGCGCGGGCCTGCTCCTTGCGGCGCCGCAGATTCTCACGCAGCGCGCGCGCCAAGCGCTCGTCGCGCGCGGCCTGCTCGATCTGCCTGGCGCTGCTTATCTCGGGGGCGTCGGCCATCGGGCGATGGAAGGGGAGCCGCGCGCCGCTGTCAACCTCCTCGGACAATCTCCGCGGGCAATCACTGCTCCACGCTGCTTGCGATGTCGCTCTGTCGCAGCACGGCGGATCGGTCGCCTTTCGGCCGCTCGCCTTGCCAAGCGCCGGGGCCTCGTGTATCCCGTGCCGCCGCCTGCGCGAGCGCCAAGCTGCCGTAGCTCAGTGGTAGAGCACCCCCTTGGTAAGGGGGAGGTCGTAAGTTCAATCCTTACCGGCAGCACCATATATTTCAAAAACTTACGATCCGGTTGCACAAGGGCAAGATCGTCATGTGCTCGGAATATGCGCACGATCGGCTCACGCCGGCGGCTCAGTTGCACATAAATTTGACCCAAGCCGAGCGCGGCTCTAGCCTTGACCTGCCCCGATGCAGGAGAACGCCATGCCGCCCGACGGTACCTTGACCATCGCTCAAAGCCCGGAAGATCTGCGCAACAAGGTCAAGGCGCAGGTCATCAAGGGAAAGCCGACCTTCTTCAAGCTGGAGGCTCAGCTTCCACAGCAGGGCCGCACCGACACCCCGGTTGCTGCATCGGACAAGATGTGGGTCGTGCTGAAGACCTATGCGGCGGACGGCGAGAACGGCCTGCATGCCCACCCGAACGAGGACCACACCTTCGTTGTCCTGCAGGGTGAAGCGACGTTCTACGGGCCGAACGACGAGGGCCGCACCATCGTCAAGAACGAAGGGGTGCTGCTGCCGCACGGCACGTTTTATTGGTTCAAGGCGACGAGCGACGAGCCGTTGGTCATGGTGCGCATCGGCGCCGCAGCTTTCGACGGTATCGACCGCCACGGCCGCATCAACCCCGATGGCAGCGAAATGCGGGGTGATTCTGTCGAGAACAAGCAGGTTGAACTGATCATGACCGACCGCTGGTTCCGCTGATCCGCTGAATCCGGCAGGCTAGAACTTGGCCGCTGCGGCGGCTGGGAGTGGGTCTTTTTACCGCGCCGGGTGGAAGGCTGCCGTCCGGCGTCGCCGCACCTGCGGCGTTAACGGACCGGATCCAGCACGACGACGGGGATCTCGCGCGCGGTCTTGCGCTGGTAATCGGCGTAGGGCGGCCAGAACTCCAGTGCCTTTTCCCACAGCCGGGCGCGCTCCTCGCCGGTGGCGGTCCTGGCCCGCGCCGTCATCTTCGCCGTCCCGACCTGCACGTCGACCTCCGGGTTGGCGAGGATGTTGCGGTACCAGCCGGGATGTTGCGGCGCGCCGCCCTTCGAGGCGATCACGAAACAGCTGTCACCGGCTTTCCCGTAGAACAGCGGGAAGATGAACCTCTCCCCCGACTTCCGGCCGGTCGTCGTCAGCAGCAGCGACGGCACCGTCAGCTCGGGCCGGCCCGGCTGGCTCATCCTGTACATGTGCCCCTCGGTGCCCCCGCTGGAGAGGTAGCGGTTGGTATGCTCCACCATCCAATCCGGAAGGTTCGGAGCGAGCTTGGCTTCGGTCATCCTTCGAACTCCTTCTTCACGAGCGATTAGCGGAACACGTAGGGCGGAAAAGCGAAGCGCATTCCGCCAAATCCGCGCTGGCCATGGCGGATTACCCCCGGCTTTCGCCGGGGTCATCCGCCCTACGGTGCTGAATCTGTCAGTAATGCGTCACCCACGGGCTGTTCAGGGCATCCTCGATGCGACGGTGGCGGGCCGTGATGACATCGGCTGGAACCGCGCCGACAAAGGCATAGAAATTCTTCGTGCGGATCGCCTCCACCACGCGATCGCCCACCTTCTTCGGATCGAGACCGATCGTGGCGAGGCGTTCGGCCAACACCGCCTCGTCATTGGCGCGGGTCTGCGGCCCGCCCAAATGGTCCGGGCGGTTGCGCGCGCCCCGAGCGATGTTCGTGGCGATCGGACCGGGGCACAGCACCGAAACGCCGACATTGGTGCCTTCCAACTCGTGTTCCAGCGCCTCGGACAGGGAAAGGGCAGCGTATTTGCTCATCGAATACGGCCCCTGGTTGGTGCCGCGGCGGTTCTGGAAGCCGGCTACCGAGGCCGTGTTGACAATATGCCCTGCTTCGCCGTGCCGCAGAATGGCGGGGACGAAGTGGCGGATACCGTGAATGATCCCCCAGATGTTCACACCGATCACGAATTCCCAGTCGCCGGGCGGCACGTCGATCATTCGGGTACCGTGCATCGGCACGCCGGCATTGTTGCAGGCGATGTGGAGCTTGCCGAACTTTTGCTCGGCTTCCGCCAGGGCGTCGACCACGGATTGCTCTTGCGTCACATCGATCCGCACCGGCATGACGCGCTTGTTGGTGCCGGAGAGGCCATGAGCCGCCGCTTCGACCGCTGCTTTCTGGATATCGGCCATGACCACGTTGGCGCCCGCCTCCGCGAGCGCGGTGGCAATGCCCAGCCCGATGCCGGACGCAGCGCCGGTAACGATGGCGGTCTTGCCGGAGATGTCCATTCGCGAGGGCCTTTCGGATGGTTTGGTTGCCGGGATGGCAGCCGGAATCTCACTCGGCGGCATCAATGGAAGTAGCGGCCGGAATCGATGACGACCGTCTGGCCGGTCATCGTCTCGGTACGGCACATCGTGACCACCATGTCGGCGCAGTCGTCCTTGTCGGCGGGCTTTTTCAGCAACGAGGTGGCGGCGGAGTTCGCGATGAACTCGGGCCGGAGGTTGGCGGTCGCCCGGGTGCCCTCCAAGAGGCCCGGCGCCACGCAGTTGACCAGCGTCTCCGGCGCCAATGCCACCGCCATGCAGCGCGTCAGGTGGATGAGGCCCGCCTTCGACACCGCATAGGCGATCGACGAGCCGGTCGGCCCAACCCCCGCCACCGATGCGATGTTGACGATGCGGCCGCGGCCTTGGGCCTTCATGACCGGCACCACCGCCTTGGTAAGGCGCATTGGCCCAGTCAGGTTGACCGCGATGATCTTGTCCCACACCTCGATCGTGAGGTTGTCGAGGTCTGGGAACGGGATCGCCTTGTTGTAGGCGGCGTCGTTGACGAGAATGTCGAGACGGCCAAAGCGCCCGGTCACCTCGCCGACCAGCCCCGCCACCGCCGCGCCATCGGTGATGTCGCAGGCGAACGCCGCGGCGTTGATCTGATACCGCGATGTCAGCTCGCGGGCGACGCCCTCCGCCTGGTCGCGGCTCTGGGCATACATGACGGCGATATGCGCCCCCTCCTTGGCCAGCGCGTGACAGATGCGCTGCCCGAGCCCGCCATTGCCGCCGGTCACCAGCGCGACCGCGCCCCTGAGGTCCATCAGCTTTCTCCTCTATGCCGGGGCAATCAGCCCGACATCCTTATCCCAGCCGGTAAAATCGCGATGCGGTACCGGCGAATAGATCGGCCTTTTCCGACGCCGAGGCGCCGCTCGCGAGCCGCTTGAACGCATTGAACAGCACCGGATAGCTGCACGCGCCCTTGTCCACCGGGAAGTTGCTCTCGAACATGCAGCGGTTGGCAC
>CAYMRQ010000051.1:15962-24648 GCA_964392845.1 uncultured Rhizobium sp.
TCGACATAGGGCCGCCAGGCATTGGCCAGCTCACCCGATGACGGCGGCAGCGGCGCCAGGTGAAAATCGAACGCGTTGACGATCATCGCCATGCCGCCGAGCTTCACATACACGTTCGGGCAGGCGGCCAGCGCCTTGATATCGGCGCGCCAGCCCGGGAACACCGCGTCGCGCTTGTAGGGCCCGACCCCGAGCGGACCGCCGAAGTGGTTGAGCACGATCGTCACGTCCGGGCAGTCGCGCGCCAATTCGGTCAGGGTCTTGATCTGCGGATGATAGATCCACGCCTCAAAGGTCAAATCATGCGCCGGCAGCCGCTTCAGGCCGCGGCGGAAGTTCGGATCGTCCATCAGCCCCGGCGGCGGCACATAGGACGAGGCGCCGATGATCGCCGGGTCGTGCGCCCCGATCTGGCGGATGCCGCGAAACCGGCCGCCAGCCGCGGCAATCTGCCCGTCGAGCACCGCATCGACATTCGGCAGCCGCAGATCGGCGAAGCTGACGATGCCGGCGCAAATCTTGGTCTTGCCGCCGCGTCGATCACCCTCCTCGGCGATCGCCCGGACGAACTCGCTTTCGCCGATCGGCCGCATTTCCTCGGGGCCGCTGGTGCGATAGCCCGAACCGCACTGGATGAACACGGTCGCGACGATGTTGTGCCCCGAGTTGACGTCGGCCAGCAGTTCGTCGAGCAGATAGCGGCTGCCCGGGTGATCCCACAGATGATGGTGCGGGTCGACGATCGGCAGATCGGGCTCGAGGATCTCCTCGGTCAGTCTGTCAAGCCATGCGGGGTTGGGCAGCGGGCGTGGATAGGCGCGGGCTTCGGTCGGCATGGCGGTCTCCCTATGAGCAGGCTCGCTCGACAGCGCTGATTACTGGCGACGCCGTTTCGCAGAATCTACTCCGAAATCACTATAGCTTGTCGAGGTGTGCGTCGGGCTCGATGATGCCGATCGGTGCCGTGGCGGCGCCTCGCGCCACCAATCGGCTGCGGACAAGCAAACAGACGCCAACATGTTGCCGAGCCTGTGGCGTCCAGCATAAACTTCGACTGACGTGGATGCGGTCGGTTCTGCGAGGCGTGATGGTTGATCGGGGATTTCGGGTTGTCGTCGCCGGCGCCGGCGTCGCCGGCCTCTTCATGGCCGAGACGCTAAAGCGCGCCGGCATCGATTTTACCGTCTACGAAAAGGCCGGCGAGGTCGGCGGGACCTGGCGGGACAACACCTTTCCCGGCCTCTTCGTCGATGTCCTGTCGCGGCAATACGAGTTCCCGTTCCAGCCCAACTACAACTGGTCGCGCAAATACGCGCCGGCCGCCGAGATCTGGGCCTACATCAAGAAGGTCGCCCGCGACCGCGGCCTTACCAGGTTCATCCGCTTCAACGAGGAAGTAGTCGCGGCCCGCTTTACCGAGGGGCGCTGGCAAGTCGAGACGGCCAAAGGCAATACCGATGTTGCCGATGTATTCATCTGCGCCACTGGCTTTCTCCACAAGCCGCTGTTGCCCGACATCCCGGGGCGCGAGAGTTTCGCCGGCGCGTCGTTCCACTCGGCGGGCTGGGACCACAGCGTGCCGTACACCGGCAAGCGCTGGGGCGTCATCGGCAGTGGCGCGAGCGGCGTGCAGATCACCGAGGCGCTGGCCTGGGCCGGGTGCGACGTCACCCAGTTCATTCGCCGCGCGCAATGGGTCCATATCCGCGACAACCCGTACTCGACCTGGTGCGAGCGCCTCAAGCTTCGGCTGCCCGGCAGCTACGCCCGCGAGCAGCGCCGGCTATGGCAAATGATCAACGAGGGCGATTCCTGGCGCCTCTACCCCGGCCCGCAGCGCGCGGCGATGGAGCGCGAGTACGAGTCGTTTCTCGACTACATCAAGGACCCCGAGCTGAAGCAGAAACTCACGCCCGACTACAATCTCGGCTGCACCCGCATTCCGAAATCCGACAGGAATTATTACGAGGCGGTGCAGCTCCCCAACGCGCATATCGTCAAGGGGACGATCGAGCGGATCGTGCCGGAGGGCGTCGTCATGGCGGACGGTACGCAGGTCGCGCTCGACGTGCTGGTCTACGCCACCGGCTTTGATGTCCACGCTTATATGCGACCGATGAATGTGACCGGCCTCAACGGAACGACGATCGACGAGGCCTGGAATGAAAAGGTCTATTCCTATGGCGGCATCGCGCTGCCCGGCTTTCCCAACCTGTTCATGCTCTACGGACCGTTCAGCCCGGTGAACAATGTGCCGGTGCCGCTCGGGCTCGACCAGGAGATAGGTTGCATCATGCGGCTCATCACCGAAGCCCGCAGGCGCCGCGCCGCGGTCGCGCCGACCGTCGCGGCGACCGAGAAATTCCTTGCCCGTCTCGGCGCCGCCTTTCCCGGCACCGTCTGGGTCGGCGGCTGCAAGAACTGGTATACCAGCCGGCAGGCCACGCCGGTCCTGTGGCCGTTCCCGCAGAGCGAGCACAAGGCGTTCTTCGAAAACGTGGCGGCGGAGGATTTTGACTTCGTCGACACTGGCCGGGGGGACTGATCGCGCGGGCGCCCCGCGGCACCACCCGGATCGGCGACGCCACCGCGGAACGGTCCAAGGCGACCCGTGCCGCGGTCAGCGAGGGGAGTTGATCCGATGATCTCGGCTGGCGGTTCTTATGACGTCGTCATCCTGGGATCCGGCATCGCCGGCCTGGCCGCAGCGCTGGCCGCCCATGCACTGGGCTTGCAGCCGGTGGTTCTCGAAAAGGCGGCGAGGCTCGGCGGCGGCACGGTTCATTCCTATGGGTTGATCTGGGTCGGCCAGAACCATTTGGCGCAGGCCGCCGGACACGGCGACACAAGGGATGAAGTTCTCGCCTATATGCGGTTTCTCGGCGGCGGGAATGTTGATGATGCCCGCCTATCCACTTTCGTCGACCGTTCGCCGGAAGCGCTGAAGTTCTTCGAGAAATGCGGCGTCCGTTTTCGTGTCGTCCGCGGCGTAACCGACCATTATTACGACAAGGCTCCGGGCTCCCACGCGGTCGGGCGATGCGTCGAGGCCGACCTGATCTCGGGCTTCGATCTCGGCGGTTGGCGCGACCGCGTCTCGGTGCCCGACGACGTACCGTGCTTCGTGACCGCGGAGGAGCAAATCGCCTGGGGCGGCATCAACAGCGTTTCGCGCTGGGATGCCGATCTCGTCGATGAGCGCCAGCGGCAGGATATGCGCGGCAAGGGTCTGGGCCTGGTCTGCCAGTTCCTCAAGGCGCTGCTCGACCGCGGCGTCAAAATCCTCACCGATCAGGATGTGGCAACCCTTGCGATCGAAAACCAACGGGTGACCGGCGTCGTCATGCGTTCCGGCGAGTTTGTCGCGGCCCGCAAAGGCGTCATCCTGGCTACCGGCGGCTACGGCGCAAACCCGCAGATGAGCTGGGATTTCGAGCAGCTCCCCGGCTTCGCCCACGAGGCGTCGGGCTTGACGCCGGCGTCCTTGACCGGCGACGGCCTCGTCCTCGGCGCGGAGATCGGCGGGATCTTGCACAGGATCGAGAACAGCCTGCGGGTGATGCTGTCCTACACGATTCCGCCGGAGCTGCCGGGCGGGACGGCGACCTGCGTCTATGCCGGCATCGTCGAATTGTGCAGCCCGCATACGCTATTGGTGAACAAGTATGGCCGGCGCTTTGCCGATGAGACCTTCTTTCAGGGGATCGTGCCGCAGCTCCGTCTGTTCGATCCCGGGCGGCATGAATATCCGAACCTGCCCGCCTATCTGATTTTCGACGCGCAGTATCTCAAGAAATATTCGTTCGCCAACCGGCCGGTCGGCAGCGATGTGCCGCAGCCGGTGTCGCGCGCCGGCACCTTGCCTGAACTGGCGGCAAAACTTGGGATCGACGGCGCCGAGCTGGAGACAACCGTCCGCCGGTTCAACGGCTTTGTGGACGGCGGCACGGACGAGGACTTTCACCGGGGCGAGCACCAGTGGAAGCTCGCGTCCGCGACGACTGCACCGGGCGGCAACGGCAGCCTCGGCACCGTCGAGGAGCCGCCCTTTTACGGCATCGAGCTGCATCCGGCCGGCGGATCGTCGGCTGGACTGCTCACCGACGAATGCGGACGGGTGGTTCACCTGCGACGGCGTCCCATTCCGGGTCTCTACGCGTCCGGCAATGCTGCTTCCGCCACCGAGCAGGGCGTCGGCTACCAGGCCGGGTTGTCGCTGGCTTCAGCGATGACGTTCAGTTACCTCGCCGTCCGGCATATGCTGGGCGGCGGATGACGCGCCTTGCCAGCCGGCGAGGCTGATCAGGGGAGGCGACGATGAACGATGCGGGCAGGCTGCCGCGGCACATGCTGGACATCAGGGAGCTGACGGCGGAGGCATTTGCCCCCTACGGCCAGGTCATCGCGCCGCTGCGAACCGGCGGCCAGGGCGCCGAGACCAGCTACGACCCCGAGGCCTCGGCCAGCGAGGCAAGCCTCATTCTGGGCAATGGCGAGCCGCGGCTGTGGCTCATGCATCTGCCGCATGTCGGGCTCGGCTTCACCCGGATCGCCCGGCACCGGCGGGTCACGCAATGCCTGGGCTCGCTCGGCGGCAAGGAATGGCTGATCGGCGTGGCGCCGCCGGGCGAGCTTGGCGATGATTCGCGCCCACGCGTTGAGGACATTGTCGCCTTTCGGGTGCCGGGCGATCGCCTGATCAAGCTGCACGTCGCGACCTGGCACGCCGGGCCGCACTTCGTCCACGACGAATGCCTGTTCATCAACCTGGAGAACCGCGACACCAACCGGCGTGATTTTCACGCCGTGCCGCTTTCGGCCGAGTGCCGTTACCGGCTCTGAGCCGGGCGATGCCGAGGGGCGGGGTTCGATCCTGCGTCTGCCGGATCAGGAGATCCCGGGAATGACTGAAGCCTCGACGGTTTCCTACTACATCGACGGCGAGGTTGCCGTCGTCACGATCGAACGCCCCGCGGTGCGCAATGCGGTCAATCACGCCACGGCGCAAGCACTGGCCGCCGCCTTTCGCCGCTTCGATGGCGACGCCTCGGCATCGGTTGCGATCCTTACCGGTCGGGATGGCGCATTCTGTGCCGGCTTCGACCTGAAGGAAACGGCAGCCGGACGCCGCAGCCATCGCGTCGAGAGCGGCGATGCGCCGATGGGACCGACCCGCCTCAAATTGTCGAAGCCGGTGATCGCCGCGATCGAGGGTCCGGCGGTGGCCGGAGGGCTTGAACTCGCTCTCTGGTGCGACCTCAGGATAGCGGCCCGCGACGCGATCTTCGGTGTCTATTGCCGACGCTTCGGCGTCCCCTTGATGGATCTGGGAACGATCCGGCTGCCGCGACTGATCGGCCACAGCCGGGCGATGGACCTGATCCTGACGGGAAGGGGCATTTCCGGCGAAGAAGCCGAGCGCATCGGTCTGGCTAATCGTGTCGTCGCACCCGGACAAGCGCTCGCCGTTGCCAAGCAACTGGCCCAGGAGCTGGCACGCCTGCCGCAGGCGGCACTGCGCAGCGATCGGCTCTCGGCGATCGAGCAATGGGGCCTGGGCTGGGAGGACGCGGTCTTGAATGAATTCCGGCTCGGCATCGCTACCGTTAATAGCGGGGAAGCTGAAGCTGGCGCCCGCCGCTTCGCGGCGGGCCGGGGTCGCCACGGCACCGCCGTTGATGCTGCAAATCGCTCGTAGCAGGCGCGTGCCGCTGAGGGTACTGGATCGCTTTCGGGCCCGATCCCGCATTCATGACATTGAACTGGCGCCGCATTGCGTCTCAAGAGCCGATCGATGCATGCTGCGGCAGATGAAGGAAAGACCAGCATGAACGGTCCGGTAGACGTGCTGATCATTGGCGCCGGCGCATCCGGCGCAGCTGTGGCGTGGAGGCTCGCCGACACCAAGATGCACATCCTCTGCCTCGAACAAGGCGGCTGGATGAACCCCGCGACATACCCCAGCACGGGCCGCGACTGGGAGGCGCGCGCCTTTGGCGACTATTCCCCCAGTCCCAACATCCGTGCCCGGCCCGAGGACTACCCGATCAACGACGACAACTCGCCGATCAAGGTGGTGAACTTCAACGGCGTGGGCGGCGGCACCGTGATGTACACGGCGCATTTTCCGCGCCTGCATCCGTCCGACTTCCGCGTGCGCAGCCTCGATGGCGTGGCGGACGATTGGCCGATCGATTACGACACGCTGGTCCCGTTTTTCGAAGAAAATGACCGGATGATGGGGGTTTCCGGCCTCGCCGGCGATCCCGGCGTCCCGCCGCGAAACCCACCGATGCCGCCGCTGCCGCTCGGCCGCTCCGGCCCAATGCTGGCGAAGGCGATGAACCGGCTTGGCTGGCATTGGTGGCCGTCCGATACCACGGTCGCGACGGTGGATTACGAGGGGCGCGCGCGCTGCATCAATCTGGGCCATTGCACACCCGCTTGCGCGCAAGGGTCGAAGGCGAGCACGGACATCACCTATTGGCCCGCGGCGCGGCGTGCCGGCGTCGAACTGCGCACGCACTGTCGGGTGCGCGAGATCACGACGAACGAGCACGGCATGGCCGCCGGCGTCGTGTATTACGACGCGGAGGGAATCGAGCAATTTCAGGCCGCCGAGGTGGTGGTGCTCGCCTGCAATGGCGTGGGGACGCCGCGACTGCTGCTGAATTCGGCCTCCGGGCGGTTCCCGAACGGGCTCGCCAATTCCAGCGGGCTGGTGGGCAAGAACCTGATGTTCCACCCCTATGCCCAGGTCTATGGGTATGTCGACGAGGCGACCGACAGCAACCGTGCGCCGCCGACCTGCCTGTGGAGCAAAGAGTTCTACGAAACCGTCCCGTCGCGCGGCTTCGTGCGCGGTTACACGTTTCAGTTCGGCCGCGGCGTCGGGCCGGTTGTCGAGGCCGTCGCCAGCGAAGCGAAGGGAATCTTGCCCTGGGGCGCGGGCCATCACGCCGCCTTCCGCCGCCTCAATGGTCATCGCCTGGGCCTCTCCGCGATCTGCGAGGATCTGCCGGAGGAGCATAACCGCGTCACGCTCGATCCCGTCCTGAAGGACAGCAACGGCATCCCCGCGCCGCGGATCGACTACCGGATCGGCGAGAACACGGCGCGGATGATGGAGCATGGCGTCGCCCGCGCTACGGAGATCCTCGCCGCGGCGGAGGCGACCGAGATCTGCGTCAACAGCCCCATTCTGTACGGCGGCTGGCACCTTCTGGGGACCGCGCGCATGGGCGCCGACCCGGCCCGCTCGGTCGTCAACGAGTGGGGGCGGTCGCACGATTTGAAAAACCTGTTCATCGTCGACGGCAGCCTGTTCGTCACCTCCGGCGGGGTGAACCCGACATCCACCATCCAGGCCCTGGCGCTCTACATCGCCGATCAGATGAAGCAGCGCCTGGCCAACCTGTTCGATTGAGGCAAGCGATGTCCACGGATGGCCCGCTCACCCCAGCTCAGAGCGACGATCTGCGCGCCATCGCGGGCGTGATCATTCCAGCCAGCGCGGAATTCGCTGTGCCCGGCGCCGATGATCCCGTGATCCAGGCCGACATCGTGGCGACACTCGGCCGCGACACGGGCCTTGTGCGGGAGGCGCTGGACGAGCTCGCGCGCCTTGCCGGGCTGCCGCTGGCCAGTCTCGACCCGGCACGGCGGGAGGCGGTGGCCATGGCACTGCGCGCGAAGGGCGGGGCCGCGGTGGCGACGCTCACCCGAATCGTCCTGCAATGTTATTATCGCGACGATCGCGTCGTCCTTTCTCTTGGACTGGAACCGCGGCCGCCTTATCCGAAGGGCCATGTGCTGGAGGATGGCGACTGGTCGCTACTCGACCCGGTCCGGGCGCGGCCGCCGATGTGGCGCCGTGCGTAGCCTTCGCGGCAAGTGGACGATCGTTGTCGATACTTGTGGGGTTTTATCGTGGCGGGCACGCCGGCTGCTCTCGACTGCTTCCCGACGGTGCTGTCCTGGGTTGGGGCTGCGCTTAGGGCTCGTAAGGAAATAAACGAATCGGGTTTTGTGTTGGGCTGAGGTGGATTCCCAACGGCTGCGTGCTCAACGTCAGCGTGTAGGAGAGCTCTGCACCCCCAACGGTTGCCGCCTCTGCAACAGTCAATGCGGGATTTGATCGGAACCAAGGGTGAATCAACGTGTGAGGACCGATGGCGGTGTCTAAGCGCAGGGAGGTTATGCTGTTACACAGTTATCGAGGCGGTTGCCACGTTATTATTAAGCGTAACTCCACCTTAACTCCACCTTAATTAAGATTAAAATGGGACGCGGCGCTCTGCGGACCTGCCGGTTGTCTGCCAACATCGGTATCAACGCAAAAAGGGGGTTGCAATCACGCGAAAGCCTGTTACCGTTTCCCGCATGGCGAAATCTGGTCACTAATCGGGCGGATTGCTAACACCTCGGTAACGGTTGCCGCGGTGCGGTCTTGCGGTGTGGAGAGCCCCAGAGGGGGCGCTCGGCGTGCCAGCGGAGGAGAATAAAGATGTCTGTACAAGAAGTTGTCGCGTTCGATCCGATCCAAGCCAATGATATTGACGCGGAGTTGGAGCGGAGCCTGACGCACGAGTGGGACGCCAAAATCATGACGTACCCGAACGAGCGGTTCCCGTTCAACGAATGGATACTGAACCGCATCCGTATGATGGGGTTTCCGGTTGAGGAT
>CAYMRQ010000052.1:0-7401 GCA_964392845.1 uncultured Rhizobium sp.
ATGCCCTACCGCCTCCTCAAATTGGCTGAGGCTCGATGGTAAGCGGGATGTCCTTTAGCCGCTCGGGCGCGCGACGCGTGGAAAATCCACTCTGACCCCAGATGGTCGATCAAACCGCCCCGCTTTCGGGTGCCGCCGGCTTGCGGCGCGTGCTGACGTTCTGGCCATTACTGTTTTACGGTCTCAGCGTCATCGTCGGTGCCGGCATCTATGTCGCGATTGGTGCGGTCATCGGCCGCGCGGGAGCCGCCGCCCCGCTCTCCTTCCTGCTGGCCGGGATCGCCGCCGCCGCGACCGGACTTTGCTACGCCGAGCTTGCCAACCGGTTTCCGGAGGCGTCGGGGGCGGTCTCGTATGTGAAGCATGGGTTCGGGTCCGACGCGCTGGCCCAACTGACCGGCACAGCATTGACACTGGCGGTCGCCATCGCCGCTGCTTCGATCGCGCGTGGTGCGACGCATTATTTAGCGGTGCTGCTACCTCTGCCCCCTTCCCTGCTGATCGTGGTTCTGGTTGCCGGCTTCACGGCAATCGGCTTGTCAGGGGTGCGCGTCAGCGTCGGTGTTGCGGCCGCGATGGGCCTCATCGAGATCGCCGGACTGGTGGCGGCCACGATCGCCGGATTGATCGCAGCGCCTGCGTTTCACGTGGCCGGCATGGTCCCCTCGGACCTGGCTGGCTGGCGCGGCGCGATTTCCGGCGCTTTCATCGCATTCTTTGCCTTCATCGGCTTCGAGACGCTGGCGAACCTGGCGGAAGAGGTGAAGGACCCGCACCGCACCGTGCCACGGGGCATTCTCGGCGCGGTTACAGCGAGCGTCGTCCTTTATGTCGCGGTTGCCGCAGCAGCGGTGCTCGCGGACCGCACGGCGGGCAATCCGCTGATCGGCCTGTTCAACGGCACGGGTGCCTCGGTCTTCGCCGCGGTCGGCGGGCTCGCGGTCGCCAACGGTGTGCTCGTAGAGATCGTCATGCTGGCGCGCCTGTTTTACGGAATGGCACGCAACAGACAATTGCCTGCCATCCTTGGCCGTGTGCATCCGCGCACGCAAACCCCGGTGCTCGCAACGCTGCTGGCCGGCACGATCGTTCTTGCCGCCGCCTTGCTCGTGC
Source organism: uncultured Rhizobium sp. (assembly GCA_964392845.1). GTDB lineage: Bacteria > Pseudomonadota > Alphaproteobacteria > ATCC43930 > CGMCC-115725 > DATARH01. Next base: position 1,114 of record CAYMRQ010000052.1, read on the forward strand.
CATTCGAGCTGCTGCTGGTGCTAACCAACGCGATCACGCTCGCCGTGTTCGCGCTCGTCGACCTGGCGCTGTGGCGCGTGCAACGCGACGCGACCGCAGTAGCACAAGGCGTAACGGTCCCGCGGTGGATTCCTCCGCTCGGCGTCGCCCTCTGCGTCGCGCTGATGCTGGCGCAGTTTCTGGTCTGAATGGATTGGTGCGTGCGAGCTTCGCCCAAGCGCCATTTCCCGGAACCCTGAACCCCCATAATGTTCGCTGATCATGGCCGTCGACCGTTCGCCCATTGCCGCGGAGATCCGGGCGACGCTCGCCGTCGCGGCGCCGTTGGCGGGGGCCAATCTGGCGCAGATGACGATGAACGCGACCAATGTGCTGATCGTCGGGCATCTCGGCGCAACGCCGCTCGCGGCAGCCGGGCTGGGCGCGGCGCTCTATATGTCGCTCCTGATGCTGTGCCAGGGCGTGCTGACGGCGGTGTCACCGTTGGCGGCGCATGCGATCGGCGCCGAGGACCACCCGACGGCCGGGCGGGTCGCCGGCGCCGGGTTGATCATCGCCGCGGTGCTCGCGGCGCCGGTCATCGCGATCCTGACGGTCATCCCGGGGCTCCTCGCCGGCCTTGGTTACGAGCCCGAACTGGCCGCCGAGATCGAACGTTTTATGCGGGCGATCCGCTGGGGCGCGCCGGCCTTTCTCGGGGTTGCCGTGCTGCGCTTCCTGTTGGTTGCGGCGTTTCGCACGCGGATCGTCCTGGTGATCCCGTTGCTCGCGATCCCGCTGAACGCCGCTCTCAACTGGGTTCTGGTGTTCGGTCATTTCGGCGTGCCCGCTATGGGCAGCGCCGGCTCGGGTTGCGCCACCGCCATCGTGCAATGGCTGATACTATTCTGCTTTGCCGGCTACCTGGTGGCCAGGCCGACGCAGGTACCGGTCAGGATGGCGATCCGGGTGCTGGCCGAGATCCCCCGGATCCTGCGGCTCGGCTTGCCGATCGGCGCCCTGGCGGGACTGGAGACAGGGCTGTTCGTCACGACCGGCATCCTGATGGGCCTCTTTGGCGCCGACGCGCTGGGCGCGCACCAGCTCGTCTTCAACGTCGCCGGGTTGTGCTTCATGGTGCCGCTCGGGATCGGCCAGGCGGCGACCGTGCGGACCGCCTTCCAGCTCGGCCTCGGCGCGCCGGCGGCGGCACGCCGGGCCGGGTTCGTTGCGGTGGCGCTCGGCGCCTCGTTCATGGCGGCAACCGGGGTGCTGCTGTGGGCGGCGCCGCGCACCCTCGCCGGCGCCTACCTCGATCTGGGCGATCCGGCGAATGACGGGCTCGTGGCAATCGCGGTCCCGCTGTTCATCATCGCTGCGCTGTTCCAGGTCTTCGACGGCGTGCAGGTGATTGCGGCAGGCGCGTTGCGCGGCTATCGCGACACCGCGGTACCGATGGCGATTGCCGCGATCGGGTACTGGGCGATCGGCTTTCTTGGCGGCTGGCTGCTAGCGTTTCCGCTCGGGTTCGGTGCGCTGGGCCTGTGGTCTGGGTTGGCGCTGGGTCTCGGCGTCGTGGCGATATCGCTGACCGTACGGCTCCACTTCCGCGCTCGTTCGCAGATGCGCGCCGCAGAGACGGTTCTGCTCGCGGCAAGCGGGGTTCGCGCGTGAGCGGGTCGCTCAGCGGTTGGTGACCCGGCCGGCGGGCGAGAGATGCGGCGCGTCGAGCCCGACCCCGACGAGATGACCGAACAGGCTCGCGAGCCGGGCGCGGTCTTCGTCCGGCAGCGGCGGCTTCAGGAGCGAGGCGATATTGCTGCGCAGATGCGCCGGGTCCCCGGTGCCGAACAGCACGACATCGACCCCGGGCTCGTGGCGCACGAAGCGATAGGCGGCGTCGATGACGCTGCTGGCGCCGCATTCGTGGACAAGAAACCCGAGCGGGTCGAGACTGTCGGCGAGGGCTTGCGGCACCAGGCCGTCGGCGGCCAGCTCGCGCAGCGTCGCGGCGAGGCGCTCGGGACGGGAAAAGATGTTGCGCACCGCGAACATCATGAGCGTACCGACGCGATATTGCCGGGTCAGCGGCAACACCGTGGCGCGGGCGTTCTGGTGCATCATGTGAAAGCCGATCATCGCGACGTCCCACACCCCGTCGCGGCAGGCGCGCTGCGCCATTTCGTGCTCGGGGTCGCCCGGCGCGGTCTCGGTGATGCCGAGATGGCGGAATTTGCCCTTCTCCCTCTCGCGCAGCAGCGCCGGCGCGAGCACCTCGAGCGCGTGGTCGTAGCCGCGCGGGGCGACCCCGTGCAGCTGGTAGACATCGATGTAATCGGTGCCGAGCTCTTTCAGCGAGCGGTCGAGGCTGGCGACGGCGCTCTCCGGCGTCGAGTTCCGGTGGCTGACCCCAAACGGCGCCTTGGTGCAGATGACGACTCCCTCGCGCGGCACCGAGCGCAGCGCCTTGCCAAGCACCGCCTCGGTGCCGTAGGCCGCCGCGGTATCGAACAGATTGACCCCGAGATCGAGCGCCTCGCGGATGATGCCGATCGCGTCAGCTTCGCTCTTGCCGGTGCCGAGGCCCAATTGGCTGAACCCGCCGCAGCCGAGCCCGGCGACGCTGACCCTGAGCCCGGTGCGCCCGAGAATCGTGTAATCCATCGCGGGCTCTCACCCTCCAATTGATTTCATGGCAGCCTGTTTGCCCTGTTTTTACTGGGGATCTACAGGAGAACTAACGCTGTGGTTGTGCCGGCGCGGTGGCATCCGGTCGGCCGATTATTAGCAGCAAAAATGCGGTTGCGCTCGCCGGATCGCACCTGTCAATTCGTTTCTATTTACACACTATACCGCAGAAATATGGCGATTTTAGCGTCGTCACCGTTCACCGTCATATCCAGTAGGGACGCCCTCGCCAACCGCGCGGCGTCCCGATATGCTCGGGCGGCGAGCCGCATCAAGGGAGGAAACGATGGCCCTACGCAAGTTTATCATCGAGCGCGACATTCCGGCGGCCGGCAGCCTCGATCGCGAGCAGCTGCGCGGCGCGGCGGCGAAATCGAACGAGGTGCTGCGCCAGCTCGGCCCCGACATCCAATGGGTCGAGAGCTATGTCGCCGCCGACAAGACGTTCTGCGTCTACCTCGCCAAGGACCAGGCCATCATCAACAAGCATGCCGAGATCAGCGGCTTTCCGGCGACCAAGATCACCGAGATCGGCAAGATGATCGACCCGACGACCGAACAGGAAGGCTGAAGGGTCGGAGAATTTTAGCCCCTCTCCCGCAATGCGGGAGAGGGAGGGGCCCACGCCAAAGGCGTGGGACGGTGAGGGTCGGTGGGCCAGCTGATGCAGTTTCGTATACTGTCACCTTAATTTTATGGATCGCATCCCGCCCGCCAGACGAAGCTGGCTGATGGCTCGGGTAACCAGCAAAGACACAGGTCCAGAGCACACGGTGCGCCGGATGTTGAGTCAATGCGGCTATCGCTACCGGCTGCATGTCCGTGGTCTTCCCGGAAAGCCGGACATCGTATTTCGTTCTCGCCGTAAGGCCATCTTCATTCACGGATGTTTCTGGCACCAGCACGAGGGCTGCCCAAAGGGACGATTGCCGAAATCCCGTGCGGATTATTGGGGTCCGAAACTCGCCCGAAACCGGGAGCGCGATGCGGAGGTCATGGCCGAAATGATGGCGCTCGGCTGGTCGGTAGGCATCGTGTGGCAGTGCGAACTGCGGGGCACGACGACTCTGGTAGAGCGCCTGACGCAGTTTCTAGGCCCGCCGCCGCATGCCAAGAGACGCGCCACGGATGCGGCTCTCACGGCGAATCCGCCGCTCGTCGTCGGTTAGAATGATCGCCGGGGCGCGGCGCGAGGGATCGCCCTTCGTCGTCGACGGGGACAAATCCCACCCTAGTTCGGTTGCGATATGGCGAGCAGTAGCAGCCGCGAGCGGCGGTGGTACCGCGTTCCCAACCTGACGATATTGCTGGAGGCGCGGAATCCAATCAGGCCACACGAACTCGTCGGAGAATCCCTGTAGGCGTGCGGACTCCCGCACCGTAATCACGCGCGGATACCGATGATGAATTGGTCGGAGCGGAGAAAAATTGCCCGTCCCTGCGCGGAGCGTATAGGAGGGTCTGTCGGGATGCAGGCGGTCGTGGAACGAACTCCTTTCCCGTTCTCCGACCCCAAGCGCCGATAGACGCTTCACCATGTCTGCGGAATGGAGGGTCGGCTCATGATTATGGATTCTGTATTCTCCATATTCGCCTGCGTCCGGGAGATCGCCAATGGCATCATCCACGGTTACGTGGCGACAAAGATCTGTGCTCAAGAGAGGTGAACCGTGTGTCGGCGCCGGGAGACCGATCTCCCTGCCTAGGACGCCAAGCATCAGCAGTCGTCGACGTGTCTGAGGAACCCCATAATCGGCTGCCGCCACGACACCGGCTTCTAGGCCGTATCCGAGACGATGCAGGCAACCACGAAGGTCGCGGAAAATCTCGCCATCAGCGATCGTCGCCAGATTGGGGACGTTCTCGAAAACGAATGCTTTCGGCCGCAACTCGTGCACCAGCCGAACAAATTCGGCAATCAGGTTTGCGCGGTTGTCATCCCGACCCCGACGCTTCCCAACGATGCTGAATGGCTGACAGGGTGGACCCGCGAGGAGAACATCGACGCTGCCGATCTCGGCCAGTTTCAGTATCTCCGCACCGGATAGTCCGGAGATATCGGCCTCAAACCCACGACTTCCGCGATATTCGTGGTTGTACCGATATGCCTCGACCGCGCGCCGATCGATGTCAAGTCCGGCGGCAACCTTCATCCCGGCATCGAGGAACCCGGTCGACATGCCTCCGCAGCCGCAGAATAGCTCGATCGCGACAGGCGTGGTTTTCATAGCGGCACCGAGCCCGTCGCCCGCACGAATTCGAGTTGCTTCTCGGACAGTGTGAGCCGATAGCTCGCCGATCTAATAATTCTCAGGTCCGCTGGCCGCGTGGCTACGTTGAACTCCATCATGTGGATGATGGAGTCGTGATCGATTTTCATTGCCAACGGGCGAACTGTCATGTCCCGGAGAAAATGCCGGCAGTATTGCAGCATGTTGAAAATTTGGACCCGGTTCAGTGCGTCAGCGGCGGCTTTTGCCTCGATCGGGAATATGATCGGCGCCTCGTCGTCGCTCAGTGCGACCCCAATGTCGATGGCGTCTATCTCCGCCTGTCCGATACCGGGAACGCTTTTACGGAAATGGCTTCGGAGCCGGTATATCGTTAGACCCGTGAAATGATCGAAGAGCTTACAATAGCTGGCGATCGTGAGCACAGCTTGCTCGTCCATTGCCGCCATCGTTTCTGGCAATAGTCGCCGAACCGGCAGCGGTGTGAGATCGATGGCCTCGGTGATCTCGTTGTCGACAGGCTCGAAGATCGTACTGGTCGCCTTCTCGAACTGATACTGACCCCGACCGATTGACCGGAGCACGAAGAACCCTTTGTCGAGGATTTCCTTCGGCAGCAGAGTGCGCGAGCGCATACGGTAGACCACATCGGCAGGATTGCGGGTTTCCAGATGCAGTCGGTCGGCGGCATTCCGGATATCGTCAAGGGAGAAGATGACGGTTGAGGCGCCCTGACGGTAGCGCGCATTGAAGATGTCGAGCAGGATCGGGACGTAGACCTTGCTAATTAGACCCGGCGATTGGAGAGACCGCTTGCTCGTCGCCATACCTTCTCCCGTCGACGTGCTCGCCGATAGATTTGCCTCGTGCACCGCCATCGACAATCTCGACCTCATCACCCTTTCAGATCAATTCGATGCAGGGTGTTGCAATCGTTCCGAGACGCTACTGGCGGGGGAATCGCCAGCTTCGGCTACCTTTTAGAACAAAATGCGAACATAATCCAGCGATCTTGTTTCTCGGCTGGACTAAAATGGCCGCGCTTGATCCAGACGAGCCGGGCCAGCCTGCATTCCTGTGACGGTTTCTCACCGGTCGATCCAGGCGATGCGCAGGATGTTGGTCGAGCCCGGGGTGCCGAAGGGGACGCCGGCGGTGATGACGACGCGCTGGCCCGAGCCGGCGATCTCCTCGCGAAAGGCGGTGCGAACCGCCTTTTGCACCATGTCGCCGAAGCTCTTGATGTCGGGGAGATGCACGCAATGGGCGCCCCACAGAAGCGCGAGCCGCCGTGCGGTGGCGAGGTTCGCGGTCAAGACGAGGATCGGCGCCGCGGGACGCTCGCGCGCCGCGCGCAACGCGGTCGCCCCCGAACTGGTGAAGGAGACGA
>CAYMRQ010000052.1:7411-24391 GCA_964392845.1 uncultured Rhizobium sp.
TGCCGCGACCTGACAGGCGGCCGCGCTGATCGCATCGGGATTGTTGTGCTCCGGCGGCATGCGGCCGGCGTCGAGCGTCGCAAAATAGAGCGGGTCCTGCTGCACCCGGCGGGCGATCCGGTCCATCATCGCGACCGCTTCGACCGGATACAGGCCAGCCGCGGTTTCGGCCGACAGCATCACCGCGTCGGCGCCCTCATAGACCGCGGTGGCGACATCGGAGGCTTCCGCCCGGGTCGGGGTCGGCGCGGCTATCATCGATTCGAGCATCTGGGTGGCGACGATGACCGGTTTGCCGGCGACCCGGCAGGCATGGATGACCTGCTTCTGGACGATCGGCACGTCCTCGGGCGGCATCTCGACGCCGAGATCGCCGCGCGCCACCATCAGCGCGTCCGAGAGCTCGATGATCTCGTCGAGCCGGGCGATCGCCGACGGCTTTTCGAGCTTGACCATGAGCCCGGCGGCATTGCCGATCAGTTTTCTCCCCTCTGCGACATCCTCGGGGCGCTGCACGAACGAGAGCGCGACCCAATCGGCACCGTGCTCCAGCGCGAAGGAGATATCGGCGCGGTCCTTTGCGGTGATCGCCGAAATCGGCAGCACGACATTCGGCACGTTGACGCCCTTGTGATCGGACAGCGTGCCGCCGACGAGGATCTCGGTGTCGGCGAAATCGCTGCCGCACGCGATGATCCTCAGCCGCAGCTTGCCGTCGTCGAGCAGCAGCTCGGTCCCCGGGGCCACGGCGGCGAATACCTCGGGATGCGGCAGGGGCGCCCGCGCCGCATTGCCCGGGCTGGTGTCGAGGTCGAAGCGAAATCGCGCGCCGGCGACAAGCTCGGCCCGGCCATTGGCGAAATTGCCGACCCGCAGCTTGGGGCCCTGGATGTCGGCGAGGATGCCGATCGGCCGCCCGGTCTCCGCCTCGACCTGGCGGATCTCGGCGAAGCTGGCGCGGTGCTGCTCGTGCGTGCCATGGCTGAAATTGAGGCGGAACACATCGACCCCGGCATCGAACAAGGCGCGGATGCGCACGATCCCCGCGCTCGCCGGCCCCAGCGTCGCCACGATCTTGGCGCTGCGCCGCCGCCGCATGCCCCGGTTTCTGACGCGCGCCCGCTCAGCCGGCGCGGCAATTTTCGAGGACGAGGATGGCTCGGAAATCGTTGACATTGGTCAGGGTCGGACCGGTTACCACAAGATCGCCGAGGGCGGCAAAGAAACCGTAACTGACAGGCGGGCCAGGAGATGCCCGTGGTGTAATTGTTGTTCCCACATGGCGCGCTCACCCACACGCCTGCCTTGCGGAGCTTCGCCAGCTTTTCATCGATGGCGATGTCCCGCGCGGCGGCACGCTCGATCGTGTCCGGATAGAGGATCGCCCCGGCATTGTCTTGCGTCCCGTCGATGCCGTCGGTGTCGCAGGCCAGCGCGGCGATCTCCGGCGCACCGCCGGGGTCTTTGGCAAGCGCCGCGGCAAGCGCCAGCAGGAATTCGGTGTTGCGGCCGCCGCGCCCGCCGCCGCGCACCGTGACCGTGGTTTCACCGCCGGACAGCAGCACCGCAGGCGGCGACACGAGGCGCGCGCCGATGCGAAACCGCCCGGCGCTGACCTGCAACGCGATCGCCGCATGCACCGCCGCCACGTCGCGCGCCTCGCCCTCGATCCGGTCGCTCAGCACGATCGGGGTGATGCCGCGGGCGAGGGCGGCCTCGGCGGCGGCGGCGAGCGCCTGCTGCGGGCTGGCGATCAGCTCGAAGCGGGTCCGGGCGAAGATCGGGTCGCCGGGCTTTGGCGTCTCCTTTACCGCGGCGGCAAGATGGGCCGCGACGGCGGACGGCGCCTCGATACGGTATTTGGCGAGCACCGAGCGTGCATCGGCAAAGCTCGTCGGATCGGCGACGGTAGGGCCGGAGGCGATCACCGCCGGATCATCGCCGGCCACGTCGGAAATCGCCAGGGTGAGGATGCGCGCCGGCGCTGCGGCTGCGGCGAGGCGGCCGCCCTTGATCGCCGAGAGATGCTTGCGCACCGTGTTGATCTCGCCGATCGTGGCGCCGCAGCGTAAGAGCGCCCGCGTCACCGCCTGCTTGTCGGCAAGAGTGAGCCCCACTGCCGGCAAGGTCAGCAGGGCCGACCCGCCGCCCGAGACGAGGCACACCAGCTGATCGTCGGGGCCGAGCCCGCACGCGAGATCGAGGACGCGCCGCGCCGCCGCCGCGCCGGCCGGGTCGGGAACCGGGTGAGCGGCCTCGACAATCTCGATGGAGCGGCACGCGACGGCATGGCCGTAGCGGGTGACGACCACGCCCTCGAGGCGCTCCCCTGGCGGACCGCGCCAGGCTTTTTCGAAAGCGCATGCCATCGCGGCCGACGCCTTGCCGGCGCCGACCACCACGGTGCGGCCGGCGACCGGTTGCGGCAGATGCGCAGCGATCGCCTGGCCTGTGATTAACTTGGCCGGGTCGGCCGCGCCGAGAGCCGCGTCAAACAGCGCGCGCAGACACTCTCGAATCTTGCTAGGCTCGCGCGCGTTCACACCCGCATTCCTTCCGGCCATTCGCTCTACTCGATTGGCCCTTGCCATTTGCGATGCCATTTCATATCGACCGTGCCGGAAAGGCCAGCGCTAGATCCAAGCCTGCAGTGGGAAGCGCGTCTCTCCGGTCCGCGAAGCGTCGGCCGCAGCCGCCGCAAGGGAGAATTGGGGTGAGGGTTTTCAGCCGACGAGGCACCATCGTTGCCGCTTCGTTGGCATTGCTGACGATGATCGTGGCGCCGAGCCGGGGGCAGCCGCCGGATACGCCGTTTGCCGAATTGTTTGGCCAGCTCGCGGGGCGGGTTGTCGGTGTGGTCGTCAACATCTCGACCCAGGCCGCGCCGCCAGCCGCCAAGACCGCGCAAGAGGCGCCGCAAAGCTCGCCCGGCAGCACGCTCGACGAAGTGTTCCGCGACTTCTTCGGCGATAAGGGCACACCCGGAGCGCCCGGCCCGCGGGTCGCCTCGCTCGGCTCGGGCTTTGTCATCGACCCGTCGGGGTTGATCGTCACCAACAACCACGTGATCGCCAACGCCGAGCAGATCACGGTGACCCTGGCCGACGATACCGCGTTGCAGGCGCAGGTCATCGGGCGCGATGCGGTCACCGATCTGGCCTTGCTCAAGGTCGATGCCAAGACCCCGCTGCCCGCCGCCAGCTGGGGCGATTCGAGCAAGGCCCGGGTCGGCGACTGGGTGCTGGCGATCGGCAACCCGTTCGGCCTCGGCGGCACGGTCACCGCCGGGATCATCTCGGCAACGGCGCGCGATATCCATTCCAGCCCCTATGACGACTATCTGCAGACCGACGCCTCGATCAACCGCGGCAATTCCGGCGGGCCGATGTTCGATCTGTCGGGCGAGGTGATCGGCATCAACACGGTCATCTATTCGCCGTCCGGCGGCTCGATCGGCATCGGGTTTGCGATCCCGTCGGCCCTCGCCCAGCCGATCATCGAGCAGCTGAAGGCGACCGGAAAGGTCGAGCGCGGCTGGATCGGGGCACGCATTCAGCCGGTCACCGACGATATCGCCGAGAGCGTCGGTCTCGACAAGAGCCGCGGCGCGATGATCGCCGCGATCGATCCCGGGAGCCCGACGGCGCAAGCCAAGCTGCGGCCGGGCGATGTGATCCTCCTCTATGACGGGAAGCCCATCGAGCGCAGCCGTCAGCTGCCGCGGCTCGTCGCCAATACGGCGCCGGACAAGCAGGTCAAGGTGACGATCTGGCGCGACGGCAAGGAACACGAGGCCGAGATCAAGGTAGCGGTGCTCAATCCCAATCGCCCGCCGTCCGCGCCGCCCACGCCGGAAAAACCGAAGCCGATCGTCGCCATCGACGCCTTCGGCCTCAAGCTCGCCAAGCTCAGCCCCGAATTGCGCAAGCAATTCTCGCTGCCCGACTCGGCCAAGGGGGTGGTCGTCACCGAGGTGCCGCCGAACAGCGCGGCGGCATCACAGGGCCTGCGCCCCGGCGATCTGGTGATCGCGGTTGGGCACGCCGCCGTGACAACCCCGGATGAAGTGTCGCAACTCGCGGCCGGGGCAAAAAAGGCCGGACAGAAAAAGCTGCTGGTGCGAGTCGAACGCGAAGGCAGCACGCGGTTTGTCGCGCTGCCGGCGGAGGCGGGCTGAAGCCTGCCGTTCAGACGCGTACCCGCACCGGCGGCACCTCGCGCGGGATCGAGAGGGTGCAGCCGGTCGTCGCCTTGATCTCGTCGATCGTGACGCCCGGCGCGATTTCCTTCAGCGCCATGCCCGCTTGGGTGATCTCGAACAGCCCGTAATTGGTGATGACGAGATCGACGACGCCGGGCGCTGTCACCGGGATGGCGCAGCGCTCGACGAGGCGCGGCCGCCCGCTCCGGGTTACCTGCTCCATCGCGACGAAGACATGTTTGGCGCAGGCGGCCAGATCCATCGCCCCACCGATGCCGCCGCCTTTCTGCCCGGCCATCTTCCAATTGGCGAAATCGCCGTTCGCGGCGACCTCGTAGGCGCCGAGCACGGTAACATCGATGCGCCCGCTGCGGATCAGGCCGAACGAATCGGCGTGATGGACGATCGCCGCCCCGGGCTTCAGCGTCACGTGCTGGCCGCCGGCGTTGACCAGGTGCAGATCCTCCTTGCCGGCTCCGGTCAACGGGCCATAGCCGATCACCCCGTTTTCGGCATGGAAGATGATCTCCTTGTCGCCGAAATCGAAATTCGAGCACAGGGTCGGGATGCCGATGCCGAGATTGACGATCCAGCCGTCCTCAAACTCCATCGCCAGCCGATCGCACATCTGCTGGCGGGTCAGCCCCTTCGCATCGCTCATCGTGCGCTCCTCGCGGCTTCCTGTCTGGCTACCTCGGCCGGGCGCTGCGGCCACCAGCCTTCGGGCGCCGGCGGGATCTTGATCAGGCGGTGCACGTAGATCCCGGGGAGGTGCACGTCATCGGGGTCGATCGCGCCGCGCGGCAGGATCGGCTCCTCGACCTCGACGATCGTGATCCGCGCGGCCATCGCCATCAGCGGGTTGAAATTGCGCTGCGAGCGGCGGAAGCGGAGATTGCCGGCGTCGTCCGCCTGGTAGGCGCGGATAAAGGCGTAATCGAGCGGGAGCGCCTCTTCGAGGAGGTATTCGCGGCCATTGAAAACGCGCGTCTCACGCCCCTCGGCGAGCTCGGTGCCGACCGCGGCGGGCGTATAGAAGGCCGGGATGCCAGCGCCGGCGGCGCGCATGCGCTCGGCCAGCGTACCCTGCGGCACCAGCTCGGCTTCGATCAGGCCCTTTTCGTAATACTCGCTGAAGACGAGCTTTTGCGAGGCGCGGGTCGGCGCGGTGAACGAGCAGATCACCTTCTTGACCTGGCCGTTGGTGATCAAGGGGCCCATGTCGGGCCCGTCCGAGGGCAGCGTTGCGCCGCCGCGCGTGCCGTTCGAGACGCAGGTCAGATTTTTGGCGCCCTGCTCGGCCAGGGCCCCGTAGAGGTTGATCGGCATGCCGACGACGGCGAACCCGCCAAAGCCGATCACCGAGCCGTCCGGGATGTCGCGGACGGCATCGGCGAAAGTGGCGAAAACCTTGGATTTGGGCATTTGCGTCACCGATCCATCATGCAGGTAGGCGTCCGTGTTTTGTAGGATGGGTTGAGCGGAGCGAAACCCATCAAGAGTCGCAATGAAGCGGTGAGGCAATGAGATCCTGGTGCGCCATGCACTCACTGCCTCGCTGTCTCATTGTAGATTTAATCGATGGGCTTCGCGGCGCTCAGCCCATCCTACGAACTATGAAGCCTCACCGCAGCTGGGTTCCCTCATTCTCCCCGGTCAGGAAGATGTTGGGCTTGAGGAACACCGACAGCACCAGCGCGCCGTTCGGCGATTTCGCGATGTGGCGGTTGCCTTTGGGGCGCCAGACGTAATTCCCGGCAGTGACCTCGCCCTCGTCGTCCTCGAGGCTGCCCTCGAGGACAAAGGTCTGCTCGACCTCGACATGCTCATGGAGCGCCAGCTCAGAACCCGGTTGCCACCGGAAGAGGGCGGTCAGGAGGCCGGTCTCCTTGTCTTCGAGCAGCACCTTCATGTCGATGCCGGGGCACGGGGTCGGCTTCCACGGCAGGCGGTCGACATCGATATAGCGCGACGCCAGCGGGCCGAGCATGTCTTCGTTAGTGAGGAACGGTGTCGTAGCGGTCATCGATTTCCTCCTAATTCAACCGCGGAGACGGGAGGTCACCGGGATATTCACCTGTCATTGCGAGGAGCGCGCGACGAAGCAATCTCGCTTGGTCGAGCGCACTTGGCCCGAGATTGCTTCGCTTCGCTCGCAATGACAATAACGGCGCGCTTCGCGCCCTTGGAGAGTTCTCTTTCTCCGTGTCCTCCGTGCCTCAGTGGTTATCTAATTTATCACAGCAAAAACACACCCTTGCCGGTTGTCTGGGTGTCGAACAGCTTGTAGGCCTCCTCGGCCTGGTCGAGCTGCCAGCGATGGGTGAACAGGTGTTCGACATCGATCTTGCGATCGACGATGAATTGCGCGCATTCGGCCTGGCCGATCTGCGAGAAGGTCCAGGACGCGACGATCGTCAGCTGCTTCCTCAGCATGTCGGGGCTGACATCGATCGTCACCTGGTTGCGCTCGCCGACGAAACAGGTGGTGCCCCAGACCTTGGTGGCGCGCACCGCGGCGATGCGGCCCTCCGGCTGGCTCGAGGTGTCGAGGGTGAACTCGGCGCCGTAGCCATGCGTCAAATCCTTGATCGCGCCGACCGGATCGTTCGAGCGCGGGTTGACCGTCTCGGCGGCGCCGAACTCCTTGGCGCGGGTCAGGCGCTCGGGGCTGATGTCGAGCGCGATGACGCGCGCCCCCATCGCGCTCGCCAGCTGGGTCGCCGACAGCCCGACCGGCCCCTGGCCGAAGATCGCGATCGTGTCGTTGCCGGAAACCCTGAGGCGGCGCAGCGCGCCATAGGCCGTCCCGGTGCCGCAGGAGACCGCCGCACCGGTGACGAACGAGAGTTCGTCGGGCAATGGCACCACGGTGAAGGCCGGCACCTTCAGGTACCGGGCGTGACCGCCATGCGCGTTGTTGCCATAGACCAGCACCGGCTGCTCCTGGCACAGCTGCGACCAGCCCGAGCGGCAGTGGTTGCACACCGTGCAGCCCTTGTAGTGATGCACCATGACGCGCTGGCCGATCCTGGCCTGCGCCGCGCTGACCCCCGGCCCGATCGCGGCGATGATGCCGCACGGCTCGTGCCCGGCGATGGTCGGCTCGCTCGGCGCGGCGAGGCCACCCGTCGCACCGCCGCTTTTCGGCCGGCGATATTGGTGGAGGTCGCTGCCGCACATGCCCGAGGCCTTCATCTCGATGACGACCTCGCCGTCGCCCGGTGTCGGATCGGGGAATTCCATCAGCTCGAGCTGGCGCTCGCCGGTAAAGACGACCCCGCGCATCCCTTCCTCCTCTGCTGACGTAGCCCTCACCCTGCCCTCCCCCGTGATCCCCGGGTCAAGCCCGGGGAGGAGAGCGAATGGGAGGGGCGGCTGACATCCCGGTTGCCGCGATGCTAGCATGAGATGTTGTCAGGTCGTCAGGCAATCGCGGCAACCCTAACAGGCGGAGGGCGGGAATGGGGCGCTGGATCGGGCCTCTTACGATTGTCGGCGCGGCGTTCGCGGTCCTGCTGCTGCCGATGCGGGCGAGCCTTGCCTGGGGGCCGCAAGGCCATCGCGTCATCGCCCTTGTTGCCGATCGCGCGCTGCAGCAAAGCGATCCGGGGGTGCGCGCCAAAATCCTCGCCGTGCTGGCGACCGACAAGGGCAACCGCCTGACCAAAAGCGATATCGCCAGCGAAGCGACCTGGGCCGACGTGCTGCGTGACAAGAGCGAGGAGGCGCGCAACGCCACCTCGGCGTGGCATTCGACGCGGTTCAAACCGGACAATCCGGACCTCGCGCGCGCTTGCTTTAGCCGCAAGCCGCTGCCGGTCGGCTATCCGGCAAGCCGGGGGCCGCACGACAATTGCAGCGTCGACAAGATCGAACAGTTCGCCACCGAGCTGAAAAACCCCGAGACCTCGTCCTTCGAAAGGCTGGCGGCGGTGCAATTCCTGTTGAACCTGGTCGGCGATCTCAATGACCCGCTCCATGCCATCGATCGTGGCGACCAGGGCGGCGCCTGCATCGCGCTGCAGATCGGCGCGAAGCCGCCGGTCCGGCTGTCGACCTATTGGGCGCAGACGCTGGTCGCCGAGGTGGCCGGCCCGGACCCGGCCAAGGGCGCTTCCCGCATCGCCGCGTCGGTGCCCGCGGCAGAATCCCAGAAATGGGCCGAGGGCAACCCGGAAGCCTGGGCCGACGAGACCTATCAGATCGCCAGGACCGTCACGTACAGCTTTACCGCCGCGCAGCCGACCGGGAAACACAGTTTCCCGGCGCGGCCCGGGCAGGTCGAGGCCTGCCCCTCGGTCAGCCTCTACCAGGTTGGCCCCGATTACGAAACAAAGGCGCTCGCCACCGTCAAGCAGCTTCTCGCCAAGGCCGGGGTGCGCCTCGCGCGCGTGCTGCGCGATAGTTTCAAATAGCCCCCTCGCGCGCCGCATTTGCCGGCTTCTGATCGCGCTTCCCAGCTATAATGCATCAGGAGGCGCCGCATGGCCGACAACCCGCCTGTTCAGCGCAGGCTCGCCGCGATCCTCGCCGCCGATGTCGCCGGCTATTCGCGGCTGATGGGGGCGGACGAGGAAGGCACGCTGGCGCGGCTGAAGTCGCTGCGTGCCGGGCTGATCGACCCGACGATCGCCGCGCATCACGGGCGCATCGTCAAGACCACCGGCGACGGCCTCTTGGTCGAGTTCGCCAGCGTCGTCGACGCGATGCGCTGCGCGATCGCGTGGCAGGCGGCGATGGCCGAGCGTGCCGACACGCGCATCGAATGGCGCATCGGGGTCAACCTCGGCGACATCATCATCGACGAGGGCGACATTCATGGCGACGGGGTCAACATCGCCGCCCGGCTCGAAGCGATGGCCGAGCCCGGCGGCATCTGTATCTCGCACGCGGTGCTGACCCAAACCCGCGGCAAGCTCGATTTTCCGGTCGAAGATTTGGGCGAACAGGCGCTGAAAAACATCGCCCAGCCCATTCATGTCTTCCGCGTTGGTGCGCCGCCATCTTCCCCGCAAAGCCCCCACCCCAACCCTCCCCCGCTTGCGGGGGAGGGAGTTCGCACGCATTCCTTGCCTAGCCCTCCCCCGCAAGCGGGGGAGGGAAGGGTGGGGGCTGCCGAACCACCGGCGCTGGCGCTGCCCGACAAGCCGTCGATCGCGGTCTTGCCGTTCCAGAACATCAGCGGCGATCCCGAGCAGGAATATTTCGCCGACGGCATGGTCGAGGAAATCATCACCGCGCTCTCGCGCATCCGCTGGCTGTTCGTCATCGCCCGCAATTCGAGCTTCACCTACAAGGGCCATTCGGTCGATGTGCAGCAGGTCGGGCGCGAGCTGGGGGTGCGCTACGTCCTCGAAGGCTCGGTCCGCAAGGGCGGCAACCGGGTGCGCATCACCGGGCAGTTGATCGACGCCGAAACGGGCACGCATCTGTGGGCCGACCGCTTCGACGGCTTAATCGAAGACGTGTTCGAGCTTCAGGACAAGATCGCTTTCAGCGTCGCCGGGGTTATCGAGCCGGCCCTGCTGGCGGCCGAGATGCGCCGTTCCGCCGCGCGGAGGACGACCGACCTCAGCGCCTATGATCTCTACTTGCGTGCGCTGGCGCTCTTTTTCCCGATATCGAAGGAGCGGATTTTCGAGGCCCTGGGATTGCTCGATCAGGCTATCGCGATCGATCCGCATTATGGGCCTGTCCTATCCCTCGCGGCGGCCTGCCACGTGCGACTCCACCACGACGGCTGGGCTGAAGAGCCGGAGACAAATCGGCGCAAGGGCATCGATCTTGCGCGACAGGCGCTCCAGGTGGCGGAGAACGACCCGGGCACCCTTACCAACGCCGCCTTTGCGCTGGCCTATTTCGGCGAGGATATTGGTGCGATGATCGGGCTGGTTGACCGCGCGCTCGCGCTCAACCCGAGCTTCGCCAGGGGTTGGGATCGCAGTGGTGTTCTCAGGATTTATGCCGGTCAACCCGATCTCGCGATCGAACATATCGAGACTGCGCTGCGCCTGAGCCCGCGCGAGCGAGCCGGCACGCCCATATCCTCGATGGGTGCGGCCTATTTCTTCAAACATCGGTTCGACGAAGCGGCGTCGAAGCTGCTCCTGTCCGTTCAAGACAATCCGGGGTATCCCGTTCCACACCGCTTTCTTGCGGCGTGCTATGCCCATATGGGGCGGCTCGACGAAGCGCGCGCGATCATCGCTCGGCTGCGCGCCATTACCCCTCTCGTCGTGCCGGCCGATCTGCCTTACCGCAACCCCGAAGACCGCGAGCTGTTGCTGTCGGGCCTGCGCCTGGCGATGGGCGAAGGGGGCTGAGCCGCGTTGAGCCGCGCCTTCAGGCTATGCGTCAGTCTGATCCTGGATCGGCGTTGTGCGTCCTTCGAGACGCCCGCTGCGCGGGCTCCTCAGGATGACGTTCTTTCTTAATGCCATCATAAACGTACGTCATCCTGAGGAGCGCCCAAAGGGCGCGTCTCGAAGGACGCAGGGTGCCAATGCAGATGACGCCCACCCTCACTCGGGCTTGTGGATCGGGTCGATCCAGCGCACTTCTTCGGGTTTTTCGACGGGTTCGATGTCGAGGTTGACGACGACCGCCTCGTTGTCGCTGCGCACCAGCACGCATTCGAGGGTCTCGTCGGTCGAGGCGTTGATCTCCTGGTGCGGCACATAGGGCGGCACGAAGATGAAGTCGCCGGGGCCGGCCTCGGCGACATATTCGAGGTGCTCGCCCCAGCGCATCCGCGCCCGGCCCTTCAGGATATAGATCACGCTTTCGAGCGCGCCGTGGTGATGCGCGCCGGTCTTGGCGTTGGCGTGGATGTGGACCGTGCCGGCCCAGATCTTCTGCGCCCCGACGCGGGCGAAATTGATCGCCGCGGCGCGGTTCATGCCCGGGGTCTGCGGCGTGTTGGTGTCGAGCTGGTCTCCCGGAATGACCTTGACGCCCTGGGTCTTCCAATCGATCGGCCCGCGCTCATGCGTATCGCTCATGTGGCCTTCCCTATCCCGGAAACTGTGCCGTCATATGGTCGCGCGGGGCCCGTTTCACGAGATCGTCACGCCGCTATCGACCGGCAGCACCTGCCCGGTGACCATGCGCGACTCGTCCGAGGCCAGATAAAGCGCGCACTGGGCGATGTCGCCCGGCTCTATGAGGCCGAGCAGATGCGAGTCGGCGAGCTTTTGCAACGCGGTGTTGCCGGCCACCAGCGCCTTGACGCGATCGGTCATCGTCGCCGACGGCGCGATCGCGTTGACCCGCACGTGTTGCGCCGCATACGCGACGGCGAGCGAGCGGGTGATCGCGGCGATGCCGCCTTTGGCGGCGGTGTAGCAATCGCGGCCGGCGACCCCCATCAGCGCGACGTTCGACGACATGTTGATGACCGAGCCGCCGCCCGATTTGATCAGCGCCGGAATGCCAAAGCGGCAGCCGAGAAAGGTGCCGTAGAGATCGAGCTTTATCGCCCGCCAGAACTCATCGAGCGGCGCCTCGACCGCAGTGTTGTCCGCCGCGGTCGAGCCGCCGGCATTATTGTGCAGCACGTGCAGCGCCCCGAATTTGTCGACTGTCGCGCGGATCGCCCGTTCGAGGCTCTCGGGGTCGGTCACGTCGGTGCGGAGCGCGATCGCGCCATTGCCGGCGAGATGCGCGGTCTCCTCGCCGCTCGCGGGATCGATCTCGGCGATCGCCACCCGGGCGCCCTCGCGCGCGAAGAGGATCGCGGTGGCGCGGCCGATCCCGGTCCCCGCGCCGGTGATGAAGGCGATCTTGCCGGCGAGTCGCGGCATGGTTGAGTCTCCCGATGGTCTTTCGTAGGGCGGATCTTGATCCGCCGTGACGCTATCGGCGGGTCGAGACCCGCCCTACATGCTGGACTCCGGTAGGGCGGATCTTGATCCGCCTCGGCAGTATCGGCGGGTCGAGACCCGCCCTACGGGCATCATTGATGCGAATAAAGCGGCAGCCCGGGGGTTTTCGAGCCGGGCCGGTCGAGGAACGGCGCGACCGCGCCGGTCTTCGGGTCGAGCACCATGAGCCCCTGTTTGTGGTCGGCGATGAAGATCCGCCCGTCGCGGTGGATCTTGAGCCCGTTGGGCTCGCCGTCCCAGGTCGCGACCGCGGTGAATTCGCCGCCGGGCGAGACGCGCAGCACCTGGCCGTAGGGGATGTTGACGACCCAGAGATTGCCGGCGCGGTCGAAGGACGGCCCTTCGAGAAAGCTGTCGCGCGGCACGCCGCTCTGTTGGCGCGGGTTAGCCCGGGCGCGCAGCGAGTCCGGCAGGCGGGCGAAAACCTCGGTCTTGATGACGGGCGGGGCGGCGAACACGGGCGAAGCTCCCTCGTCGGTGCCATTGTGGCGCGGCGGAGCTTAGCGCCGCGGGGAGCAATGCGCCACGCCCCCGCTCACTCACCGGAATGTGAGCGGAAAAGGCGAGGGCGCCGCGCCACCTGTTGCGGAACGCATCGGCGGAACGCCAATAGGGAGGGTTGACCCATGCGAAAGATCGCGCTTGCCGCTGCCGCGATCGGCTTATTTGTCATGCCGGCGCTGGCGCAGACCCCGCCCGACGGCACCCCGACCCGGGTTCGCGGCACCGTCGAAAGCCTCGACGGCCAGAAGCTGACGGTCAAGTCGCGCGACGGCCAGTCGGTGCCGGTCGCGCTGGCGGCGGATTTCGAGGTCCTCGCCCTGGTCAAGAAGACCCTCGCCGACATCAAGCCGGGCGACTTTGTCGCCTCGGTCGGGACCAAGGACAAGGACGGCAAGATTCGCGCCGTCGAGGTTCGCATCCTCGCCAAGCCGACGGCGGATGGCGGCAGGCAATACGCCTACGATCTGCCCGACAGCGTGATGACCAACGCCACGGTCGCCACCGTCACCAAGGCCGCGCAGGGTGCGGTGCTGCACGTCACCTTCAAAGGAGGCGAATCCGAATTCAGCATCGGCCCCGAGGTGCCGATCCTGGCCGCCGCTCCCGGCGATAAGAGCCTCTTGAAGCCGGGCGCGGCCGTCTTTGTCATCGCCGTGAAGAAAGCCGACGGCACCGTGACCTCCGTCCGGCTTTACGCGGAGAAGGACGGCATCAAGCCGCCGATGTAGGATTCCGCACAACATTGCGAACAGGGAGATTGAACAATGAGAAGGTTCGCGATTGCCGCAGCCCTGATGGTTCTGGCGGTCGGCCCCGCCTTCGCCCAGGCCCCGCCGGCCGGGACGCCGACCCGGATCCGCGGCACGGTCGACAGGCTCGACGGCCAGGCGCTGATCGTGAAGTCGCGCGAGGGCCCGGTGCTGACGATCGCGCTGGCTCCGAATTTCGCCGTGGCGGCGGTCGTCAGGAAGCGGCTTTCCGACATCAAGGCCGGCGACTTTGTCGGCGCGGCGTCAATCAAGGGCTTGGACGGCAAACTTCACGCGATCGAGGTGCTGATCTTTCCCGAGGCGATGAAGGGTACCGGCGAGGGCGAGGGTCCGTGGGACCTGGTGGGTAACAGCCTGATGACCAACGCGACCGTGACCGGCATCGCGTCGGCTCCCGGCGGGCGGGCGCTCAAGGTCAGCTACAAGGGCGGCGAGTCCGAGGTGCTTGTGCCTCCCGCCGCGCCGGTGGTCACGTTTGGCCCGGGCGACGCAAAATTGCTGAAGCCCGGCGCGGCGGTATTCCTGATTGCCCAGAAAGCGCCCGACGGCAGCTTGACGGCGGCCCGCGTGACGGCGGAGAAGAACGGGGTCAAGCCGCCGATGTGACGCCCGGAAATGCGGAGCGATGATTGTACCCGTGGACGGATTATAGCGGCCGCACTTCGCCGCTGAAGCTGGCGATCCTTGTCGCGCTGTTCGGTCCGGCGCTGTGGACCGCGCTGTCGTTTGCCCTGGGCTGGCTCCAGCCGCAGCCGTACACCGCGGCGATCCGGGAGATCGGGCTGTGGACGATCCGCCTCATATTCATCGCGCTGGCGATCACCCCGCTGCGCCAGATCCTGCAATGGTCGCGGCTCATTCTGGTGCGGCGGATGATCGGCGTCGGCGCCTTTGCCTATGCCATCACCCATCTGAGCCTCTACACCGCCGACCAGATGTTCGATCTCGTCAAGGTGGCCAGCGAGATCGTCTCGCGGATCTATCTGACGATCGGCTTTACCGCGGTCATTGGCCTCGCCGCGCTCGCCGCGACCTCGACCGACGGCATGATCCGCCGGCTCGGCCGCAAATGGCAGAAGCTGCACCGGGTGGTGTACCTGATCGCGCTGCTCGCGGTCGTGCATTACTGCATGCAGTCGAAGCTCGATCTCTGGGAGCCGACGATCATGGCCGGGGTCTATTTCTGGCTGATGGGCTACCGCCTGCTGGCATGGTCTCTTGCGGCGCGCAGGGGGTTGCCGCTGCTGTGGGTCGGCGCGCTCGGGGTGGCCGCGGCGGTTCTGACGGGGCTCGGCGAAGCGGGGTATTTCTGGGTCGCCTATGGTGTCGATCCGATGCGCGTCATTGCCGCCAACTGGTCGCTGATGACCGGGGTGCGGCCGGCGGCGATCGTGCTCGGGCTCGGCCTCGCCGTCACCGCGGCCGGGGCGCTGCGCGGGCTGACGACGGTCTCGGCGAAGCGCCGGCCGGGCTTTGCCTGAGCCTGCCGGCACGCTGAGATTGTGATGAATGATCGCAACGCCCTGCTGCGCGAGCTGATGGCGGTATTCGATTCGTTGCCGGCGCCATTGCGCGACGCGATCAATTATGCTGCCGAGCCGCTCGACCCGAAGAGCCTGGCCGCGCTGTGCCGCCGGCATGGCGCCGGCAACGTTCTGGCGATGATCGAGATCAAGCTGAAGCGGGCGGCGAAGCAGGGGGATTAGTCGGCGGGGCGGTGGATGACCGCGAGGCCGCCAATGGTCGCCGCGGCGGCGAGCCCGCGGTGCATCGCCCTGGCTTCGCCGATCTGGCGCGACAGCTCGCGCGCCAGCCGGCTGGCGCCGGCTGCCGCCGCCGCGGTGCGCCGGCTGTCGAGACAAGCGAGCTTGGCGGCGGCGATCCCGAACTCGGCGGTATGGCCGTGCTGCGGCGTCGTGTCTTCATCCTCGCGCAGCACCAGCTCGAACACGCAGCCAAGCAGCCGGCGAGGGTCGAACGGCCGCGTGACGAGGGTGTCGTCATCCTCATCGACACACCGCATCGCCGCCGGCTCGATGACGATCAGCGCCTTCAAGCCGGGTTGCCAGCGGCGCGCATGGCGCAGGAATTCGACCCCGTCGGCCTCCGGCAGGGCGATGACCGAAGCGGCGAAGCACTCTCGGGTCATCGCGACCCGCGCGCTGCGATCGGGGGCTGCCGCCACCACGGCAAATCCCGCCTCGCGCAGCACCGAGGCGATCGCCGCGCGCTCGTCGCAATCGTCATCAACGACGAGGATGATTGGTCCGGTACCCGCCATGCGCCACCGCCCTCCCTCATGGCCCTGGCTGATGGTTTACGCTGCGGAGGTTAAGGCATTGCTTACGGCGTTTGCGCCGACCGGCAAATTCGCGCGGCTCGCGGCCCTTTCATCACTGGCGAAACCGCGGCATTCTTGCCCGCGGAAGAGTACCGCTCCCGGTGGGGCGCGCGGGCTTCAAACCCGTTGGAGGGCGCGCAGGCGTCTTCGGTAGGTTCGACTCCTGCCTCTTCCGCCTTTTAAGCGTACCGACAAAGAGGCCGAGGACGCGATGGCCGACGCACTGACATCGCAACCGTGGGCGACGAAGGGGCGAGTTACGGACGGCGCCTATGCGAACGATTCGGTCATCGCCGCGTAGACCAGCGTGCGCAGATCCCGCCGCAGGCTCAGGCGCGCCTCGCTGCCGATCACCTGGGTCATGAAGACGACGCTCAGCTCTTCCTTGGGGTCGATCCAGAAGGCGGTCGCGGCGGCGCCACCCCAGAAATATTCGCCCAGCGAGCCGGGCAGGCGGGTCTTGGCCACGTTGACGTTGACCCCGCAGCCGAGCGAAAACCCGACGCCTGCATAGCTCGACTCGCTGAACATCCCCGGCAGCGACATGTCCGCCACCTCCCTGCCGTCGGGCAGGTAGTTCAGGCTGAACAGCGCGACCGTCTTGGGGCTGAGGATCTGCACACCGTCGAGCGTGCCGCCGTTCAGCATCATGCGGCAGAAGCGCAGGTAGTCGTGCGCCGTCGACACGAGGCCCCCACCGCCTGATTCCAGCATCGGCGGCGTGGCGTAGGGGCTCTCCCGGGCGTCGTCCTGCAGCGTCAGGCCGCGGCCCCCGGTCTCGGGCTGATAGCAGGAGGTGAACCGTTCGACCTTGTCCGGCGGCACGTAGAACCCGGTGTCGGTCATGCCGAGCGGCTCGAACAGCCGGGTGCGCAGGAACTCGCCGAAGCTGATGCCGGACAGCTTCTCGACGAGATAGCCCAAGACATCGATCGACACCGAATAGTTCCAGCTGATCGATCATCCCTTGCAGCCCGCCTTGGGTCTGACGGTCGGTCACCTTCACCTTGCGATAGGCGGCGTCGACCGCGGTGCGCATCATGAAGCCGTAGGTGAGGCCTGACGTGTGGGTCGCCAGGTCGACGACTTTCATCGGCCGCAGGGCGGGCGTCGTCAGAAAGCTGGGCGGCGCGTCGGCCAGCAGCGACGGCGTGCCGCTGGCGTATACGCCGAGGTTCTGCCAGGCGGGAATGTGGCTCCGGACGGCGTCGTCGAGGCCTATGAGGCCCTCTTCGACCAGCATCATCAGCGCGACCGCGGTGAGCGGCTTGCTCATCG
>CAYMRQ010000053.1:0-19119 GCA_964392845.1 uncultured Rhizobium sp.
AAAACACAGCGCGTCGACCGAAACCTCTGACGCGTTTTCCCACGGCCTCGGTCGGTTGTTGACATTCTAACCCGAGGCACAACCGCATGATCGATGCCGGGCGTCAGGCGCCCTATAATCGCGTTTGAGCGTGTTGGTCGGAGGGCGTGCATGCGAGTGGTAAATGTTCTGAGCATCCAGCGCAGCAGTGCGGCGGAACGGGCGCGGATCGAGGCGGTCGATCCCGCGGTCCGGCTGACCGACGCCGGGGGCTGGTTCGACGGCGAGATCCGCGAGAGGTGGAGCGATTTCGCCGCGGCGCGCTACCTAACGCCGAACTCGATGGGGTCGGGAAGCCGCGCGGAGCGGGACCGGCTGCTCGCGGAGGCGGAGGTGATTATCGGCGGGTTCCCAATCCCGCTCGACCTGCGCGCCAGGGCGAAGCGGCTTCGCTGGTTTCACCAGCGCCAAGCGGGTGCCAGCAACCTGTTCGACAGCGATCTGTGGGGCAGCGACGTCGTGGTGACGACCTCGCGCGGCGCGGCCAACCCGCTGGCGATCGCGGAGTACGCGATCTCCGGCATTCTGTATTTCGCCATGGGCTTCAACCGCGCCGCGATCGATCGCGCTTCCGGCGCGTTCGACCACCGGGCCTACCGGCCGCTCCTCATCGAGGGCAAGACCGTCTGCGTGGTCGGCGCCGGCGGGATCGGGCGCGAGGTCGGGCGGCTGTGCGCCGCGCTCGGCATGCGGGTCCTCGGCACCCGCCGGCACGAGCAACCGGGTGTGCCCTTGCCGCCGGGGTTCAGCGAGATTGGCGGGGCCGAGGCGATCGACCGGTTTCTGCCGCAGAGCGATTTCGTCGTGATCTGCTGCCAATGGACGCCGGAGACGACCGGTCTCTTCAACCAGGACCGCTTTGCCGCGATGAAACCGGGCAGCGTGCTGGTCAACGTCGCCCGCGGCGAAATCATCGACGAGGGAGCGCTTTACGACGCGCTTCGGCGCGATCATCTGCGCGGCGCGGCGCTCGATGTCTATGTCGGCGAATTCGAGCGCCCGCCCCCGCCGCGGCTCTGGCAGGACGAGAGGGTGCTGATCACGCCGCATGTCTCCGGCGGCAGCGATGAGAGCCGCCATGGCGGGATCGACATCTTCTGCGACAATCTGCGCGCCTTTCTCGTTGGTGGCCCGCTCCGGAACGTCATCGATTGGCAACGGGGATATTGACGGCAGGCTTCGACCGCTCTCGTTGCCGGGTTTTTGGCCCTGGGTATCGTTCTCGGCCGCGAGACGGCGCGCAAATCGACGATCGCGGACTAAACTCGGCCGCTCGCGCGGTTTCGGCGGCGGAATGGCTTCGGGTTGCCGCGCCGGCGGCTCCATCTCCAATAAGCCGGCATTCGGCGCGAATCGCGATAAAAAGCGGTCGCTGACCTTGAGCAAGGATTTTCGCGTGAGCTTGAATACCCGGTAGTGGTATAAAAATGGCTCTCCCTCAGGTGACAGAAGCGGCCGAGCGATCAGCGGGCAATTCATCAGGCGGCGGGGAGGTTCGCTGAAACGGATCGGGAGTGCGATTTGTCTCCTCGGCTCCGTTCGTCATAAAATTGCCATTCCACTGCCGTTGCTTGGGTATATCGGTATCTCTAATCATGACTCTTCCGTCGATTGATGCCCCCGCCCCCCACGACGCGGCCGAATTGCTTGGCCGGCTCGGGGCGAGGCTGATCGAAGCCGGCACGATCGATCAGCGGACGCTCGATCGCGCGCGGCGGGTGGCAAGCGAGACCGGCGGCCGGTTCGACCAGGTCCTGACGCAGCTCGGGCTGGTCAGCGAGAAGGGCCTGGCCGACGCGTTGGCGCTGCTCCTCGACGCCCCATTGGTCAGCACCCCCGATTATCCCGAGACGCCGCTCTTCGCCGACCGGCTGAAGCCCAAATTCCTGCGCAAGGCGCGCGCCCTGCCGATTACCGCGACGGCGAATGGCGTGGTGCTCGCCATGTCCGATCCGCTCGACGAGTTCGCGCGGCACGCGACGGCGGCGGCGCTTGGCCGGCCCGTCACGGTCGCCGTCGCCATCCCGATCGAGCTCGATGCTGCCTTCGACCGGCTCTATGCCGAGGCCGAGGACAACGGGGATCCCGCCGAGACCGTGGAAGCGACGGCCAGCGATGCCGAGCCGGCCGTAGAGGATGTCGAGCGGCTCAAGGATCTCGCGAGCGAAGCACCGGTCATTCGCCTGGTCAATCAGCTGATCGCACGGGCGGTCGAGACCCGCGCGTCGGATGTTCACATCGAGCCGTTCGAGGACCGGCTGCGGGTGCGCTACCGCTACGACGGCGTCTTGCACGAGGTCGAAGCGCCGCCGGGCCAGCTGCAGGCCGCGGTGATCTCGCGCATCAAGATCATGTCCCGGCTCGACATCGCGGAGCGCCGGTTGCCGCAGGATGGCCGCATCAGACTGACCGTGCGCGGTCACGAGATCGACCTTCGCGTCTCGACCGTTCCCTCGCTCTACGGCGAATCCGTCGTGCTGCGGGTGCTCGATCGCGCGGCCGTCGAGCTCGATTACGCCAAGCTTGGCTTCTCTGCCGAGATCGAGGAGGGGCTGCGGCGTGGGCTCAACCTGCCAAACGGCATGGTGCTGGTCACCGGCCCGACGGGGAGCGGCAAGACGACGACGCTTTACGCCGGCCTGCTGCAGCTGAACTCGGTCGCGCGCAAGATCGTCACCGTCGAGGACCCGATCGAATACCAGCTTGCCGGCATCAATCAGATTCAGGTCAAGCCGCAGATCGGCCTCAACTTTGCCACGCTGTTGCGCTCGATCCTGCGACAGGACCCCGATGTCATCATGATCGGCGAGATCCGCGACCTCGAGACCGCCGAGATCGCGGTACAGGCGGCACTGACCGGGCATCTCGTGCTGTCGACCCTGCATACCAACTCGGCAGCCGCGACGGTTACGCGTCTGCGCGACATGGGGTTGGAGGATTATCTGCTGACCGCGACCCTCAAGGGCGTGCTGGCGCAGCGGCTGGTCCGGCGGCTGTGCGCGGCATGCAAGGAAGCCGAGACTGCTCCGGCGGTGCTGCCCGCCGCGCTTATCGAGCGGCTCGAGCTGGCGCGCCTGATCGACGGTGCGCCGATGGCGCTCTATCGCTCGGTAGGCTGCCCGGAGTGCCGGGGCACCGGTTATCGCGGCCGCCTGGCGATCGGCGAGCTTCTGGTGCCGAGCCCGGCGATCGACCGGCTGATTTTCGCGCGTGCCGACCACGCCGCGATCGATCGCGCCGCGATCGAAGGTGGCATGCGGCCGATCCTCGACAGCGGGTTGCTCGCGGTCATCCACGGCGAGACGACGCTCGATGAGGTCCTGCGCTGCATCCATACCGATGCCTGATCGGGCGGGCGCGGGGATTGCCATGCCGTCCTTTCGCTGGTCCGCCGTAACCGCCGGGGGTGATGTCGTCAGCGGCGTCAGCGAGGCGCCCGACCAGGCGGCAATTGTCGAGCGGCTACAGCGCCAGGGCCAGATCGTGCTCAGCGCCGAACCGGCCGACCGGCGCAGCCTGTTCGCCGAATTGATGCACATCGAGCTTGGCCGGCGCCGCGGCGTCGACCAGACCACGCTCGGCGAGGTGACACGGGAGCTCGCGATCATGCTCGGCGCCGGACAGGATCTCGATCGGGCGTTGCGATTTGTCGTCGACAATACCGGCAATGCGCGGGCGAAGGCGCTGCTCGGAGAGGTGCGCGACAGGGTGCGCGCCGGCAGCTCGCTGACGACCAGCATCGCCGCCCATCCGCAGACGTTCTCGAAGCTCTATATCGGCCTCGTGCGAGCGGGCGAAGCGGGCGGCACCCTGCCCGCGACCCTCGACCGCCTGGCTGCGCTGATCGAGCGCGAGCGCAGCCTGCGAGCCGATTTGCGTTCGGCATTGATCTACCCGACCATACTGGTCGTCGCGGCGATCGGCTCGATCGTGCTGCTGCTCGAATACGTGCTGCCGCAATTCACCCCGATTTTCGAGCAGGCCGGCGCCGAGCTGCCCGCCGCGACGCGCACGCTGATCGCGCTCGGCGCGATCGTCGGCGCCGCCGGACCCTGGCTCCTCGCGGGATTGCTGGCGGCCGGTTTGCTGGCCCGGCGCGCGCTTACCATGCCGGGCTTCCGCATCAAGGCCGATCGCCTGCTCCTTTCCCTGCCGATCGCCGGCAGGCTCGTCCGGGAGGTCCTGGCGGCCCGCCTGGCGCGAACGCTCGGAACCTTGCTGCTAAACGGGGTGCCGCTGATCTCGGCCCTCGCGATCGCCGGGGACGCGCTCGGCAACCTGGCGGCGGCATCGGCCGTCGAAGTTGCGGCGCTTGGCGCCAAGGGCGGCCGCGGAGTAGCCGGGCCGCTCAGCGAAGCCGGGGTGTTTCCGGCGCGCATGATTCACCTGCTGCAGCTTGGCGAGGAAGCCGCCCAGCTCCCGGCGATGGCTTTGAAGGCCGCCGATATTCACGACGAGCAGGCGCGCCGGATGATCCAGCGGATCGTCGCCCTCGCGATACCGTCGATCACCATCGCCATGGGGCTTGTGGTCGCCGGCATCGTCGGTTCGCTGCTGACGGCGATGCTCAGCCTCAATGACCTCGCCATGTGAGAAAGAGCCCGGTCCCGCCGCGGTAAGAAGGTGCGGGGCCGGGACATCGGGTTTCACCCTGATCGAGATTTTCGTGGTTCTCGCGATCCTCGGTTTGGCCCTGGCTCTGGTGGTCGGTTATGGTTCGCCGGCCGGTCGCGGTCTCGATCTGCGGGGTTCCGCCGCGGCGTTGGCGTCCGGGTTGCGCCTGGCGCGATCCGAGGCGATCCTCCATAACCGCGCGGTAACTTTCGACCTCGATCTGGCCGGCCGTCGCTATCGCTCCGGGAGCGGGCCGGTGCATCAGCTGCCTGCCAGCCTGGCGATCGAGCTGCTGACGATCACCGGCGAGCGGCGCAATGCGGACACCGGATCCATCCGCTTCAATCCCGACGGCAGCTCGAGCGGCGGTCGCATCTCGCTGGCCGACGGGGGACGCAAGATCATGGTCGGGGTCGAGTGGCTGACCGGCCGCGTGAGCATTGCCGATGCTGCCCGATGACGCCGGCACAATCGCTCTTGTCGGGCGCCGTGGCGCTGAGTCGCCGGCGCGCGGCTTCACCCTGCTCGAAATCGTGGTCGCGCTGGCGATCGCGGGATTGGCGCTGGTCGGGTTGCTCCGGGCCGGGAGCGGCGGCGTGCTGGCGGTCGACGCGGCCGGGCATGTCAACGAAGCGACCCAGCGTGCCCAATCCCACCTCGCCGCATTCGGTCGGATCGCCGCCATCACGCCGGGCGAGAGCGACGGGGATGACGGGGACGGCTATCGCTGGCGGGTGCGTGCCCGCCCGCTGGCGGCCTGGCAAGTCGGATCGGCAGCCGAGGCCGCGACGATCACCCTGTACGAGGTCGAGATCGCAATCTCCTGGAAAGCCGGCGGCAGATCGGTGGTGCTCACCTCGCGCCGCCTTGGCGGATGACAGGCAGCGTAGCGGTGGACCGGAGCGGACGCGACCGGCAGTTCGGCTTTACCCTGCTTGAGATCATTGTGGCATTGGTGGTGTTCGGTTTCCTGTTCGTCGGCCTCACCGAGGGCACGCGCACCGGCTTCGCGCTATGGAACCTGCAAACTCGCCGGGCCGGCGAAACCGAGGAGCTCGATGCGACCGCGCGCATGCTGCGGAGTTTGCTGAGCGGCATTCCGATTTTACCCACCGCCGCGGACGCCACCGCATCCCAGGCTATTTCGATAACCGGCGAGGCAGACCGTCTCGCCTTTGTCGGCGATCTGCCGACCGGCCTCGGCGCAACCCGGCGGGCCGACATCACGCTGGAACTGCGCGCCGGCCGCCTCATCTTCGGCTGGGCGCCGCATCGTCACGAAGAGGCGGGCGCGCCGCCCGGTGCGCCAACCGAGACCGAGCTGATCCGCGGGGTCGAGCGCCTCGAACTCGCCTATTTCGGTGTTACTCCCGCGGGGCAGCTGCCCGGCTGGGTTGCGCAATGGGCCGGCCCCGAACTTCCCCTGCTGATCCGCGTTCGGCTGCGCTTCGCCAAGGGCGATGGCCGCCGCTGGCCGAACCTGATCGCGGCGCCACAGCTCTTCGCCCCCTGAAGGCTGCCGCTGCCGTCTCGTAAACGCGTCCGTCGAGCTTATTGTCCGCCGACGGCTCTGCGCTGTCCGCCAAACTCGCGGCCCGGCGCGCCCTTTGCGGGCCGAAAGACAGCCGCGCTTGCTGCTCATTTTGTCGCCGCGCGCGACGGTAGGCCATTCCACATGGTTGAAAAGCGCTTTAGGATGGCCAGCCCCGCTTGCCTGCTCCTGATCTTTACGATCGGCCTCGACGTATGGTTCGCGATTTCTTCGCATGGTGGATTGGACAGCTTTCGGATCTTCTTCCCGCGCGCTGGGGGCGGGTCGGGTTGATCGGCGAGGACGCGTTGGTGATAGACCCGGTGGGGTCGCTATCCGGCGCGGTTGACAGTATTGGCGTCAATCTCCGGCGTCATGGTAGGGAAACCCTGCTCGGCCATTTCAGCCTTGCGGCAGACTCGGTGCCCGATCTGCCGCGGCCACCGGGCAACCGCGTTGTGCTTCGGCTTGGGCAGGCCGAGGTGCTTGCCAAGACCGTGACCTTGCCGATAGCCGCCGAAAATCATGTCCACCAGGCGCTCGCCTTTCAAATGGACCAGGAGACGCCGTTCACGCCCGATGAGATCTATTGGAGCCATTTCATCGCGCGGCGCGATCGGCAAAGCGGGCGATTATCGGTTCGGCTGTTGCTGGTGCCGCGACAAAGCCTCGCGGCACTGCTCGGGGCTCTCGCTCGTGTCGGCATCGTGCCCAGCCGAGCGGAGATCGGCGACGGCCCGGATCAGCCCCGCGCGTCAGCCTCCTCGAACGTGAGATCGCTCGGCAGCGGCGGCGGATCGCTCGACATCGCTGCGCGCCACGCCCTGCTCTGGCCGGCGGCGGCGTGCTGTCTCCTGCTCGGGCTTGGCACGATCGCCACACCCTTTGTGCGGCAAGCAATATCGCTCGCCAGTTTGGATCGGGAAATCTCGGCCGGCCGCGCCACGGCGGCCGAGGCGGAACAATTGCGCCGGGAACTCGACCGGCTGTCGGGCGCCATCGATCTTCTCGACAGTGAGCGCGACAAGGCGGGGCGGCCGCTCGTGATCCTCACGACCCTCACCCGCATTCTTCCCGACGACACCTATCTTACCGAAGTGACGGCGCAGCAGCGCAAGGTGACGCTGAGCGGCAGATCGGCCGCAGCGGCCCGCTTGATCGGGGCGCTTTCAGCCGGGGAGGGGCTGCGCAACGTGGCATTCGCTGCACCCGTCACGCGTCTCGAAGCGATCCGCTCGGAATTGTTCTCGATCACCGCGGAGGTTGCACCATAGCTTCCCTCGCGAGCCCGCCGACCGGTCGGACCGGGCAATCGCTGGCGGTGGCGATCCTCGCTGCCGCGATCGGATCGGTATATCTGTTGATCGCGGTTCCCTTGCGGGACCTCTATGTCGAGCGCCAAGCGGTACTGGAGGATCGAGGGATGCTGGCTTCGCGGTTGGTCGCGGCGGCGAGGGAACTGCCGGCGCTGCGTGCCCGGCTGGCCGAGCAGCGCGCTACCGCGAATACCAGCAAGATCACCCTTGACGGTGCGAACGATGCGATCGCCTCGGCCAACTTGCAAAGCCGCGTCGAAGCGCTTGCCACCTCGCTCGGCGTAACCTTGGGCAGCACCGAGGCGCTCCCTGCTGTGGACCGCGGCGGCTTTCGCCGGATCGGCCTGCGCATCGCAGTGAGGGGCGAGTATGAGAGCCTGGTTAGGCTGTTTGGCGCGATCGATGCCTCGGTTCCCCCGCTCGTCCTCGACAATCTGCATATTCGCAGCGTCCTGCGGCCGGCGGGTATGCCCGGAATCGCCAAGCTCGATGCCGGATTTGCGGTTTATGGCGTCCGTGGCAATGATACGCCGATCAGCGCTCAGCAATGATCGACCGGACCCTGGTTCTGCTCCTTGCCGGGTGCGCCCTCTTCGCCAGCGTGATCTTCGTTGAGTTGATGTTGGACGATGCTGGCGCCTCCACCAGCGTGCCTGTTGCGATGCGACCGGAACCGGGCATCCCGCCGCGAGCCCAGGGCCCGCGCGTCGATGACCTTCTGACGACGATCTTAGGCAGCCCGTTGTTCAGCCCGACTCGCCAACCGGCAGCGCGCGAGAACCCCGATGTATCGGCCGGTTTCAGTCTGACCGATGTGAGGCTAACCGGGATCGTCATCGAGCCTGGGCGCCATCTCGCGATTTTCGCCGTGCCCGGGGCCAAACCGATGGTCCGCAGTGAGGGGGAGGCGATGAATGATTGGCGCGTCGACAGCATCACGCTGGGAAAGGTTGTCTTGAGCGGCCCTGGCGGCAGCACGACGCTCCAACCGAAGATCGACGCAAGCCTCGTGCGACGGGCGCCGGTTCCGCCGCGGCCCGCGCAAAGTCTGCCACGGGCGGTCGCCCGGGGTACGCCGCCGGCCGCTTTTCCCGCAGCGGCGACACCTCCGGCGCGGCCAAAGGTGCCGGGGATCGCGGCGCCCACCCCGCAGGGAGCATCGCCGCCGAAGCCGGCATCGATGCCGGCGGTTGCCTCTCCCGGAACGCCGCCGCCGCGCATACCGGGGGCTGCAAGAGAGCGGCAATGACCTGCCTTGCAGCCTGCGGCCCGTTGCGATGCGCCCTGATCGCGATGACGCTGACCGCCTGCCAGCCTGCCGAGGGCCCGCCTGTGCTGACTCCGCTAACAGCGCCTGCCAAGCTGCAAGCGGCGGAGCCCAGGGTGAACAGCGCCATCCCAGGCAACCGTAATCTGCCGACCTCGTTCGAGGCCCGCGGAACCGCCGTGGAACCAGAGCTGGCGCCGCCACGCAGTAGCCCCGCCATTCAGGCTGGCGATATCACCCTCAACTTCGTCGACACGGACATTCGCGACATCGCGCGCGTCGTTCTCGGCGAGACGCTGAAGCTCAATTACACGATCGACCCTGGTGTGCAGGGCACGGCAACCCTGGAGATCGCCAAGCCGGTGCCGCGCGCGGCGTTGTTTTCTCTGCTGGAGACCTTGCTCATCCAGAATGGCGCGGCACTGGTCGAACGAAACGGCATCTACCGAGTCATGCCGGCCGGGGGAGCTGCGGGGTTGCCTCCCCCCGTCGCGGAACCGGGGGCAGTCGGATCGGGCACTCAGCTCGTGCCGCTTCGCTTTGCTTCGGCCCAGGACCTCGCGAAGGTGATCGAGCCTTACGTCGCCGAAGGCGGTAAAATCACCGCCGACCCCGGCCGCAACGCGTTGCTCGTCAGCGGCCCCGCAGCGGTGCGCCGCACCTTGATCGACATGGTCCGGGCGTTTGACATCGACATGCTGGCGGGTCAGTCCTATGCCCTGTTTCCGGTCCGCGACGGCAGCCCGGGCAGGCTTGCCGCCGAACTCGAAAAGGCGTTTCGCGCCGACGGCGAAGGCCCCCTCGCCGGAGTGGTTCGTGTCCTGGCGATGGAGCGGGTCAACGCCGTTCTGGTCGTCTCATCACAGCCCCGCTACATCGAGGAGGCAAAACGCTTCATCAGACTGGCCAGACGGGCCGAGGACACGACGGCCCGCACCTGGCACGTCTATTACGTGCAGAACGGCCAAAGCAGCGATCTCGAGAACCTGCTGCAGCGCGCGTTCACGCCCAGTCACGTCACCACCCAGCCCACCCAGCCCGGCGCGACTGCGCCCGGCGCCGAGCAGCTGAAATTAGGCACCGGGAGCAGCGTGGCAGCGCGTCCATCGGGTCTCACCAGCTCACTTGGAACGCGGGGCGGTCTCGGCAGCGCCACTGCTGCGGCCATGCCGGCTGCGACCAGCAGCGATACCGCTACTCCTGCGTTGGAAAATCCATCGGCCGAGGCCCAGAAGGCGGGAGGAGAAGAGGCGGAAAACCGCATCCGTATCATCGCCAACCGGCGCAACAATGCCCTTCTGATCTATGCTACGCCCAGCGAATACGCCGTCATCGAGGGCATGCTGCGCAAGATCGACATCATTCCGCTGCAGGTTCTGATCGAGGCGACCATCGCGGAAGTCACCCTCACCGATCAGCTCAATTACGGAACACAATTCTTTTTGGGCAGCAAACTTGCCGGGACGCTGAGTTCCGGCAGTCCTGCGGTGGGTCCCAGCCCAGCCGGAGCCGCGAAAGGCGCGGCCGTCGCTTTCGCCGGCAATTTCCCCGGTTTCGTGCTCAACTACGGCGTGCGCGAAGCGATCAACGCGCTCGCCGCGGTGACGCAGGTGAAGGTGCTTTCGGCGCCCCAGATCACCGTCATGGACAACGAGCCGGCCCGCCTGCAGGTCGGGGCTCTCGTGCCGGTCATCGTCCAGAGTTCGCAAAGCACGATCACGACGAACGCCCCGATCGTCAACAGCGTCGAGTACCGCGATACCGGGGTCATCATGCTGGTGACGCCGCGGGTGAATTCCGGCGGGCTCGTCACCCTCGACATATCGCAGGAGGTGAGCGACGTTGCCAGTACGACGAGCTCTAAAATCGACTCGCCGACCTTCAACCAGAGACTGATCCGCACCCGAGTCGCCGTTCAGGACGGGCAGACCGTCGGGATGGCCGGGCTGATCCGCGACAGCGACTCGCAGGCCAACTCCGGGATCCCGTTTCTCAAGGACATCCCGCTCTTGGGATCTCTCGTTTCAAGCCAGGTGAATACCCGGGAACGCACCGAGCTGCTGGTCTTGATCACGCCGCATGTGGTGCACGATCAGCGCGATGCACTTGCTCTCACCGAGGATTTGCGCAGGGGGCTGATCAACGCCGGTCTGGTGCGCCAGCAATTGGAACGCAAGCCGCCGCGCGGCTCGCCAAACCCGAACCGGCTATAGGGCATGACCGCGCGGCAGCCCCGGCTCGACGTTCCGGGGCCCAGCCGCGGTTTCGCCCTTATCATCGTCCTCTGGGCAGTCGTCTTGATCGCCCTGATTGTCGTCCATCTCACCGCCGCTGGGCGAACCGAACTGCGCATCGCCGGCAACCTCGCCGCCAATGCGGCCGCGCAGGCGGCGGCCGACGGCGCAATCTTCCAAGCCATCTTCAATCTTCTGGATCCCCGGCGGGACCAGCGCTGGCCGCTCGACGGCAGCACGCGCGAGCTTCAAATCGGCAACACCCGTGTCGCGCTGCGGCTCGAGGACGAGGCGGCGCGGATCAATCCGAACCTGGCTTCTCCTGCGCTCCTCAAAGCCCTGCTGGTCGCCGTCGCCGGCAACCCGGAGCAAGCGGCGGCAGTGGCCTCGGCAATTGCCGAATGGATCGGCGCTGGCAAGGGGCCGCAACCGCTCACCGGGATCAACGCGAATTATCAAGCGGCAGGGTTGAATTATGGCCCGCCCGGCGAGCCGCTTGAGAGCATTGACGAACTCGGCCGCGTGCGCGGGATGACGCCTGGCCTGCTCGAGTCGCTTCGGCCCCATCTGACGCTGTTCGGCCCGGCCGTGCCCGACGCGGGAGGGGCCGATCCGGTCGTCATTGCCGCCCTCGCCGACGCAGCCCGGACGTTGCCCGCCCCTGCTTTGCCCCCTGCAACAGCCGCCAATTCCAGCGTGCTTACGGCCCGGATCAGCGCGACGGCACAGGGCCCGAGAAACGCCGTGGCGAACCGCGTCGCGATCGCCCGTATCGGCCCCGGCCTCCCGCACGGTTACGCCGTGCTGGCGTGGGAGAGCAATGCCGAGTGAGCGCCGAGGTGTCGCGCTCGGCCGCCTCCTTCCCGTCATTCGTTATAGATCGGGGCCCCTGCGGTCCCGCCGGGTTGCCCCGCAGGGCCGAGCGAATAGAGGTCAAAGTCGTGCCCCGGCCGCTGGCTCGGGTTGCGATACTGAAACGGGCGGCCCCAGGCGTCCTCGGGTATTTTGTTGCCCTTCATGTACGGGCCGTTCCATCGCGCCACGCCATGGGGGCTGGCGATAAGGGCCTGCAAGCCCTGTTCGGTCGTCGGGTAACTGCCGATATCGAGCTTGTACATGTCGAGAACGCCGCCAAGGCGCTCGATCGATTGGCGCGCAATCTTTTCCTTGGCGGAGCCGAGCTGGTGCAGGGCTGCGGGAGCGACGAGGCCGACGAGCAGCCCGAGAATGGCGAGGACGACAAGGAGTTCGAGCAAGGTAAAGCCGCGCTGTCCGGCCAGCCTGTCGGTGGCGCCCGCCGCCGCCCTGCGTGGGGACGCCTGCAACAACGAACGAACACCTCTACGTCCACTTGGTTTGGCCGCCATTCTCTCCTGTGGGCTGGAGCGGCCGGTTGACGTGCATCCGCTCGACCGGAACGCACCGGCCGAAGCAGCCGATAAACTCAACGCCAACCTGATAATCTCCCTATCGCCGTCGACACATACCGAGCAATCGCCGCTTTTGATTTCTCTATTGTTACTCACGACTTCGACTATAGGGGATCTCGGTGATCCTGAGAACAAGCTGCACACCGCACCGAGCATCGAGACGGTCGGCCTTGAAGGCTCCCGAGGGCGACCAGATTAACCGAAATCTCGGGGTTTTGCACAGTCTTGAGGCAGCGGATCGTCCTCGGGCGCTCAACCCCCTCGGTCTCGGCCGGCGTCGAGAGCCTAGTCGAGCACCGCGCTTCGATTGAGGACGACGATAGCCCCGTCCGGCTGACCTGCCGCGCCTCTCGGTCGGCATCGAGGTGCCGGCGATCTGATCGCCGACCTCGAACAGGCGCTCCTCCGCGGGTGATGACGTGTCGCGCCTTCGACGCGTTCGGCGTGGATCTGAAATCGAGACATCGCGCATCCGCCGAGCGGTCTCTCGCCCTGTTGCGGAAGTTCGGGCCGCGCCGTTACGCCGGTGTCGCGACGGCACTTGCTGCCTCGCACAGCCCAGGACGAAATCGGCTAAGCGCGAATAGACGCGTCTGCACATCTCCTGCGGCTTAGAGAAGCGAAATTGCGGGGATGCAGCGATCGTCGCTGCGTGGGCGCAACTTTTATTGCATGCATTCACATCAAATTCATATTACTATCATCTAAATTGCTTTTCACCCGCCACAGCGGCAGGGTTCAGTAGCGGTCAATGCCTTGCTGCCTGGCCGTCGCGGTGAAGCTCGGCTTTTCTGAACGAGGAGAACGTTGATGAAAAGGTTGGGGCTGTTGGCTGCTGGCGCAATTTACCTGATCAGCCAAGCGGCACTGGGCGCCGCGGGTGACGGCCAATTAGGGCAATTAGATCCTTCCGATGCAAACGAGCCGACAACGCTTACGGGCGTATGGCGGAGCTATTCCGCTTTTGATCCGTCGATACATCCCGGCAATACCATCATCAGCACTGTAATCGCCTATTCGAGTGACAATGGCCTGACCTTCTCGAAAACCCTTGTCCTCAATCCTGGATTCGACCTTCCTTCCGGACCACAAACTTCGGTTAACGAGGTATCGAGTTTGGTAAATGACCCCGCAGATGCTAATGCAAATGCGCAGTGGAAAGACATTTGGTTTCATTATTTAGCAATGAGCGGAGGAACTCTCAACTTTAAGGTTGCGTGGCTCGGAATGAAGACCGCCGACCTTCCCAATGGGACCTGGTCCTCGGAAACGAAACTGATCGCCGGTTATGCGTATGATCGCAATAACCCACTAAGCCCAGGGTCGCCTTTATATCCATTGCCCTCGGCGCTGAGCGATTGCATGGGGCTCGCCGAGCCCGGTACTTTGACGGCGTCAAACGGATTCTATATGTCGCTGACATGCGTCAGCTCCTCGGGAGCATTCCGGGTCGCTTTGGTGCAATTTACGCATTCGGGCAGTGAGAATCCGGTGCTAACAGTGCGCGGCACACTTCTCAATAGCGGTACCGACGTCACAAAATTCAAGAACACGTATGGGAGTCAATATCCCGAGCTCAAGACGACAATCGGATTCAGTGAAACCAATCTCGTAACGAGTGGCGGCAAGACCTATCTGATTGCAACGCCAGGCAACTCGACCACCCCTGTCGGGCTCGGATGCGTAGTATTTGAGGTCACGAATCTGGCGACTGCAAAGATCTTGCGGACCGCGAATGGTACACCGAAGCTGATCAAGTATGTACAAGGCACGCCGTATACCGCCAGAGGCGCATGCACTTACGCCACGAACGACTCGGCGAGTGGAATCGCCATGTCGCACCTTGATACGACCAATCCGGTGCCGGTCTCGATCACGGGAACCGGGGTACAGCTGCCGTAGCCGCCTTCATTGCCGAAGCCGAGTCGACCTCGCCCGCTAGGCTCACCGGGCGAGCTTCGGTCGCGGTCCAGGCCATCGATCTCGTTCAACACGGCTTGGACCGTCAGCACGTCGTTGCGCTGGATGCTGCAGAAGTCCTTGGTGGTATCGTGTCCCGTGGTCGGATCGTTAGAGTCGACCTCCATCGTAACCAGATCTTGTACCCCCGTGCCCGACGGCGCATTGCCGGGTCGACAAGCCGTTCTTGCATACGGACCGGTCCCGTGAAACGATCGCGTCCCGCGACAAAACAGGTCACCGGAGGAGGGTCCGGATCGTACAGCTCAGCCAAGAGCAGACCCCCGCCGGCAGCCTGTCGCGGCCGCCCGATCTGCTCGCCTTTCCCGAGGCCCATGAGCGGGGCGAGGAATTCGATCGGCAGGCGTTTGAGGCGCGTCGCACCTGGGCCGTGCGAGCAGCGGCTTGAGCCTTGGCAATCTTGGGCCGGAAGGCTGGGCGTTGCTGATCGCCGCCCCCTTTATTGGCAGCCTTATCGGGTTAGTCATCCGGCGTTTGCCGGATGGGCAGCCGATCATCTGGTCCCGTTCCCGGTGCGAAGGGTGCGGCGCGGTGCTGACGCCGCACGACCTCGTGCCGCTGATCAGCTGGGTCATGGCGCGAGGACGGTGTCGCCGCTGCGGCTGCCCCCTGGGCTGGTTCTACCCTTGCGTCGAAATCGCCGCTGCGATCGTGGCGCTGATCGCGCTCGCCGTCGACGATATGCCCGGCGCCGCGCTCGATAGCCTCTTCGGCTGGTGGCTGCTGACGCTCGCCTGGATCGATCTGCGGCGGTGGCTGCTGCCCGACCTCTTGACGCTGCCGCTGATCGTGGCCGGGCTCGCCCTGGCTGCGCTGTTGGACCCCGACACCGTGCTCGACCGGGCGCTTGGCGCCGCGCTGGGCTATGTCGCGCTACGGGCGATCGCGGCGGGTTACCGAGCGTTGCGGCAGCGCGAGGGGCTGGGACGGGGCGATGCAAAACTGTTGGCTGCAGCAGGCGCCTGGGTCGGGGCGATGGCGTTGCCGCAACTGATCCTGTTGGCGGCGCTGGCGGCCCTCCTCGCTGCCGCCGCGCTGCGCCTGGGTGGGGTTCGGCTGCACGCTCACTCGGCGCTGCCGTTTGGGCCGTTTCTTGCGCTGGCGACATGGACGATCTGGCTCGGCGGGCCGATCCCATTTTGACCGGCGCAGCGTCTGCAAAAAAAAGGCCCTGAAACAAGCGCGAGCGAGTGTGTTAAGGAGAGCCCAATGTCGTTTCGGCGGCAGCGCTTCCGGTTGATCGGTGTCGCGATGACGCTTCTCGAGGACATCGGCCAGCGCGCCATGCGGCAACCGACCCCGCCGGGCAGCCGGCGCGCCCGCTAGTCCGATCGGTGGCGAAGCGGCGAGTCGATCAGCTTCTCGTCGATCGCGGGCTCGCCGAAAGCCGGGCGAAGGCCCAGGCGCTGATCCTCGCCGGTCTGGTGTCGAGCGACGGGCGGCGGATCGACAAGCCGGGCACCGCACTCGCCGAGGAGACCCCGCTCGCGCTCGCCGGCCGCGACCATCCCTGGGTCTCGCGCGGCGGCGTCAAGCTGGCATTCGCGATCGATCATTTCGCGCTCGATGTCACCGGCGCGACCGCGCTCGACATCGGCGCCTCGACCGGCGGCTTTACCGACGTGCTGCTGGCGAAGGGCGCCGCGCGGGTCCACGCGGTCGATGTCGGGCGCGGGCAGCTTGCCTGGAAACTGCGCCAGGACAAGCGGGTCGTCGTCCACGAGGGCGTCAACGCGCGCTATCTGACCCGCGCCGCGATCCCCGAGCCGATCGATCTGATCACCTGCGACGCGAGCTTTATCGGCCTGGCGACGCTGTTGCCGGCGGCGCTCGCGCTCGCCGCCGACCGGGCCGCGCTGGTCG
The DNA here is from genome assembly GCA_964392845.1 of uncultured Rhizobium sp. GTDB lineage: Bacteria > Pseudomonadota > Alphaproteobacteria > ATCC43930 > CGMCC-115725 > DATARH01. The sequence goes on from CAYMRQ010000053.1 coordinate 16,275, forward strand.
CGCTGATCAAGCCGCAATTCGAGGCCGGCCCAAGGGAGGTCGGCAAGGGCGGGGTGGTGCGCGACCCCGCCGTGCACCAGGCGGTTTGTGAGCGTGTCGCCGCCTGGGTGGGCGCGCAACCCGGCTGGCGGGTGATCGGGGTCGTCCTGAGCCCGATCCAGGGCCCCGCCGGCAACCGCGAATTCCTCATCTACGCCCGCCGCGGCGATTAAGATCTCTCGCCGCTGCCTGCTATAGTCGACCCGCGGATCAACCGGCGGCGTCGCGATCCGATCGTGCAAGAGGGGAGGCGATGACATTGGCCAGTGTTGCCTTTCCCGGATTTCGGCCGGCGGCGTTCGCCTTTTTCAAGGAACTGAGCGAGCACAACGACCCGCTCTGGTTCAGGCCGCGCAAGGCGCTCTACGAGGCTGAAGTGCTGGCGCCGTTGCGCCACCTGGTCGTCGCGGTCGGGGTGGCACTGCAGGAAGCCGGGTTGCCGCTCGTCGGCGACCCGCAGCGCGGCATCTTCCGGATCTACCGCGATGTGCGCTTCTCGCCCGATAAGCGGCTTTACAAGACGCATGCCGGAGCGGTGCTGACGCGCTCCGGCAATAAGCGGGATCCCGGCCTCCTCTACCTCCATCTGGAGCCGGGCGAGTCGATGGTGGCGGCCGGCTTCTGGCATCCCGAGCCCGGTCTGCTGGCTCGCCTGCGGCGGGCCATGCTCGGCGACCCCGACGGCTTTCTGGCGATTTCCGGCCGGCTCGCCGCTGCCGGTCATCCGATCGCCAGCGACGCACGGCTGAGCCGCCCGCCGCGCGGGTTCGAGGCAGCCAAGGGTACGCCGGTGGCCGACTATGTCTGCTGGAAGTCGCTCACCGCGCACGCCATGCTGAGCGATGATGAGATGCAGTCGCCGGCGCTGCTCGGCCGCATCCTCGGCTTTGCCCGCACGGCCTGGCCGTTGCTGGAATGGGGCTGGTCGGCGGCCGACGACGAGGGGCCGGCGCCGCTCTTGCTCCGCGCGCCGATGCGCCCGCTGCCGAAACCCGATTTCTAGGCGAGCCGCCAGTCGCGATCTGCCCGGCTTGCGTACCCGGTTTGACGAGACTATCTGACATCTGATCGAATTTGGAGGACAGCGATGGCCAACCCAGTTTCCGATGCCCCCGCGGCCCCAGCCGAGGCGGTGTCCCCGAGCGGCATCAACCACCTCGTGCTCAACGTCCGCGACATCGAGGAGCCGCACAAGTTCTGGACCGAAATCGTCGGCCTGAAACAGGTCGCCACGCTGCGCCAGCGGCCGGACCGGCCGCAAATGCCGAAGATGCGCTTCTACAGCGCGATCAACGACGGCAAGGTCACCCACCATACCGTCGCGCTGGTCGAGAGCCCGAACCTGCCGGCGCCGGCGGAGTGGGTGTTGGCCGACGGCAGCGTCGCGATCAACCACGTCGCATTATCCATGCCGAGCCGCGAGGCGTGGCAAAAGCAGCTGGCCTTTCTGCAAAGCCGGGGGATCAAGTTCAACTGGCGCGTCAACCATGGGGTGACGCACAGCGTCTACATCAACGATCCGAACGGCTACGGCGTCGAATTCCTCTACGAATTGCCGCGCGAGATGTGGGAAAACGATATCCAGGGCGCAATCGATTACCTGGAAAACCTGCCGACCGAGGGGCCGGAAGCCCTGCTCGATCGCACCGACAGCCCGGCCTTCGGCCAGATAGCACCTGCCGCGGCTCCGGCGGAATAGGTTAGGCCAGCATCCGACGACCCTACGAGCACCCCCGCGACCGTCATCCCCGGGCTTGTCCCGGGGATCCACGTGGATGGCCGGGACAAGCCCGGCCATGACGGATTGAGGAGGGAAGCGCGATTGACGAACCGCGCTCCGGGCGAGCCTTGATCAGGCCCCGGCGTGGCCCGCGGGCGCCTTCTCGTCCTTGTGGAAGTCGAACTCGACCTTGGCGCCGCACGGGTCGTTGAAGAACAATTGCCAGATCCCGCCGCCGGCGAGCCGGCGCAGATCGTAGTCGATCTTGCGGCTCTTCAATTTCGCGACGGTGCCGGGCAGATCCTCGGCGCTGAACGCCATGTGGTCGAGCACGCCCGCGCGGTCGCCTTCGGGCAGGTGGTCGCGGTGGATCACGTGCAATATCGGCGTGTCGCCGGCATAGAGCCACCAGCCGGGAAACTGGAAGGGCGGGCGCCAGCCGACCGTAAGCCCCCCGAGAAAGTCGACGTAGAATTCGCGGGTCGTCTCGAGATCGTCGCTCAGGACGGTAAAATGGTTCATCGCTTTAACGGTCATGCGGGCTCTCCCTGACAATCCGGATCGGTTGTTCCGCGATAACAAATGGTCGAATGCCGGCCCTGCGTCAATCCGGGGCGCGGCCCGGCTCAGGCCAGCGCCGCGTAGACCGCCTGCTCGAAAGCATCGAGCAGCGCCAGCGCCTTGGGGTCGGCAAAGGGGATCAGCTGCATGAGGATGATCCCGGCAACGCCGCTCGCCGGGTCGATCCAGAAATAGGTATTGCCGAGGCCGGCCCACGCGAGAGCGCCGGCGCCGCGCCGGCCCGGCACCTGCCCGGTCGAGATCATAAAGCCGACTCCCCATTTCTTGACCATGCCGGGGAAGAACTCGGCGTCGTTCGAATAGGCCGGCGCGGCGGTCTTGAGCAGCCGAACATTCAGATCGCCGATCGCGTTCTGCGCCATCAGCATCGCGGTCTCGGGCCGCAGTACCGGCCCGCCATCGGCGCGGCCCTGATTGAGGAAGACCCGCTGGAACGCGAGATAGTCGGAAGCGGTGCCGTAGAGGCCGCCGCCCCCCATGAGGAACTCGGGCTCCTCGGGCAGC
>CAYMRQ010000053.1:19129-23554 GCA_964392845.1 uncultured Rhizobium sp.
GCGCGCCGCGACTTCCGACTCCGCCCGGACCACCTCGATCGGCGCGAGCGTGCCATCCTCGCCGCGCGCGTGCATACCGGCGAGCCGGGTGCGGTGGTCCGGCGCCAGCCGGAAGCCGGTATCGGCCATGCCGATCGGCCCGAACAGATGCTCGGCGAAATAGTCGCCGAGCCTCTGTCCGCTGGCCCGCTCCACCGCCTTGCCGACCCAGTCGATGCCGATGCCGTAATCCCATTTCTCGCCCGGCTCGAAAACCAGCGGCAACGCCAGCGCCGCGTTCTGGCACGAGATGATCCCGGGGACGCCCTTCTTCTCCATGTAGCGGCCCATCGGCGCGTTCCAGATGTCGTAGACAAAGCCGGCGGTGTGGGTCAGCAGGTGACGCAGGGTGATCGGCCGCCGCGCCGGGCGCAGCTGCGGCTCCCAGGCGGGGTCGAAGCCGTCCAGCACCTGCGGCGCTGCGAGCTCCGGCAGCACATCGGCGATCGGCTGGTCGAGCGCGAGCTTGCCTTGCTCGACGAGCTGCATCGCCGCGGTCGAGGTGATCGCCTTGGTCATCGAGGCAAGCCAGAACACCGTGTCGGCGGTCATCGCGGCACCGTCGGGCAGCGCCCGCCGGCCGAATGCGCCCTGATAGATCGCGCCGTCGCGCCTCGCCGCCATCGCGACAACACCCGGTACATCGCCGTGCTCTGTCGCATCCCTGAGCACCCGGTCGATCTCGCTCGACGCGCGCATGGCGGTCCTCCTGGTCTGTTGGCTGACGGGCGCGCTTAGGCCGTCAGGGGCGGCCAAATTTCCGCTTATAGGCGTCGTAAGAATAAAGCAGACCGTTCTGGTTCCAGGCAACGTGAGCCAGCGAGCTGTGGCGACCGTTCAGCTCGAACTTGATCGCACCCAATCCCTTGGCGAAGCCGGTTGCGTTCTCGGCCTCGTGGAACACCCAACCGTTGGGCAGAACGGTGATCATCCGGTGCTCCTCGTCGGTGACCGGATTGCGGATCGGCTCACTGTGCGCCCGCACGATATCAGCGACCGCAACGCTGGCGCGCCGCTTGTCAAGGTCCCATTCCAAGTCGATCTTGGCGAACAGCGGGTCCTTGATCGTCTCGATGATGACCGAGAAAATCTGGAACATCGTCCCGATGGGCTGGTCCTCGCCCGAGAGGATGTAGAACAGGGCGTTGCGCTGGGCTTCGCTGGCGCGCTCGTCGAGGATCGGCTGAAACACTCCTTGCCCGTGGTGGATCGCCCGCGGGAAATAGAAGGTCCCGACGACCGCCAGGTCGTCGAGCGGCACGTCCTCGCAGAACCCCTTATCGATCTTGAACGCGACTAGCCCGGTGCAATGGCCGTAAGTCGGATCGGCCATTGACTCGCATGGGCAACCGTGATCGCAACTGCAATATTCGACGTACTTGCCTTCGATCTGCCAGTTTTTACTCGCCATTTTTGCCCCCTTGCGTATCCACTGTCCGATCGTCGTCTTGCCCCGGCCTATCCCGCGGGCGCGCCGCAGCCGCACTCCACATGAAAGATGCGCGCCGCGTTGTCGCCGAGGATGGCACATCGCTCGGAGGCGGTCAGCGGCGTCGCATCGACAATCCCACACGGGTCGGGGTCGCCGATGCCGAACGGGAAATCCGAGCCGAGCATGATCTTGTCGGCGCCGGCGACGTCGCACAGAAAGCGCAAGGCGCGCGGCTCGAACATCACGGTGTCGAAATAGAGCCGGCGGAAGCCCTCTTCCGGGTTGGCGTAGTCGGAGTGGATGACCTGGTTGCGCTTCAGGCGGCCCAGCGCATAGGGCAGCGCGCCGCCGGCATGCGACAACACGAGGCTGACGCCGGGATAGCGGACGAGGTGCCCGGAAAACAACAGCCGCGCCACCGCGATCGTCGTATCGGCCAGACGCCCGACCGCATTGATCAGATCATAGCCGTCTAGCCGGTCGTCGCTGCACATGTAGTGCGGGTGGAGAAAGATCGCCGCCTGCCGGGCCGACGCCACCTCCCAGAACGGGTCGAGGCTCGGATCGTCGAGGTTGCCGCCGATCCCCTTGGGCTGGGTCGCGATCATCGCCCCCTTGAAGCCGGCATCGAGCGCCTCATCGAGCACCCTGGCGGCCAGCGCGCCATCCTGCAACGGCACCGTGGCGAGTGCGCTCAGCGCCGGCAAACCGGCGGCGTCCTTGGCCATGTGCTCGTTGTAGAAGCGCGCCCAATCGGCGCCCTCGTCACCCGCCAGCTCGTAGCCGTAAACATCGGTCCAACCGCCGACCAGTTGATGGTCGACACGCGCCTCTTTCAGCCAGTCGCGGCGCTGCGCGAGGTCGGAGAGGCGCGGCTGGATCGGCCGTCCCGGCGCCCCACCGGCAAACGCCATGCGCGGCGCGGCGCCCTCGGTGTTGAGCCTGACCGACGGGAAGAGCCGCCTTTCGCTGCGCAGCGCGTCGATGAGGGTGCCCGGCACGACATGGGCGTGCGTGTCGATGATCATGACGGTCTCTCCCCGCTGATGGCCGCGCCGGCTGCGACAATCGCATTTTGCACGATTTCCCCGGCATCGGTTACGAAACCGGCGCGCGCGGCTATACTGGCGCAAACAGGAAGCCGCATGGCCGATCCGACCCAAGTTCAGCGCAAGCTCGCCGCGATACTGGCCGCCGATGTCGCCGGCTATTCGCGGCTGATGGGCCTGGATGAGGAAGGGACGCTCGCGCGGCTGAAGACGCTGCGCGCCGGGCTGATCGATCCGGCGATCGCCGCGCACCATGGCCGCATCGTCAAGACTACCGGCGACGGCATGCTGGTCGAGTTCGCCAGCGTCGTCGACGCGATGCGGTGTGCGATTGAATGGCGGGCGGCGATAGCGGAGCGCGCCGAGCCGACCGACAGCCGCATCGAATGGCGGATCGGCGTTAATCTCGGCGACGTGATCATCGACGGCGACGACAGCTTCGGCGACGGCGTCAACATCGCGGCCCGGCTCGAAGCGGTGGCCGAACCGGGCGGCATCTGCATCTCGCGCACGGTCCTCACCCACACTCGCGGCAAGCTCGATTTCCCGGTCGTGGATCTCGGCGATCAGGCATTGAAGAACATCGCCCAGCCGATCCACGTCTTCCGGGTGTTGGCGGAGGAGAAGAATATGTCCGAACCCGCCGCCCTGCCGCTCCCGGACAAGCCGTCGATCGCGGTGCTGCCGTTCCAGAACATGAGCGGCGACCCCGAGCAGGAATATTTTGCCGACGGCATGGTCGAAGAAATCATCACCGCGCTGTCGCACATCCGCTGGCTGTTCGTGATCGCCCGCAATTCGAGCTTCACCTACAAGGGCCAGAGCGTCGATGTGAAGAATGTCGGCCGGGAGTTGGGCGTGCGCTACGTGCTCGAAGGCAGCGTGCGCAAGGGCGCCGGCAGAGTGCGCATCACCGCGCAATTGATCGAGGCGGAAACCGGAGCGCATCTGTGGGCCGATCGGTTCGACGGCTCGCTCGAAGACGTTTTCGAGCTGCAGGACAAGGTCGCCCACAGCGTCGCCGGGGTTATCGAGCCGACGGTGCGAGCCGCCGAGATCCGCCGCTCGGCCGATCGGCCGACCAGTGACCTAACCGCGTACGATCTCTACCTGCGCGCCCTCTCGCACCACCAGGGGGACAAGGAGGTGATCGAACGGGCGCTGGAACTGCTTGGCCGGGCGATAAGGCGCGATCCGGGTTACGGCCCAGCGCTCGCCCTGGCGGCGAATTGCCATATGATGCGCGACGTCAGCGGTTGGACCGAAGATCCGGAGACGAACCGCCGCGAGGGCGTCGATCTTGCCCGGCAAGCGCTTCGGGTGGCTAGCGACGACCCCGGCGTCCTGAGCCACGCCGCCTACGTGTTCGGTTACTTCGGGGAGGACATCGATGCCGCGATCGCCCTGATCGACCGGGCTCTGGAGCTGAACCCGAGCTTCGCCGACGGTTGGCGCCGCAGCGGCTGGCTCAGGTTGTGGCTCGGGCAACCCGATCTGGCGATCGACCATTTCGCGACCTCGTTGCGCCTCAGCCCCCGCGACCCGGCAGGATGTTTCCTGGGAATTGGCGTCGGCCACTTTTTCGCCCGGCGGTTTGACGAGGCCAGGGCGATGCTGCTGCGCTCGCTGCAAGAGTCGCCGAGCTGGGTTCCGAATTACCGCTTTCTCGCGTCCTGCTGCGGGCATATGGGACGGCTCGACGAGGCGCGCGGGATCGTGCAGCGGCTGCGCGTCATCACGCCTGTCGTGTTGCCGAGCGCTACGCATTGGCGCGATCCGGAACAACGCGAGCTGTATCTGGCGGGCCTGCGCCTCGCGATGGGCGGGGCAACATGACCGCGACCCGCCGCCTCGCCGCGATCCTGGCCGCCGATGTCGCCGGCTATTCGCGGCTGATGGGGGCGG
>CAYMRQ010000054.1:0-10160 GCA_964392845.1 uncultured Rhizobium sp.
GATCGGTGCGGTCGTTGTGCCGGAAGGCGGCAGCACGTAGAACGGCACGATGTCCTCGGTGTTGCCGCAGCGCAGGCGGATACCGTAGATGCCGCTTGCCATGCCGTCGGGAATCTCGACCGCGAAGCCGGTTTCCCAGCCGCAATCGTAGAGATCATCGTCGTGGAAATGGATCGCCGCATACTGCCGCGGCGCGTGCCGCCAGTTGGTCTCTTCGCCGGTCCAGCGCGAGCCGCGCACTGCCCGGGTCGGCAGGTTGCGCAACGAGCCGTTGAGAGCGTGCTCGCGGTCGAGGATGCGGTCGGTCGTGATCCCGGCGCTGAAATCCCACCAGGCGAGGCACTCCGACCGCTCGGGCTCGATCGGCGCGTCCCCGTCCGCCGCCCCCAGGATAATGGCTGGATCCTCGATGCGGCCGTTGAAGAAGGCGCAATACGGATCGTCGTGCGGCCCCGGAGCGGCGGTGAAGCCGGCGCCCAACGCCAGCCGCTTGAGCACGCCCGCGGTGCCCGGCATCTCGGCCGCGCCGGAGTCGGTGACGCCCCAGCTGCGCTGCAAGGCGGTCTGGCGGAGGCGCAACCGGCCGTCCGCGGCGACCACCCGCAACTCGTACCAGCGCCGCTCCAGCATCGGCGCCGGTATCTGCACGCGGCCGCCACCCGCCTCCAGCAGCGCCCCCTCGGCTGCAACGAACAGCGTCAGCCCGTCCTCGACCGCGAGCACGGCCTGCGGCCGCCCGTCGAGCAGCCAGGGCTGCACCCGAACCACAATGGTGCACGGATCAGGCAGCGCGATCGGCGCGCCGGCGGTCACGATGCCCAAGGAACCCGAATGCGTCGGCTGGGAGCGGGAGGGGTACTCGCCGGCGAACGCAGCGGCCACTTCCTCCAATTTGACGCCGGGCCCGGCCGGGTTGGCATCGGCATGAACGATCCGCACCATGTCCGCCCGGTAGGGAGCGTCGAACTGGCTGGAAACCTTGATGGCGATGCGCTCGCCGGGGCGGCCCGAGAAGCGGTCGACATAGCCGATCAGCGGCACCACCATCCCAGCCTCCGCACCCTCGTTCGCGCCAAAGGGTAGCGGCCGGCGCGCGGTTCTGAAACACTGTGCGCCACAGGCGCGCCGAGATGCGGGTTCCGGTTCGAACATCGCCGGGGAGATGGGGCATGGGCAAGCTCGAAGGGAAGGTCGCGCTGGTCACCGGATCGGGGCGCAATATCGGCCGTGCGACGGTGCTGAAGCTGGCCGGCGAGGGCGCGCATGTCGTGGTCAACGCGCGGTCCAATCAAGAGGAGGCTGAGGCGGTCGCGCGCGAGGCCCGGGATCTCGGGGTGAAGGCCGTCCCCATTCTCGCCGACGTCGGCAAAAAGTCCGAAATCCATGCGCTGGCCGCCAAGGCGCTGTCCGAGTTCGGCCGGGTCGACATCCTCATCAACAATGCCGCGATCCGGCCGCACAAGCCGTTCACCGAAACGACCGACGCGGATTGGGAGTTGATCCGAAGCGTGGTTCTCGACGGCGCGCTCTACCTGACGCGCGCGCTGATCGAGCCGATGGTCGAGAACCGCTACGGGCGCATTCTGTTCTTCGTCGGCGACGGTTCGATTTCCGCCAGCGGCAGCGGCCGCACTCATTTATCTGCGGCGAAGATGGGGCTGATCGGCATGGCGCGCGGGCTCGCCTCCGAATTCGCGCCGCACAATATCCGGGTCAATGTCGTGTCGCCGGGTAGTATCGATACGCGGCGCGACAATCCTGAGTGGTATCATGGTCGCCTGCCGAATGCCGCCGGCGTCCCGCTCGGCCGGCAAGGCAAGGTCGACGAGATCGCCGCGACCTGCCTCTTCCTGGTCAGCGAGGATGGCGGCTTCATCACCGGCCAGACCATCCACGTCAATGGCGGCGCGCACTATTACTGATTTGCAGCTTTGCTGGCGGCGAAGAGTTAGCGGCGCTGATCGGCGCGATCACGCTCGACGGCGAGGCGATCTCGGTCGGCGGGCGCACCGTATCCCCCGGCGCCGGGGGTAACAATTTCCACCGTTTGTCCGGCGCTCAGCTTGCCCTGCCCGTTGACGAAGGGCTCGACACCATCCCCAAGCCGGAAGGCGCCGCAGCCGCCGGGTTGGCCGCCGGCAAGACCCCACGGCGGCGTCAACAGGCGCGAGCCGTCGAGCCGCAGATGGCACTCCGCCTCGGCGCGGTATACTCGCCGCAGCCCCATGCCGCCGCGGAACCGGCCGGCGCCGCCCGAACCGTCGACCAGCTCGTAACGCAGGACGGTAAGCGGATATTCGATCTCGAGCGCCTCGACCGGCAGGTTCGAGGTGTTGGTCATGTGGACATGGACCCCGTCGAGGCCGTCCTTGCCGGCACGGGCGCCCGAGCCGCCGCCGATCGTTTCGAGATAGACCCAGAGGTGGCCATCGATCGGATCGGCGCCGCTGAAGCTTGCGGTCGCGCAGGAACCGTTGCCGGCGGCGATGACCCGCTCCGGCGCCGCCTGCGCCAATGCCCCAAGCACCAGATCGGCGGCGCGCTGACAGGTACTGGTGCGGCCGTTGACCGCGGCCGGGTGCGTCGCGTTCATGACCGTGCCGGGCGGTGCGGTCACCGTGATCGGCCGAGCGAGACCGGAATTGGGCGGGATCGTCGGGTCGACCACCGCCTTCACCGCGTAATAGACGCTCGACAGCAGCGCGGTATAGATCATGTTGATGCCGGCCCGCACCTGCGGCGGACTCTCGAAATGCAGCCGCATCTCGTCGCCGGCAATGGTGATCGCGACCGAGACGTCGAGCGTGCGGCCGAGTTCGGGATTGTCATAGGTGTCGGCGAAGCGATAGACGCCGTCGGGCAGCGCCGCGATGCCGGCGCGCATCTTGCGTTCGGCATAATCCTGCAAGGCGTCGCCGACGGCCAGGACCGTAGCAGTGCCGTATCTGCCGCACAGCGCCTGCATGCGCTGCACGCCGAGCCGGTTCGCCGCCATTTGGGCGCGCAGATCCGAGAGGCGCTCGCGCGGGACCTGGCAATTGAGCAGAATCAGCTCCTGCACGTCCCCCTGCAACTCGCCGCCGCGATAGAGGCGAATCGGCGGGATGCGGAGCCCTTCCTGATAGATATGGGCGTGGCCGCGGTCGGCGAAATCGGCATGATGGGCGGTGTTGACCGCCCAGGCGACGATGCTCCCGTCGATAAAGATCGGTTCGCCGAGAACGATGTCGGGCAGATGGGTCCCGGCGCCGGCATAGGCGTCGTTGCCGATGAACACATCGCCCGGCTGCATCATCTCGGCCGGGTGCCGCCTCAGGATCTCGGGGATGATGCCGATGAAGCTGCCGAGATGCATCGGGATGTGCTCGGCCTGGCACAGGGTCGTCCCGCGCCGGTCAAACAGCGCGGTCGAGCAATCGCGGCGCTCCTTGATGTTTGTCGAATAGCTGGCACGAACCAGCGCCTCGCCCATCTCCTCGACGATCGACGACAGTGCGCTGCCGATCACCTCGACGGTGATCGGGTCGATCGTGTTAGCCGAACGAGTTGCCACGGCGGCGTTCATGGGAGATCCAGGATCAGGTTGAGATACCGGTCGACGGTGGCAGTAGCTCGCGGCGGGATCAAGGTCGTCGCATCCATCTGCTCGACGATCGCGGGCCCAGGGATGCGATTGCCGGCGGCGAGTTGGTCGCGCTCGTAGATGGGGCAGGGTACGAAGGCGCCGAGTTCGCGCAGCCACACATCGCGGCGGCCGATTTCGGCGCCTCTCGGGTCGGGGCCGCCATCGATGGCCGGGTGCAGGTCGGCCTTGCGCACGATCCCGGTGGCTTCGGCGCGGAAGGTGACCAGCTGCACCGGCTCGTCCTCCGCGACAAAGCCGTACAGCAGCTGGTGGGCGACGGCAAAGCCGGCGGCGAGCCCGTCGATCGTCGCCGGCGTCACCGGGCCGGCCGGCAACGGCACGGAAATCTCGTAATTCTGCCCGGCATAGCGCATGTCGACCGAGAGGGCGATCCGCCTGGCATCGGCGGCGATGCCCGCTTCGGCAAACCAAGCCTTGCAGCTGCGGCGCAGGCCGTCGACAATTGCCTCGGTCTCGTCGATCGCCGCGGCCGACAGCGCCAAGAGCCGGGTTGTCGCAAAATCGGTGCGCAGATCGGCCAGCAGCAGGCCCATCGCGCACAGGATGCCGGGGTTGCGCGGCACCAGTACCCGCCCGATCTCGAGCTCGGCAGCAAGCCGCGCGGCGTGCAGCGGTCCGGCTCCGCCGAAGGCAACCAAGGTGTAGTCGCACGGGTTGTGGCCGCGTTGCACGCTGATCACCCGGATCGCCCGGGTCATATTGGCGGTTACCACGGAAATGATGCCGTCGGCAGTAGCCAGCACGTCCGTGCCGAGCGCGGCGGCAAGGCGGCCGATCGCCGCGTGCGCGAGATCCTGGCGTACCGGCATGCGGCCGCCAAGGAGATGCGTCGGGTTCAGCGTCTGCAACATCACATTGGCGTCGGTGACGGTCGCCTCGTTATTGCCCCGTCCATAGCAGGCCGGGCCTGGATCGGCGCCGGCGCTGCGTGGCCCGATCTTGAGCAGCCCGCCGGAATCGACAAACGCGATCGAGCCGCCGCCGGCGCCGACGGTATGGATGTCGAGCAGCGGCGCCTTGATCGGATAGCCATGCACGACCGCGTTGCGCGCAAGCTTGGCATCGCCGCCTTGCAGCAGCGCGACATCAGTCGACGTGCCGCCCATGTCGAAGGTGATGATGTCCCTCGCCCCGGCAAGGCGCGCCGTCACCTGGGCGCCGACGACGCCGGTGCTGGGCCCGGACAGCACGGTCCGCACCGGCAGCCGGGCTGCCGCGTCGAACCCGATAACGCCGCCGTTGGATTGCGTCAGATAGGGCGTTGCGGTGATGCCGAGTGCGCGCAGCCGCTCCGCGACCCCGCGGATATAGAACACCATGACCGGCCCGAGAAAGGCGTTGACGACGGTCGTCGACAGCCGCTCGTATTCGCGAAACTCGGGCGCCACCTCGTGCGAGGCACAGACGAAGGCTTCGGGGAATTCCTCCGCAACGAGGCGGCGCGCCGCCTTCTCATGCGCGGGGTCGAGGAAGCTGTAGAGAAAGCAGATTGCGACCGCCTCGACGCCGGCATTGCGCAGGAGGCGGATCGCCCGACGCACCGCAGTTTCGTCGAGCGCGGTCAGGGCGCGCCCGTCGTGCCGCAATCTTTCGGGGACCTCCAGACGCAGTGCGCGTTCGACCAGCACGGGCGGCTTGTCGGCCTGCAGATCGTACAGGTCGGGTCTTTTTTGCCGGCCGATTTCGAGCAGGTCGCGAAAGCCGTCGCTGGTGATCAGCCCGGTCTTTGCCCCGCGATGCTGGATCAGGGCGTTGGTCGCCACCGTCGTGCCGTGACCGAAATAGGACACGTCGCCGGCCTCGACCGCGCTGCGGGAGAGCGCTTCGCCGACCCCCTGGACAACCGCTTGCGAAGGATCCGCCGGGGTCGATGCCACCTTCCAAACCGCAATCCGGCCGCTGCTCTCGTCGAACAGGCAGATATCGGTGAAGGTGCCTCCGGAATCGACGCCAATCCGCCACGTCATCGCTGAGCCCCGCTCGCCGGTACTCCCTATTGTAATTGATTAATGCCTGCCGGCCTGCAGCCGGACAACGTCCGGTTCGGCGTCGCCAAGCCAGCGCAGCGGCACCGGCAAGCGAGCGTTGACGCCGTTCGCGTTGAACGTTGCGATCGTCATTCGGTCCTGATCTCGTTGCCGCGGCGTGCGCGAAGCGCTGATAACGGCACTTCTCGAAGAGGAACGATGCCAACCGTGAGCCTAAACGGATAAGCTGAATTCGCGATCAAGCTCAGCCTCCGCCGCCGCAAGTGAAGACAATGAGATACCAAGGAGCCGAATGCCTTTCGTGACAGGGAAGAGCGGTTCCAGCAGTTCGTTGCCGAGCTGTTCGAGCTCATCTCGGGTCCCGATCTGCATCTGACCGGTGCGGCTTCGCGTGATCAGCTGGAAGTTGGCGAACTTGACCTTGAGTGTGACGGTGCGCCCACGAATACCGGTGCGCTCGCAGTACCCCCAGACCTTTTCGACAGTCTCGCGGAGTGCATCACGCGCGGCTTCGTGGGTGAAGAGATCAGCGGGAAACGTGTTCTCGGCGCCGACCGATTTCCGTATCCGATCGGCGCGGACGGGGCGCTCGTCGACGCCGCGCGCGGCCCAATAATAATAGGAGCCCGCTTTCCCGAAGTGTTGCTGCAGGAAGGCCAAGGTCGGCGCCCTGAGGTCCAGCCCGGTTGCAATCCCGAGCCGTTCCATCTTCTTGGCCGTCGCAGGCCCGACACCGTGAAATTTCCTGACCGGCAGGGTCTCGACGAATTCCGGCCCCATTTCCGGCGTGATGACGAAGAGCCCGTCCGGCTTGCGGTGATCCGAGGCGAGCTTGGCGAGGAACTTGTTGTAGGACACGCCGGCCGAAGCTGTAAGCTCGGTTTCGGCGCGGATCCGTGCGCGGATCTCCTCCGCGAGCGGTGTCGCCGATTTGATTCTTTTGAGATTTTCGGTGACATCGAGATACGCCTCATCGAGCGACAACGGCTCGATGATGGGAGTGTATTCGGCGAAGATCTTCCTGATCTGGAGAGAGACCGCTTTGTAGGCGTCGAACCGCGGCGCTACGAAGATCAAATCTGGGCATTTTCGCTTGGCCGTGACCGACGGCATCGCCGAATGCACGCCGAACTTTCGGGCTTCGTAGCTCGCTGCCGCGACGACCCCGCGTGCCTGCGATCCGCCGACCGCGACCGGCTTCCCACGTAGCTCCGGATTGTCTCGCTGTTCAACCGATGCGTAGAACGCATCCATGTCGATATGGATGATTTTGCGCGGTCCGCTCGCCTGGGGCGCGATGCCCTCTGCACGCTCTTCGATCGCCATTTCAGCCTCTCCCCAGATGGTTGAGCCAAACGAGGACGCTGTTCACCTCATACTGTGTATCGTGGGATCGGTAATTGATGGCTGGCTACCCTCGACCCCCAGCCAGAAAAAAAGCGCACGGAGAGTACCATGCATTTCGGCGGCGCGATGTTCTTCACCGAATATTCGATGTCGGCGATACCGCGCGCCGCACCCGCGACCGGCATTGACCAATTGGGCACGTTGCTCGCCGCTGCTCGCCTGACACTCGACGACGTCACGATCGCCGCGCGCAATGCCGCAGCCAGTACGGCCGACAATCAGCCGGAGAGGGTCAGCGCGCAAACCAGGTTTGGGAGCCCTCTTCGTGAACACATCGACCCTGAAATCGGCCGGTACCGGCACGGTGATCGACGTCGAGAGCACCTATGCGTGGGTTCGCTTGCTCGCGTCCGTTCTGCTGAGCACGATCGGCGGCGTCGCCATGTGGTCGATTGCCGTCGTGCTACCAGCCGTCCAAGCGGAGTTTGGAGTCGATCGAGCTATGGCCTCGCTGCCCTATACCGCCGTCATGCTGGGATTCGTGCTCGGCGGACCGACCATGGGCTGGCTTGCCGACAGGTTCGGCATCGCCGCGCCGGTCGCGGTCGGGGCGACCATGTTGGGGCTCGGCTTCGCCGCCGCGAGCCAAGCAGCGGAAATCTGGCAGTTTACGCTCGCGCATGGCCTCTTGATCGGCATCGGGGGCTCCGCCAGTTTCGGCCCGGTGATCGCCGATATTTCCCTGTGGTTTGAGCGGCGGCGCGGCATCGCCGTCGCGATCTGCTCCAGCGGCAGCTATCTCGCTGGCGCAACCTGGCCGCTGATCATCCAGCCTCTCGCCGAATCCGCTGGATGGCGGCCGACTTATCTCGTCATCGGCATCTTCTGTGTCGTCGCAATGCTGCCGCTTCTCCTGGCGCTGCGGCGGCGGGCGCCCGGAGCCCGCGAGGTTCGATGGCGGTCGCCGCCGACCGAAGCCCCGACCCTGCCCGCCGGGATCACGCCGAACCGTTTGCAGGTGCTGCTGATGCTGGCCGGGGTGTCCTGCTGCGCCGCAATGGCGATGCCCCAGGTCCACATCGTCGCCTACTGCGTCGACCTCGGCTACGGTGGCTCGACCGGTGCGCAGATGCTGTCGCTGATGCTTGGCGCGGGGATCATCAGCCGGCTCTCGTTCGGTTGGATCGCCGACCGGATCGGCCCGTTGCCAGCGCTCCTGCTCAGCTCCTCGCTGCAAGCCGCGGCGCTCCTCCTTTATTTCTGGTCGAATGGGCTGATGTCGCTTTACGTCGTCACGGCGCTGTTCGGCCTCGTACAGGGTGGGATTGTGCTGACCTATACCCTGATTGTCCGCGAATACTACCCGCCCTCGCAGGCCGGGACCCGTGTCGGCCTTGTGCTCTCCGCAACGCTGGCGGGAATGGCGATCGGCGGCTGGATGTCCGGCGCGATCTTCGACGTGACCCTCTCCTACCGCGCGGCCTTCCTCAACGGCTTCGCGTGGAACCTGCTGAATATCGGGATCGCGGGTTGGCTATTCTGGCGCCTGCCCCGACGCCGGCCAGTGGTCTTTGCGTGATCGGCCTGCCGCAGTTGGCTGGGGTTCGGTACTACAATCGAGGTGATGGTGCTCATCTGGGCGACGGTTTCCCTCGTCTCGTCGAGGCGCCCATATGCCGGTAACAACCGCGAGAACGCGATGCGAAATCGGTCGCCCCCCAGGCGATGATGCCGCCATCCAACACGGCGACATCCCGGTAGCCGAGCGTACTTATGCGCGGCCAACGCCGGGATCCGCTTCAGGCGGCCGCGTTGTGTTTCCCGCGGCCGAACAGCCGGTCCATCGCCTCGGCATTCGCTTGGTCGAATTGCGTGGTCTTGGTCCGCACGTCGTCGACCGCGGCGAGCGCGCGAACGACCGTGGGTCGTGCCGCGATGCCGGCAACCCGGGCCATCAGCTGGGGATAGTCGCCCTCCGCCGCCTTGCCGAGAAAGGTTCCGACGTTGCGGGCCCAGGGGAAGGTCGCGATATCGGCAATCGAATAGCTTGGTCCGCCGAGAAACGGGACCGCGGCGAGCCGGCCTTCCAGCACCGCCAGGACGCGCCGGACCTGGGTTCGGTAGCGGTCGAGCGAATAGTCGTTCCCTTTCGGTGCGAACCGCCTGAAATGGACGTATTGCCCGAACATCGGGCCGATGGTGGTCATCTGCACCATCATCCACTGCAGCGCGTCGTAGCGTGCCGCGCCGTACTTCGCGAGAAACTGCCCGGTCTTGTCCGCCAGGTAGACCAGGATGGCGCCCGATTCGAACACCGTGTAAGGCTGGCGGCCGGCGGCTTCGCGGTCGACGATCACCGGCACCTTGGCATTCGGATTGAGCCTCAAGAATTTCGGCGAAAACTGTGCCTCGCCGAAAACGTCGACGGGATGCACGGTGTAGGGCAAGCCCATCTCCTCGAGGGCTATGTAGATCTTGACCACATAGGGGCTGCCTATCGCATAGAGGTCGATCATCGCGGTCTCCGGGGCGTTTATCGCCGTCCCGCATGTCTTGGCATTTCGTCCCGCGTCCCGCCATATTGGCCTGGTTGCAACGCGCCATGCGGCGGGATGGGCGTATCGCCTGAATCGCGCGCATTCTCTTAATATGGAAGCGAAAAGCATGCCCGACGATTTGACCTCCGTAGCGACGGAATTGCATTGGCTGACGATCGCGGAAGCAGCGCGCCTGATCGAGAAGCGTCAGCTCTCACCGGTGGAGCTAGCTGACGCGCTGCTGGCGCGGATCGAGGCGCTCGACCCGCAGATCAATGCCTTTCTGCTGCCGACGCCCGAAAGGGCACGGGAGCAGGCGCGCGCCGCCGAGCGCGAGATCATGGCGGGCAATTATCGCGGCCCGCTGCACGGCGTCCCGTTCGGGCTGAAGGACATCTATTGCACCGCCGGCATCCGCACCACCAGCCACTCGCGGATTTGCGCGGATTATGTCCCGACCGAAGACGCGACGACGGTCACCCGGCTGTATCAGGCCGGTGGGGTCCTGCTCGGCAAGCTGGCAACCCACGAGTTCGCGCACGGCGGCCCGTCGTTCGACCTCGCCTGGCCGCCGGCGCGCAATCCGTGGAACCGCGAGCATTTCACCGGCGGCTCGTCGAGCGGTGCCGGCGCGGCGATCGC
>CAYMRQ010000054.1:10170-23197 GCA_964392845.1 uncultured Rhizobium sp.
GTACATGTCACCCCGCTGTTTGATTCACGTCGTCCCCGCCATCGACGCCGGCGCGACCGACGCCGAGATTTTCGAGGCGATCAACGTCGGCGTAGTCGCCGCAGGCTTTGTGCCCGGCGCGATGGGCTCCGACACCGGCGGGTCGATCCGCGGGCCCGCGGCGCTGTGCGGCATCGTCGGACTGAAGCCGACCTACGGCCTCGTCAGCCGGGCTGGCGTCTACGCCAATTCCTTCACCTTCGACCATGCCGGCCCGATGACCTGGTCGGTGGAGGATTGCGCGATCATGCTGCAGGCGCTCGCCGGCCACGACCCGAAGGACCCGGCGAGCGCCAACCGTGCGATCCCCGATTACCGCGCCGCCTTGACCGGCGATATCAGGGGATTGCGGATCGGCATCCTGCGTCATCTCTACGAGGAGGACCTCACGGTGGCGCCCGAGGTGCACGCGGCGCTCGACGAGGCCTATGCCGTGTTTCGCTCGCTCGGGGCGACAGTGGAGGAGGCCCGCATTCGGCCGGCGGCCGATTACTACGCGGTCAAGATCACCATTGCCGAGAGCGAGCAATACGCGATCCATGAGGAGGAACTGCGCACCCGGACAAGCGAATTCGGCGCCGATTTCCTCGGCCGTGCCTTGCCGGCGATCCTCTACAGCAGCTCCGATTACGTGCAGGCGCAGCGCGAGCGGCGGGTCATGCTGGCCGAGATGGCGCCGGTCTACGCGAAATACGATTTGCTGCTGACCCCGGCGGCCGCAGGCCCGGCGCCGCGGCTCGACGCCTGGCGCACGATCCGCTTCTGGCAGCATGCCTCGCTGACGACGCCGTTCAATGTCACCGGCGGCCCGGCGCTGGCGCAGCGCATGGGCTTCACCGCGGCGGGCTTGCCGCTGTCGCTGCAGATCGTCGGCCGCCCGTTCGATGAAGCGACGGTGTTGCGGGCCGCGCACGCCTACGAGAAGGCGACCGGCTGGCGTCAGCGCCGGCCGGTGCTCGATCCGGGTGCAGCCTATTCCACCGCGCTGCCGCCGCTGCCCCCGCCGGAACCGGTCAGCGACCCCGGCACCCGCGACATGGTCATGGCGGCATGCCGCCGCGCCGGGCTGTCGCTGAACGACGACCAGATCGCGATGATCTGCGCCGCTTCTCCCTATGTTACAGCGATGACCGGGCGGCTCCGGCGCGAACGCGATTTCCGCGAGGAACCGGCAAATATCTTCCAATTCCCCCGCGGAGCGGCGGAAGCGGCAGCTGATCGCGACCGGCACCAGTGAACTGCAGCGGTACGAAGACGCGAGGGCCGGTGTCGTTCCTGAAATCCCGTGAGAAGCTTGCGAGGCAGGGCATCGGGAAATCGGTGCTGCGCCGCGAGGATTCGCGATTTCTCATCGGGGCGGGGCGATACGCTGCCGATTTCAGCCTGCCCGGCCAAGCCTACGCGTGCCTCGTGCGCTCACCGCACGCGCATGCACGGATCGTCAAAATCGATGCGGCGGACGCGTGCGCCGGCCCCGGCGTGCTCGCGGTGCTCACCGGCGGCGATGCGGCAGCCGACGGCCTGCGCCCGATCCCGCACAGCCCGGTTCCGAGCAACCCGCATGAAGTGCCGCTGAAGAGCCGCGACGGTTCGCCTTTCTTTATCGCGCCGCACCCGGTTCTCGCTGTCGATGCCGTGCGCTACGTCGGAGAACCGGTGGCCTTCGTTGTCGCCGAAACGCTATCGCGAGCGATGGATGCGGCCGAGCGCGTCGAGGTATCGTACGAGCCGCTCGCCTCTGTCACCCGGTCGCGGGATGCGCTGTTGCCTGGCGCGCCGCCTGTTTGGGAGCAGCACGGCTCGAATCTGTGCATCGACTCCGAGGCGGGCGACCGGGAGGCCACCGAGGCGGCTTTCGCGCGTGCGGCGCATGTCGTGCGGCTGGACACCACGGTCAACCGCGTCACGGGCGTGCCGATGGAGTTGCGTGCAGCTGTCGGTGCTTACGATGAGGCGAGGGCGCAATTCACCGTGTACACCAGTGCCGGCGGCGGCGTGACCCGGCACCGCGACGACATCGCCGGAGCACTCGCCGTGGCGAAAGACGCGGTTCGGGTGGTCTCGGGCGATGTCGGCGGGAATTTCGGGATCCGCAACAACACTTGCCCGGAGTTTGTGTTGGTCGCCTGGGCGGCGCAACGAATCGGGCGGCCGGTGAAGTGGGTGTGCGAGCGCCGCGAGGCCTTTCTGACCGACTTTCACGGCCGCGACCTGGTGTCGGAAGCCGAGCTCGCGCTGGACCGGGACGGCAACTTCCTGGCCCTGCGCGGAGTCAACACCAGCAATCTTGGGGCCAGTGCGATTTCCTTTGTGCCACTGGCCAAAGGCATCGCGGTGTCGTCGAGCGTCTATCGTATCCCGGCCTCGCACATGCGCGGCGTCGGTGTCGTCACCAACACCGCCCCGACTTCGGCCTATCGCAGCGCCGGGCGGCCGGAGGTCATGTTCGTGCTCGAACGGCTGATCGACATCGCCTGCCGCCGGCATGGCTACGACCGGCTCGAATTGCGCCGGCGCAACCTGGTGCCGCCCGAGGCGATGCCTTATCGCAATCCGTTGGGTCTGGTGTACGACAGCGGCGACTACCCGGCGTCACTGCGCCGTGCCGCCGAACTCAGTGATTGGGCTGGATTCGCCGGTCGCCGGACCGAAGCCCGACGGCACGGCCGCTGTCGCGGCATTGGCATCGCCGCTTCCATCGAGCTGAACACAGGCGGTCCGCGCGAGCGCGCGGAGATGACGATAAATCCCCTTGGCGGCCCGGCAGGCGAGGTCGAGCTGGTGCTCGGCACGATGTCCGCCGGGCAGGGTCACGAAACCAGCTTTGCCCAGATCGTCAGCGAATGGCTCGGGGTCGAGCCCGAGCAGGTTAGGCTTGTCACCTTCGATACCGACCGCGTGCAGGCCGGGGGCGGCTCGGCCTCGGCGCGCTCGATGCGGCTCGGGGCCTGGGTTATCGCGCGAGCGGCGGATCAGATTGTCGAGAAAGGGCGCCAAATCGCCGCCGCGGTGCTCGAGGTTGCGGAAGCGGATTTGGACTTCGCGCGGCAGCGGTTTCTGGTGAAGGGTACCGACCGCTCGATCGGTCTGTTCGAAGCCGCCGCCGCTGCGCTCGGAAACGACCTTCCGCCCGAGCTGCGTGGACCCCTGATGGGGATTTCCGATCAGGTCATGAACCTGCCGTCCTTCGCCTACACCTGCGCGGTGTGCGAAGTAGAGGTCGATCCGGACACCGGCGCGGTCGAGATCGCAAGTTATACCTCGATCGACGATTGTGGCCGTGCGGTCAACCCGATGCTGATCCATGGCCAGAGCCACGGCGGCATCGCGCAGGGCATCGGTCAGGCGTTATGGGAACAATGCTTTTATGACGCTGAATCTGCCCAGCTCCTGTCCGGGTCGCTGATGGATTACGCGATGCCGCGGGCCGACAGCCTGCCGCTGTTCCAGACCGAAATCAGCGAGGTGCCGTCGACGACCAACCCGCTCGGCATGCGCGGCGGCAGCGAGGGTGGCATCACGCCGGGGCTGGCGGCGGTGACCAATGCGATCGTCGACGCGCTGGCTGAGTTCGGCATCGAGCATATCGAGCTGCCGGCGACGCCCGAGCGGGTGTGGCGCGCCATCCGCAGCTCGCGACAGAAGTTGTAATGTCTGGCCGTTGCCGCTCCTGCTCGGGTAGATCCGGCAATGACCGGCCAGCATGTCGACCCGGCGCCGGCCGTTTGGTGTATTTTAGGCAGAGCGCTCGCCGGCGCATTTTCGGGAGGACTGGCATGGATTGCTGCGGCCTCGATCACGGCCACGCCCTCGCGCACGGCCCCTGGCTGTGGGGCGCGGCGCTTGCCCCGCTTGGGGCGATGCTGGCCGGCGAGGTCGGCCCGCCCGGTTCGACCGACGCGGCCAAAACGGCCGAGGCCGCGTCCGCCGCCCTCCTGGTCCTGCGCCGGTCCATCTCCGTCGACGTCCACAGCCATGGCGGCAAGACCGGGATCACCTCGAAAGCGCCGCCAAACGACGATCTCGCGAACGCCATGCAGGCGGGATCGCTAGCGGTCGCATGCCTCGCAGACGTGCCGGACGGCCCGATCCTCGCGCGGAACGCGGAAGGCGCTCTCGCCGCGGTGCGCATGCCTCTGCCGGGCCAGCTCTACCAGCATCATCAGGAGCGCCTCGCCTGGATGGACGAGATGGTTCTGAACCACGGCCTGCGCCGCGCCCTTTCGGCGGCCGATCTCGAGGCGGCTCATAAAGCGGGGCAGCCGGCGATTGTTGCCGATGTCGAAGGGTTGGACTTCCTGGACGGGAAGCTTGAACGGCTGGAGGAAGCGCATCAGCGAGGCATCCGGCACCTGCAGCTTGTGCACTACACACCCAACGATATCGGCGATTTCCAGACTGGCGCCATCACCCATCAAGGTCTCACCGCATTCGGCGGCGAGGTGATCCGCGCCTGTCACCGCATCGGTTTTGTCTGCGACATCGCGCACGCGAGCGCGGACATGGCGAAGCAGGCGGTCAAGATCGCGACAAAGCCGCTGCTCCTGTCGCATACCGCCGTTTCGGGATCGCGGGCGATGGGGCCGACGCCACTGGAAGCACGGCAGGTGACGCCCGATCATGCGCGAGCGATCGCCGAGACCGGCGGTTCGATCGGCATCTGGCACTTCTTCTCGAGCCTCGACAAATACGTCGACGGCCTGAAAGAGATGGCCGAGATCGTCGGCGTCGATCATGTCAGCATCGGCACCGACCAGCACGTCACGCCCGGAAGCCTGCGGGACTACACACGATGGGTGCACCTCGTTGCGGCGATGCTGCGCGGCGGCTTCACCCAAGCGGAGGCGGGAAAGATTGCCGGCGGCAACTACATGCGCATCTTCCGCGCCACCGTCGGCTGATCGTTCCAATCCAGGGCTGTGTACCGCCCAGCTGCGAACGGACCACTCGATACCGGTAGATGAAACTGGTGATTTATGGTCAGTCTTTGTAGGAGGGGTCGAGCCTCTCGGCGAGACGCAGACAGGCCGCCCAGTCCTTCCCGCCCGTCAGGAAATTGCCGGCATCCATAAACTGGCTGTGGGCATATTCGCAGGCCACCTTGATCGGGATCGAATAATTGCCTTCCCCCGCTGCGAGTGCCGCGATCTGGCCCTGACACGCCATTTCCAGCCAGTGGTGATTGCCGACGCATTGGGCGACGCTTTCGCCGCAGACAAGGACACCGTGATTGCGCAAGAATAGAAGCCGCCGCCGAGGTCCCGTAGGAGTTTCGGCGTCATATCGTGATCGAATTCGAAGCCTTCGAATTCGTGATATTTCATTTCTCCATAGAATCGCAGCGCATGCTGGTTGATCGGCACCAAGCCGAATTTGTGCGCGGCGACGCCCATGCCGCTTACCGTATGGGTATGTAACGTCGCATTGAGGTCGAGGCGGCCCTTCAGCAGACCGGCGTGGATGATCAGGGCGCCGCCCTTGATCGTCTTTACATCCGTGTCGGTCAGAACGTTGCCGTCGAAATCGACCTTCAACAACGAGGAAGTCGACGGCGACCCCGCGCCGATCGATTTCCACCGCATGGGCTATCTGTGGCTCGGCTCCGGCAAGGACGACGTCGACGCGCTGATCGCCAATTGGCGCATCCAGACCGCGCACGATGCGCGCGTCGAGCTGCTCGACCGCAAGGGGGTCAAGCACCGGTTCCCGTCGATGCGGGTCGACGACATCGACATCGCCGCCTATTCGCCCGATGACGGCTTCATGGACCCGCACAGCGTGCTGATGGGGTTTCGCCGCAAGGCCGCAAGCCTTGGGATCCGTTATCTGAAGGATCGGGTTGTCGGCTTCGAGGTTTCGGGCAGGCAAGTCGCGGCCCTTCATCTCGAATCCGGCGAGCGGCTCGCCGCCGATAGTGTGGTCAACGCGGCGAATTGCTGGGGCCCTGAGCTGTGCAAAAAACTCGGCATGAAGGTGCCAGTCTATCCAATGCGCCGGCTGACCTTCTATTTCGAGGTCCGCGAGAAATTGGAGATGATGCCACTGACCCGACATATCAGCCGCAATGTCAGCTTCCGACCGCAAGGGGCCGGATATATCAGCGGCAACACCCGGTACAATGAGCCGCCCGGGTTCAATTGGGAGGTCGACTACCCCAATTTCGACGAGGCGATCTGGCCGGGTCTCGCCGACCGGGTGGCCGCCTTCGAAGCGCTCAAGGTGATCAGCGCCTGGGCCGGGCATTACGACCAGAACTGCTTCGACAACAACGCGATCCTGGGCCCCTGGACCGGCGGGCTGGAGAATTTCCACATCGCCTTGGGATTTTCCGGTCACGGGCTGATGCAGGCGCCCGCGGTCGGCCGGGGCCTGAGTGAGTTGTTGCTGCACGGACGCTACCAGACGCTCGATCTGTCGCGGCTGGGCTATGCCCGCATCCTAAACGGCACGCCGCTCCACGATGAGGTGCCCAAGGCTTGATGCGCGGAGTGTGCCCCTAGCCGCAGTCCAGCGTCCCCAACGCTCGGCCCAGAGTGTCAACAATGCGGTCGCATTCGGCGCGGGTGATCACCAAGGGCGGGCACAGGGTAATGGTATTGCCATAGCGACGGCCCCCGCCGGCGCGGCCGACGATCACACCGTGATCCCGGCAAAAATCGACAATGCTGGTGATCTGTGCCGCGTCGATCGGCTCCTTCGTGGTGCGATCCTTGACGAGCTCCACACCGATCAGCAGCCCCTTGCCGCGAACATCGCCGACGATCTTGTGGCTCATCAGCCCGTGCAACCCGTCGAGAAGATAGGCCCCCGTCGTCGCTGCGCGGTCGGTAAGCTGTTCGGCCTCCATGATCTCGGTGTTGCGCAGGGCGACCGCCGCCGCCACCGGGTGGCCGCCGTAAGTATTGATCTGGGCCACCTGCCGGTGCTATCCGAGCTGAACCCAAAGCTCAACGCGGAGACGGCGGTCATCGTCATGCTGGAGACCGCGGAGGGTATCGAGAATTGCGAAGCCATCGCCGCGGTCGATGGGATCGATGTCCTGTTGATCGGCTCGGGTGACTTGACGACCGATCTCGGCATTCCCGGACAGGTCGACCATCCGCAGCTGCGCGCCGCTTACGAGAGGGTGGCCGCGGCGTGCCGGATGCACAGGAAGGTGCTGGGAGTCGGCGGCATTCGCCACAACACCGTGCTGCAAGGGGAACTCATCGGGCTCGGAGCGCGGTTCGTGATTGCCGGCACCGACACCAATTACGTGCTGGCCGGTGCGCGTCAGGACACCGCCGCGCTGCGCGCGATCAAGATAGACCGCGCCTGACGGCCGCGATCATCTGCCACCGAAATTCCCCTGGATTTCGTTGGATTGAACCCGGGCGGGCGGGCCTTAGCCGCCTACCAGCGGTACCACCTCGGTGACGAAGCGTTGCAAACGCTCAATGCTCTCGGCGACCGACTGGCCGCGGAAATCGAAGATCAACTCGTGCACGCCGATCGCCGCGAAGGTACGGATGTCACCGGCGATGTCATCCGGAGCGCCGGAGAAAGGACGACGGGATCCGTCCGGCGATGGGATGCCGGTGTCGTACAGCGGCGCCTTGTAGGAGATCGTAAGTGCCGAGAAATCGCGTCCCTCGGCGTCCGTCAGCCGCTTCAGGGTGTCCAGATGCGCGCGCATCTCTCGCGGCGGCAATGGCGAGGCCGCGACCGCGCCGACCGGGTGCCAGCCGTCGCCATGCCGGGCGGTACGCCGCAGGGCGGCGCGGGAATGCCCACCGACCCAGATTGGCGGGTGCGGCTTCTGCACCGGGAAGGGCTCGCAGCGAATATCGGAGTACCGATAGAACCGGCCATTGAAGCTGGCAGGCGACCGACTCCAGAGTTGTTTAAAGATCGTGATCCATTCATCGGTCACGGCGCCGCGCTCGTAGAAGGCAGGGCTGTCCAGGGCCTCGAATTCCTCCTCCAGCCAGCCGGCGCCGACGCCCAACGTCAGACGGCCGCCCGACAAGACATCGAGCGAGGCCACCATCTTCGCGGTCAGCACGGGATTGCGATAGGGCAGCACGAGCACCGATGTGACGAGCCGCAGCCGCTCCGTTGCGCCGGCCACCACCCCGAGGATGGAGAAGGTCTCCAGTGCGTCGCCCACGCTGGGGTGCTTGCCATCCACCGTGTATGGGTAGGGGGACCGGCTCTCGACCGGAAAAACGATGTGGTCGGCGATCATCGCCGAGTGCAGCCCCAGCCGCTCGCCTTCGCGGGCCAGGGCAAGGATGCCGTCGCGCGTCGCCGTTGGCCCGCGGGTGGGGAGGTAGAAGCCGTAGCGCATCCGGGCGGGCTCCGTATTTGACCTCTGTCGCGGTCGTCCGATGAAGCGACGGTTTGGCCACCACGCCGGCAGGTTAGCCGCCAGTCCGCCGCTTTCGCAACGGTCGTGCGCAAGACCGGAGCGTCGATTGACGGGCATCGGGTAGCCTGTCCATACTCGGCCCCCTTACCGAAAGGCTGTTTTATCCGGCCGATATCCTGAGGGCTGGAGGAACCGAGGCATGAACATCCGCCACACGCCGGATACGGTAGCCAAACCGTTCGGCCCCTATAGCCACGCGGTCGAGGTGCCCGAGGGCTCGCGGCTCCTCTACATCTCCGGCGAGGTCGGTGTGCTCCGCGACGGCACCGTGCCCAAAGGCATCGAGGCCCAGGCCGAGGCGTGCTGGCGCAACATTATCGCCATCCTCGCGGACGCCGGGATGGGCGTCGGGGATCTGGTGAAGATCACCACTTACCTGGTACGGCCCGAAGACGTGGCCGCGGCCGGTGCCGCGCGGGCCAAGCACTTCGGCGACGCACGTCCGGGGTCCGCGACGATCATCGTCAAAGCGCTGGTCGTGCCGGACTGGCTGATCGAGATCGAGGCCGTCGCGGCGGCGAAGGCTTGATGGCATGGCGAGGGCAGCTTGAAATAGGCAGGTTTTGCCCCGCGCTCGGGATCGGGACGCCTACTCCGCGGCAAGCCCCGTTGTCCCCGCACGGTCCCGGGCGAGGCTGGCGAATACGTCGTCGAGGATGGCAAGGCCCTGGTCGATTTCTCGGTCGCTGCTGACCATCGGCGGCACCAGGCGGATCACGTTGGTGCGCGAATGGCTGCCGCGGGCCTGCACCAGAAGGCCCCGATCCTCGCATCGCCGCACCGCCTCGCGCCCCATTTCATTGGCCGGGTTGCGGGTGGCCTGGTCCTCCACCAGTTCAACACCGAGCAGCACGCCGCGCCCGCGTATGTCCCCAATAAAGTCGTAGCGCTGCGCCATCGCGCCAATCGCTGCCTTGACGCGCACCTCGATCGCGGCGGCGCGTTCGGCCAGCTTCTCCTCGACCACGATGTCTATGCTGGCGACGCCGGCAGCGCAGGTGATCGGATCGCAGGCATGCGAGCGGGTCGCGAAGTATCCATTCTCGACGGCGCGATCGGCGATCTCCGCGGTCGTGCACACCGCACTGATCGGCAGGCCGGCGCCGAAATGCTTCGACACGGTCATGATGTCGGGCACCACATCCTCGTGCAGGTGACCCCACATTTTGCCGGTCTTGCCGAGACCGGTCTGCGATTCGTCCATGATCAGCAGCATGTCGCGCTCGCGGCAATATTGCTTCAGCAACTTCACATAGCCGGGGGGCGGCACGACGATGCCGCCCGCGCTCATCACCGGCTCGATGATCATCGCGGCCGGCTTGCCGGTGAAATTTGCGTCAGCCAGCTCCATGCTGGAGGCCAGACACTGCACCTCGCACGATGGAAATGATTTGCCGACCGGGCATCGATAGCAGAATGGCGACAGGATCGCGGCGGTCGATGGAGCGGCAAGTCCATGCTGGCTGCGGTTCCAGCCGAAGGTGAGGGAGCGGGTGATAAAGGAGGTCGAGCCGTGCAGGGCCATGTGCAGACCAAGCACATCGATCCCGCCGGTCGCCTTGCGGGCGAGATCGATTGCCGCCTCGATCGCATCGCTGCCGCTGACCAGGAACAATGATTTTTGCAGCGGCGGCGTGAGGATCTGGCCGAGGCGCTCATGCAGCTCTAGCCTGTCGACGTTGAGAAACGTCTTCGTCGAGTGGCTGATCGTCTGCAAATTCCGCTGCACGGCCGCGACATACCTCGGATGATTGTGGCCGAGCGCGGCTGCCATCTGGCCGGAGCCGAAATCGAGATATTCCTTGCCCTCGGTGTCGATCACCCAGACCCCGCGGGCGGCGGCAATCACCGGCTTTGACTCGAGACCGGCCATGTATGCCGTCTTGGACGTGGGGATCATCCATTGGTCGGCGATGCTGCTGATCCGGACGCGATCCATTCGACTATCCCTGCGATCGCCCGGCCGATCGGCCGGCAAGACCTAAGGTGCTTGCTGGGCCGCTCCCGTGTCAAATGCTGGATCGAGCATCGCCGCTCGTCGACACCGATCCTCTCTGGGTCCAGCTCTGCCGCTTCCGTGCTGAATAGTGCGCCGAGTCGAATTGCTATTGCAGGATGTAGTCAGCAGCCTTCCTCGCGACGATTCCTTCCCCGATCTGCCGAGAGTGCCGAAGTTTTGGATCCACCTGGGTTTCCGATTACCTCCCCGGGGTGGGACCCATTTCAGGGATTGGTCCCCCCCTTTTTCTGCCGGGCGACAGCCGCGAAGGGACCCTGAGCCTCAGGCCGAGCTACGGGCCGACGCATCGTTCCATCAGAATAGGGGACCCGTTTTCGCTGGGACCCGCCGTTTTTTTGGCCCCGGCGGGGATCGGCTTGGATGGGAGCCGGCCAAAGACCGCGTTCCTTTGGTAGAGCTCAAGTCCCGCGAATTGCGGGATTGATCGGCAATGACGCGCCCGCGAGCCCGCCGGCTTCGTAGGCCGTCGGCGACACCATCCGCGTGGCGCGCGGCGCCGTCCGCAGCTTCAAATCGAGCTTCTGGAGTTCGGCATCGACGACTGATGCCTTGAGGACGACGAGATCACGCCCGGTGCCGTTGTTCACCGCATCGCGCTCGGTCTTCATCGCCGTCAGCTTGTCCGCGATGGACACGACCATGCCCAACGCGAAGGAGGAATTCGCCACATGCCGGTCCTGGTGCCGGAAACCCCGATAGCCGGCCGAAATTTTGTAGCGGCCGAGCTCGGACCGCACGGCGTTATCGACCAGTTCGGTCAGGTAATGGGCGACCTCGACATCGGAGCGCAGGCCGAAGAATACATAGCGCGCCTCGCCTGCCTGGTTTTTCTCACGCCAGACCCGGCAATCGCAGAAGTTGGCAATGGCGCCGACGCAGTCGTCCAGCGGAATGCGCTTCTTGCGGTAGGTCTCATACTCGCGCTGCTCACACGGTGCATCGCGGATTGCGACGTTGGTCAGCGAAAGATCGTATCGGTCGAGTAGCTCGGCCACCTTGGTAGCGGCCAACAAGGCTTCGGCCTCGGTGCAGCCGTTGTCCGTGGTCTTGGAGCGCAAACCCTGGATTCGCGTCTTGAGCCTGTCGAGGGCGGCGTGGTCAGGGTGTACAATCATGCAAGCGTCCCCAAAAGAAGCTGACTATCTCGACAAATATGATCACGGGCTCGCCGGCGCCGCAGCCGTCGATACCGGCGCGATCCCCTGTTTTCAATCTCGAACTGGCTCCTCACCGCAGCGCCCCAAGCATTGGGCCAGGAGGCGTTGGTAGTGTCTTCGGCTCGAATTGCAGGGACCGTCGACGAGCGCCCGCACCTGTTGCTTGGCCCAATCGCCCGCGCCGATGCGCGATGCCGCGTCCAGCGAGACTCAGGATCATAGCCGCCGTTGAGCAAGCGCCCCAAAGCGATCACCCCGATTTCCGTCGCAAATTTCGGTTCCTTGGCAGCAAAATCCCGTGCGGCGCGCACGAGGGTCGCGGGCTCAGCCGCAAATGTTGCGGCGGGTAGGACGGTTGGTCTGGGTGGCGCCACGGCATGTCGCCCTGGCGCTCACGACCGGTCTCCTTTGCGGGCTTCTCTCCTCACGGATCGGGGGCATGATCTCTCCGCCCTACGCCGCGATCCTTGGAGCGGTCATTCTCTATCCCGTGCTCGTCGCGGTTTGGCGGCGGCGGCCGCGATCGGGCAGTTGATCTGAGGTGTTTGGTTGGCGCGGCGCGGGAGAAGGCGATGCTGACGGGCATGGCACCGCCCGGTATGGTGTCCGTGCCAACAGAAATCGGCCAGCAGCGGCGCCATTGGTGGATAGTGACCCAACAAGGATACAGCCAGCGGCATCGGCCGCCCCGATCGTCAGACGTTCAGCGGCGCCAAGGGGGGACGGCCACGGATCAGGTCGGATGCTCGTTCGGCCAGCGCCATCACAGCGGCGTTGATATGCGCGGACGGCATGTCGGGGAAGACCGAGGCATCCATGACCCGCAACCCCTCGATGCCGCGGACCGTCAAGTCGGGATCAAGCACGGCATTCGGACCACGTCCCATGGCGCAGGTTCCGAGTGGATGGTTAACCGTGATAACGGTACTGCGGATATAGGCGTCCACCTCCGCGTCCGTGTTGACCTGCGGCCCAGGCGCCACTTCCCGTCCGCGGTACGGGTCCATGGGCGTTCGATTCCCGACGTCCCGGGCGTGGCGGAAGCCTTCACGTCGATTGGCCAGTACACAGCCCGCCGACCCCGCGCCAACAATGATGTAATCATAGCCGCTTGGTGCCATGAGATGCCGCTCGGTTATCCTCCGCGCAGCCCTGCTTCCAGCGGTGCTACAACTGCGCGACGCCGGCACGGGAACAGTCTTCGTCCTCCCTTGCCTTGGCTCGCATAGGCGCTCGCCCATATCGCGTTGTCCATGCGCTGAAAGGCGAGCGGCCGACCGCCGGCATCGCAGACCGCAGCGCTGATCTTGATGTTCAACTCCTGTGCTTTCGCCAGGGCGCCCCGTCGGCTGCGCTTCCCCGAAGCGCTGCAGCGGTAGGCCCGTTCCTATGCTGCCTCGC
>CAYMRQ010000055.1:0-23081 GCA_964392845.1 uncultured Rhizobium sp.
AACTTCTTCGCAAACTCAGGTTATGCGCGGGCCTGAGCGGATTCCGCTCTAATTCGACCGAACAGGGAGACGATTCGGCCGAACAGGGAAGCACCAGGGAATTGCGGGCATGACCCGGTTGAGAGCGATATCCGATCCGCTTACCGATGGGCGAGCTTGAAACGCGCATCGAGGCGGCCACCTCCACGTTGGTGCGGGAAGGTTCGGCCGACTACCGAGCCGGAGGGAACCAATCCTCGTCGCCGCTGCTAAGGGTCTGGTCGAGCGAATAGGGGCACTCTGCCGGTACGCGCTCGATTAGTCCCGGCGCATCGCCCTCGAAATAGCGCAGCAGCCGCAACGCCGAACGATATCGCGCGTGTAGGTCGAGCTTCGCGACAATGCTGCGGGTCAGCTTTTTTTCCAGCTGCAGGCGCCACTCGATGATCTCGTGGCGCCAGTGAGGCGCCGGTTCATCGAAGCCAGAATATTCGAGCTTCAGCAAGTGCTCGATTATGTGCTCGCAAAGCGACTGGGCGGCGTGCAGCTCGCTGCGTCCCAAATCTTCGATCTCCTCAGCGATCAGCAGACTGTCCAGGCGATTGCTGACCGCCGGCAAGCGTCGCAGCAACTCTGCCTGTTCCTGAGTCCAGGCATAGAAATCATCGTCGTAGCGCGAGACGTCGGCGGCAACCATGCGAGTCAGCTTACCACATATCAGCGGAAGTTCACCCGATACTCGCTGGGTAACCCGCGCGAGGGTGATCCCGAGCGGGCGCGGGTCGTGCTTTGCCTCTTGCCGCAAGCTGGCATAATCTCCCGGCCGTCACTTCAAGAAGGCGCAGATATGCCCACCGTCACCTCGATCTCGCAGCAGATCTGGGACATGAAGTACCGGCTGAAGGGGCCGGCGCAGGGAGCTATCGCGGGCGAGCCGATCGACAAGACGATCGAGGACACCTGGCGGCGCGTCGCCCGGGCGGTTGCGGTGCCGGAAAAAGACCCCGAACGCTGGGCCGAGCGGTTTTATCAGGCGATGAGCGATTTTTGCTTTCTGCCGGCCGGGAGGGTCATCGCCGGCGCCGGCGCCGGTCGCCAAGTGACCCTGTTCAATTGCTTTGTGATGGGGACGATCCCCGACGACATGGGCGGCATCTTCGCCCATCTGCGCGAGGCCGCGCTGACGATGCAGCAGGGCGGCGGCATCGGCTATGATTTCTCGACGCTGCGGCCGCGCGGCGCCTATGTCAAAGGGGTCGGCGCCGACGCTTCCGGACCCCTATCCTTCATGGATGTGTGGGATTCGATGTGCCGCACGATCATGAGCGCCGGCTATCGCCGCGGCGCGATGATGGCGACCCTCAGCTGCGAGCACCCCGACATCGAGGCCTTCATCGAGGCCAAACGCGAGCCCGGGCGCCTCAGGATGTTCAACCTCTCGGTGCTGGTGACCGACGCCTTCATGCGGGCGGTCACCGAGGACGCTCCCTGGCAGCTTTCCTTTGGCGGCACCGTGGCAAAGGTCCTCCCGGCGCGCGAGCTCTGGGACAAGATCATGCGCGCGACCTATGCCTATGCCGAACCGGGCGTCATCTTCATCGACCGCATCAATCAGCGGAACAACCTCTGGTATTGCGAGCGGATCAACGCGACCAATCCGTGTGGCGAGCAGCCGCTGCCGCCTTACGGCGCATGCCTCTTGGGCTCGCTGAACCTGGCGCGGTTTGTCGACGACCCGTTCACCCAAGACGCGCGGCTTGACACCGATCGGCTGACGCAGCTCGTCCCCGACGTGGTGCGGATGTTGGACAACATCATCGACATTTCATGCTTTCCGCTGCCGGAGCAGCGGCAAGAGGCCGAGCAGAAGCGCCGTATCGGCCTCGGGGTCACCGGGCTGGCCGATGCGCTGATCATGTGCGGCCTGCGTTACGGCTCGTCCGACGCCGTCGCGGCGACCGAAAAATGGCTCGGCACGATCCAGCGCGCGGCCTATCTCGCCTCGACCGCGCTGGCCGCCGAAAAGGGCGCCTTTCCGCTGTTCGATCGCGACAAATACCTGGCCGGCGAGACGGTTGCCGGGCTCGACGCGGAAATCCGCGCCGCCATCGCCAAACACGGCATCCGCAACGCGCTGCTGACCTCGGTGGCGCCGACCGGCACGATCTCGCTGTTTGCCGATAATGTGTCGTCGGGGCTGGAGCCGGTTTTCAGCTTCCGTTACACCCGCAACGTGCTGATGCCGGACGGCACGAGGCGCGAAGAGGAGGTGAGCGACTACGCCTATCGCGCCTTCCGCCGGCTCAACGGCGCGGCCGCGCCGCTGCCGGATTACTTCGTCGACGTCCAGACCCTGGCGCCCGAGGACCACATCGTCATGCAGGCGGCGGTGCAGCGCCACGTCGACAGCTCGATCTCAAAGACGATCAACCTGCCAGCCGACATCCCGTTCGAGCGCTTCAAGGATGTCTATGCGCAGGCCTACGCGCTCGGCTGCAAGAGCTGCACGACCTACCGGCCCAATGAGGTGACCGGCGCCGTGCTGGAGGCGCGACCGGAGACCCCGGGCGAGCCCCGGGTCGAGCCCGGGGGGCTGCTGCCGCCCGGCGCGCCGCGCCAGGCCGAACTGCCGCTGATGGCGCCGGCAGCGGCAGCGGCCGCAAGGCCGGCCGATGTCTACCAGGCCGGTGGCGTCGTCTACATGACCCAGCCGCTGTCGCGCCCCGAAGCCTTACCCGGGCAGACCTACAAGGTGCGCTGGCCGGATAGCGAGCACGCGCTCTACATCACGCTCAACGACATCGTCCAGGACGGCAGGCGACGGCCGTTCGAGATCTTCATCAACTCGAAAAACATGGAGCACTACGCCTGGACGGTGGCGCTGACCCGCATGATCAGCGCCGTGTTCCGGCGCGGCGGCGATGTGTCCTTTGTGGTCGAGGAGATGAAGGCGGTGTTCGACCCGCGCGGCGGCGCCTGGGTCGACGGCAAATACGTCCCCTCCCTGCTTGCCGAGATCGGCGAGGTCATCGAGCGCCACATGATCGTGATCGGCTTTCTGCCGGCCCGACCCGGCCGTGACGAGCGCGTCGCGCAGGTTGTCAACCTGGGGCCCGAGCAGCCGCCTGGGATCTCCCTTGGGCTCGCCGGGCCGCGCCTCAGGCAATGCCCGAAATGCGGCGAAGCGGCGCTGATCCGCCTCGAAGATTGCGACCAGTGCACGAGCTGCGGCTATTCCAAATGCGGGTAGGATAGGGCCTCGCTCGCGATCAACCGCTGACCGCGCCGGTGATCACCGGACCGAACAGAACCCACCGCTCGCCGTCGAAGCGCGCCATCTGCATCTGCTTGATCGGAGAGAAGTCGGTTGGGCTGGTGTTGACCTTGATCCCCGGCAGCAACATCGGCAGTTCCAGGTCCTTGATGTTCGCCGCCTGCTTCATGATGTTGGCGCGGGTCAGCTCGTCGCCGCATTGCTTGAGCACCTGCATCAAGGTCTGCGCGACGGTATAGGCGTAGGCGTTGATGTTGTCGGTCTTGTCACCCTCCGGATAGTCTTTTTCCATGAAGGCGAGCCATTGCTTGTAGCCGGCATCGTCCTTCCAGGTCGGGTCGGTCGGATCCTTGAGCCAGAAGGTCGACAGGATGCCCTTGGAATTATCGAGCCCGGCCGTCTTCAATGTCACCCCGACCGAAGTCGCCACGTTGTTGAGGATGTGCACCGGCTTCCAGCCGATCTCGGCGGCCTTGCGGATCGCCTGCGCCGCGTATTTCTGGATCGTGATGTTGACGAACACGTCGGCGCCGGCGGATTTGAGGTTGACGATCTGCGAATCGACGGTCGGATCGGTTGTCTCGTAGGGCGCCTCCATGACGATCGTCGATTTGGCCTTGGCGCCGAGCCCGTCCTTGAGACCTTTCAGGTAGTCCTTGCCGTAGTCGTCATTCTGATACAGCACCCCGATCTTTGCGTTGGGATGTTCCTTGAGAATGTAGGAGGCATAGATCAGGCACTCGCTTTGGTAATTGGGCTGAAAGCCGATCGTCCATGGGAAATGCTCGGGGTCGGCCCATTTGGTTGCGCCGGTGGCGAGGAGCAGGTGCGGCACCTTTTTCGCGTTCATGTATTTGTGGATCGCGGTGTTGGTCGGGGTGCCGGCGGTGTTGAACAGGAACAGCACCTCGTCGCTCTCGACCAGCTTGCGCACCTGCTCGACCGTCTTCGGCGGACTGTAGGCGTCGTCGTAGGAGAGGAAATTGATCCTGCGGCCGTTGATGCCGCCCTGAGCGTTGATCACCCTGAAGTACGCAGCCTCGCACTTCCAGATCGTGCTGTAAGAGGAAGCCGGGCCACTATAGGGGCCGGTGTTGCCGATCTTGATCTCCGTGTCGCTGGCGCCGACGTCGTATTTCTTTTGCGCACGGCCCGCGCCCGGGATCAGCAAAGCCGTTCCGCCGAGGCCGATCGCGACCAGCAATTGTCGTCGGTTTTGGTCCATTCTCCCCTCCCTCGTCAGAGACCTTGGGTTTTCCGTGGCGCGGCCCTTCCCGTTTGTCGCGCCCGCCACGCCACCGCGCGGGCAAGGGCAATGCGGACCAGACCGGCAGCGCCGGACGGCATCGCGAAGATCACCAGCAACAGGATGCAGCCGTAGATTGCCCCCGCCAGACCGGTCGAGAAGCGCTCGGCGATGTTCGGCACATACAGCACGAACAGTCCGCCGACCAGGCTGCCAGGGATCGAGGCGACGCCGCCGATCACCAGCCCGACCAGGAACGAGATCGATAAGAAAAAGCTGAAGCTGTCAGGCGCGACGAATTGCACAGCAATCGCTCCGAGGGCGCCGGCGACGCCGGTGTAGAGCGCGCTGACCCCGAAGGCCAGCGTCTTGTAGAGGGCGGTATTGACGCCCATCGCCGCCGCGGCGATCGGGTGGTCGCGGATCGCCATCAGCGCCCGCCCGGTGCGGCCGTTGACCAGGTTCGCCGCGCCGGCGAGCATCACCAGCAATACCACCAGGGTGAAATAATACAGCCATTGGTCGGGGTTGAGCGGCAGCCCGGCGGGCGGGTCGGGCTTTATCAGCACGATCCCCTGGACCCCGCCGGTCAGCGATTCGAGCGGCGAGAATTTGAGGATCTGCGGCAGCGCCGCCGCCAGCGCGAAGGTCGCCAGCGCCAGATAGAGGCCCTGCAGCCGCAGCGCCGGCAGCCCGAACAGAAAGCCGACGACAAAGCACACCGCGCCGGAGGCCGGTAGCGTCCAGTAATAGGCGAGGTCGATCTTGTCCATCAGGATCGCCGCGGTGTAGGCGCCGATGCCGTAGAAGGCGCTGTGCCCGAGCGAGAACTGGCCGTTGAAACCGGTCAGCAGATTGAGGCCGAGGATCGCCAGCCCGTAGATCATCACCATGGTCAGCTGGAAGATCACGAAATTCGTCGCGACCGCGGGCAGCAGCAGGGCGACGGCGATCAACGCGCCAACCGCGAGGTTGCGTGCGCTCAGAGGCCCGGTCGCCGCCGTGGGCCGCGCCGCGCCAAGCGTTTCGACGGCCTCGCGCGGCGCGGTCATACCCGGCTGACCACGGTGCGGCCGAAGACGCCGCTCGGCCGCACCAGCAGCACCGCGACGATCAGCACGAGTGCGATGGTCAGCTTCAACTCACGGCCGAAATAGGGGATGAAGGTGCCGGCGAGGTTCTCGATGACGCCGACCGCAAAGCCGCCCGCCACCGCCCCGCCGGGGCTCGACAGCCCGCCGAGGACAGCGCCGGTAAAGCCGTAGAGCAGAACGCCGAACATCATGTTCGGCTCGAGAAACACCACCGGCGCAATCAGCATGCCGGCGATCGCGCCGATCGCCGCCGACATGCCCCAGCCGAGGGCGATCATCCAGCCAACCCGAATGCCGACGAGCCGCGCCGAATCCGGGTTGGCCGCCGCGGCGCGCATCGCCAGCCCGAGGCGCGAGCCGCGGAAGAACAAATAGAGCAGTCCGAGCATCCCCAGGGTCACGCCGATCATCCCGGCCTCATGCGTGCTGATCAGGCGCACGCCGAACAATGGCTCCCTGCCGAACGGGGTCGGGAAGGTCTTGATCGTGAAATTCCAGATCTCGCCGGCGGAGCTGTTGAGGATGCTGAACAGCGCGATGAAGGCGACGAGCTGACTGAGGATCGGCGCGTTGCTGATCGGGCGAAACAGCACCCGGTCGATCAGGATGCCGGCGACGAACGACACGATCACCGAAACGGCAAAGGCCACCCAGTAGGGCCACCCCCAGGCGATCAGCTGCCAGGCGATGAAGGTCGAGAACATCGCCATCTCGCCCTGCGCGAAATTGAGGTGATCGATCGCCTGGTAGATCATCACCACGGCCAGCGCCATCAACGCGTAGATCGCACCGTTGGCGAGCCCGGCCAGCACCTGCTGCAGCAACAGTTCCATCGCTAATATCCGAGATAGGAGCGCCGGATCGACTCGTCGGCGCCGATCACCGCGGCGGGCGCGTCCATCACAACGTGTCCGGTCTCGAGCAGATAGGCGTGCTCGGCCAGGTCGAGCGCCAGGGTCGCATTCTGCTCGACGACCAGCATCGCGACCCCCATCTCGCGGTTGAGCCGGCGCAGGATCTCGAACAGTTCCTCGACGACGAGTGGCGCGAGGCCGAAGGAGGGCTCGTCGAGCAGCATCAGGCGCGGGCGCAGCATCAGGGCGCGGCCGACCGCCAGCATATGCTGCTCGCCGCCGGAAAGGGTCCCGGCCTGCTGGGCGCGCCGTTCCTTGAGGCGCGGGAAATGGGCGTAGACCCGCTCGATATCCTCGGCGATGCCGGCCCGGTCGCGGCGGATCATCGCGCCGAGCTGCAAATTTTCCTCGACCGTGACGCGCAGAAACGTGCCGCGCCCCTCCGGCACGTGGGCGATGCCGAGGCGCACGATGTCCTCGGTCGCCCAGCCGGCGATGCGCTGGCCGTCAAAGCGGATGTCGCCGCCGGTGCGCACCATGCCGCAGAGCGCGCGCAGCACCGTCGTCTTGCCGGCGCCATTGGCCCCGAGAAGGGTGCGCACCCGCCCCTGATCGAGACCGAAACCAACCCCGAACAGGGCCTGCTGCTCGCCGTAAAAGGCGTCGAGGTGCTCGACCTCGAGCATCATCGGGAGGGTTCTCCCTGAGATCCATCGGCGGTCTTCGCCCCGGTGCCGAGATAGGCGCGGATCACCGCCTCGTCCTGCTGTACTTCGGCCGGTGTACCCTCGGCGATCTTGCGGCCGAAATCGAGCGCGACGACCTTGTCGGACACCGACATGACCAGGCTCATGTGATGCTCGACCAGCAACACGGTGACCTGGCGCTCGTCGCGGACCCGGCGAATGAGGGCGCCGAGCTCGCCGACCTCACGGTGGTTGAGCCCGCCGGCCGGCTCGTCGAGCAGCAGCAGCTTTGGGTTGCCGGCCAGCGCCCGCGCCAATTCGACCCGCTTTCGCGTGCCGAGCGGCAGCCCGGCGGCGGGGCGCAGAGCCACCTCTTCGAGATCGAGCATGTGGAGCAGCGACCAGGCGGTTTCACTGAGCGCCGACTCCTGCCGGCGCACCCAGGGCAGCCGCAGGGTGTCGCTGACGACATCGCTGCGGCTATGCGCGTGACCGCCGATGCGAACGTTGTCGAGCACGGATTGCGGCCCGAACAAGGCGAGGTTCTGGAAGGTCCGCCCGATGCCGATCTCGGCGATCCGATGCGGCGGCCGCCCGAGCATTGACCGGCCTTCGAACAGGATGTCGCCGCGATTGGGGGTGTAGAGCCGGCTGACGCAGTTGAACAGCGTGGTCTTGCCGGCGCCATTCGGGCCGATGAGGCCCAGGATTTCGCCTTCCTCGATGGCGAAGGAGACGCCGTCGAGCGCAACGATGCCGCCGAAGCGTAGAGCGATGTCGCGGATTTCGAGCAAGGGCGGGCGCGGGGCGGCATCGCTGACCGGCCCGCGCATCGCGGTTTCACCGGCACTAGCCACGGCCCGCCGCCGATGGCCGCAACACGCACCGGCCGTGCATACGCGCCGTCCTCCCGATCGTTTCTGTTGAGCCGAGGCCAGTGTAACAACGTCCCTGGGACCCTGCCGGCCGCGAGTCGCGGAGTCAAGGCGGTAGGTAGTGCCTCAGTTTTAAATGTAACAGGCTCAGCCGACCATCGTTTCGCCGCTGACCTTCGCCAACCTAGCAATTGCGCGGTGGCCCGCTACAATCGCCCGGATTTATCGCCAATTTGGGTTGCGTGTAGTGTCGCAGATGATACTATGGATCGCAAGAGGCTAACAAAGATCCGCCGCGACTTGGAGGCGCTACGCGGCTCTCAACCAAAAGCAACCGCATTACAACGACTTGCTACGCGGCTGGGTAGGCGGAAAGAGGATCGTGGCAAACACCCGATGTATGTGAGCGATGCCTTTCGAAACCTGAGACCGTTATCAATCCCAAATCACAAGGGGCGCGATCTGCCCCTTGGCACCACAAGCAGTATCTTGAACCAGCTTGAATAAGATTTAGATGCCTGGGACGAGTCACTCGGCAGACAGGAGCGTGGAAATGGCAGCACCGAATAGTGACGAGCTGGCGTCCTATCTGACGCGGCCTTACGCTCGGATTGTCATTCCGGAGACAGACGGAACGTACCGTGGCGAAATCCTGGAATTTCCGGGTTGCATCGCGACGGGCGACACTGCGGTCGAAACGTTGAACACTCTCGAGGAAGTTGCGGCCGAATGGCTGCAAGCCGCGCTGGAACGCGATCAGCCGATCCCCGACCCTGTGGAGCATATTGAGTTTAGTGGTCGATTGGTTCTCCGGATGCCTAAGAGCCTTCACAAGAAGGCGGCAAGATTAGCGGAACTTGATGGTGTCAGTCTTAATCACTTCATCGTGACGAGTCTCGCTGAACAAATTGGCGGACATACCCGTGCTAGAAATCAAATAACGTTCAATGCCACCATTTCAAATGTGCCAATGAGACCGGCGGTCAGCGCTATTTTTACGCATCATAGCGTCGTGCATACCTCTGACATTTATAGCGAGCATATTCCCGCGGGAATGAGTCCCTGGATTCGGACACCGATTCCTATTCGCCAGGTAAAATATGCCCGAAGCTAATCAGATCATATGGACCCATAAGGAACTGATAACCTTGATGGTCAAGGCCGCGAATATCCACGAAGGTCGATGGATGCTTGTAATAAACTATGGGATGTCCCCTGGTAATTTTGGTCCCTCTGATGCTGAGATCAGCCCCGGCATGATAGTCGCGGTGACTGGCCTTGGTATTCAGCGTGAGCTGTCGGGACAAACAGCACCCTCAACACTCGTGGTTGACGCCGCGGAAATTAATCCCCGTCCTTCTTCCACCGTGTCATCGCAGCCTTCTTCGCAACCTCCGCCCGACGTTCGGGAGGCATCCTCGCCGCCCTCGCCTTCCCGCCCCGCGCGCCCAACTCCGCGGCGGCGCTCTTAACGGGGTCCAATTCCGCGGTTTCCTCGCCGGTCCCGTGCGACCCCGGGTCAAGGGCTGTTACATTCAAACTGAGACACTACCAGACGGTATCGCCGGCCGGTCCGGGTTTTGGCTTGGCTTGGGTTTGGCTCCAGCGGCTGATCGACAAACGGAGGCAAATCCGGGATCATCCGCCAGCCGATATGGTCGGCTATCAGGTCGAACGATCACCATGATCGACACAGGTCTGTCGCGACCGAGGATCGCGGAACGGGCGAGACCGTCTATAACGGGTCGGGAAAACCAGAGCGCGTCGAGACCGGGGGAAAGCCATGCCAGATGTTAGCGGGTTGCTCATCGTCCTGATCGTCCTTGCGATCATCGTGCTGGCGGTGATCGCGCGCGGGGTGCGCACGGTGCCGCAGGGCTACCAATGGACCGTCGAGCGGTTCGGCCGTTATCGGATAACGCTCTCGCCGGGGCTGCGGTTGATCAACCCGTTCATCGAGCGGATCGGCCGCAAGGTCAACGTCCAGGAAACCGTGCTGGAGATCCCGGCGCAAAACGTCATCACCAAGGACAACGCCTCGGTCATCGTCGATGGCATCGTTTTCTATCAGGTCATCGACGCCGCCCGTGCCTCCTACGA
Organism: uncultured Rhizobium sp.; assembly: GCA_964392845.1. Classification (GTDB taxonomy): domain Bacteria; phylum Pseudomonadota; class Alphaproteobacteria; order ATCC43930; family CGMCC-115725; genus DATARH01. Next base: position 10,109 of record CAYMRQ010000055.1, read on the forward strand.
GGTGCAAGACCTCGATTCGGCGGTGACCAACATCACCATGACCAACATCCGCACGGCGATCGGTGCCCTCGATCTCGACGAGACCCTGTCGAAACGCGACGAGATCAACGAGCGGCTGCTGCGGGTACTCGACGCGGCCACCGAGCCGTGGGGGACGAAAATCACCCGGGTCGAGCTCAAGGACGTTCGTCCCCCCGAGGATGTTCAGAATTCGATGTCAAAGCAGCTCACCGCCGACCGCGAGAGGCGCGCCGCAATATTGCGCGCCGAAGGCGTCAAGCAGGCCGCGATCCTCGAAGCCGAGGGCACCAAGCAGTCGCAGATCCTCGCCGCCGAAGGGCGCCTCGCGGCGGCACAGATGGATGCCGAGGCGCGCGAAAGGCTGGCCGAGGCCGAGGCAAAAGCCACCACGGCAGTGTCGAAGGCGGTCTCCGAGGGAAATGTCCAGGCGCTCAATTACTTCATTGCCCAGAAATACGTCGAAGCGATGACCCAGATCGGCCAATCGCCGAATGCGCGACTCGTGCTGATGCCGATGGAGACCAGCGGGCTTGTCGGCACGATCGCCGGCATCGCCGAACTCGCCAGAAGCGCGCGCCCACCGGATTAGCGAGAGGAGGCGCATGATGGCGGTGCCCTGGTGGGCGTGGATGGTTGCGGCCGGGCTTCTCGCTCTGGGGGAATTGCAGGGGCCGGGGACTTATCTGGTGTGGCTCGCGCTTGGCGCGGTGCTGACCGGCGCGTTCGATGCGGCCTTCGGCTTATCGCTGGAAGGGCAAATCCTCAGCTTTGCGGTAACCTCTGCGCTCAGCTGCGTTGCCGGTTATTTCGTGTACCGCAGGTTGCGTCGGCCGCGTCGGGGAGAGACCCCCCTGAACGAGAGAGGCTTGGCGATGATCGGCGCCCGCGGCACAGTTTGCGAGGCCTTTCTCAACGGGCGCGGCAAGGTGCGGCTGGGCGATGGCGTCTGGCTCGCCGACGGCCCCGACCTCGCCGAGGGTGCGCCGGTTATCGTCAGCGCGGTGCGCGGGACGCGAGTGGTCGTGCAGGCGGTCGAGCCGAGATCGGGCACCGATCCCGCGGCGGCTGCACCCGTCTGATGGTCCGGATCAAAAACGTTTTAACAGACGTTCTATGTAATCGAGTTCAATCTGGGGTCGGGAACGCTCACCGGCGCGACGGCGCAGTTCATCCAGAATCTGTCGCGATTTTTGCAAGATGTTCTCGTCAGGGATTTTAACATCGCCCTGATCGTAGGTGCCATTGTTTGACAGTGGCCGACCGAACGGGTCGCGCTCGACCCGGTCGCGGGGTTCGCGGTCGGTCGCGCCGACCTCGTCGCTATTGGGGTCGCCCCACATGTTGCCGAGGCGCCGCTGGAGCTGCTGGGCAAAATCCCGCGCCGCCTGCTGCAGCTGGTCGAGCGCATCGGTTTGCGGCCCGATCGCCTCACCCGGCCGGCGACGCTGCAACGCGCCGGCAGCATCGCGCATCGCCCGCTCGGCCCGGCCGAACGGGTCGGGGATATCGCCCATCCCGTCGCCGAGTTGCCGCATGATCTCGCCGAGCGTGCGGCGCAACCCTTCCTGCTGGCCGGCGGCATCACCCATTTCGCCGGCTTCGCCGGTATCGGCCTCGTCGTCGCCGGGCTGCTGCCCCGGTTGCTGACCCGGCTGTTGCCCCGGTTGCCCGTTGCGGTCCTGCTGACCCTGCTGGCGCTGGGCGCGGAAGCTGCGGTCGAGCAATTGTTGCTGGCGTTGCATCAATTCCTGCATGCCGCGCATCATCTGCTGCGCCTGGTTTGCGCCGCGCTGCTGCATCTGGCCGGGGCGGGCGGCACGCAGGTTCTCCAGCATGTTTTGCAGCTGCGACAGCAGGTCGCGGGCCTCGTCGCGCGCGCCGCTGCGGGCCAGCTCGCGGGCCCGGTCGAGCATGCGTTGCAGATCGCGTCCGCTGAGAACCTTCGAGGGGTCGATCGGCGTCGTCGCCTCGTTCGGATGGCGCTGCAGCTCTTGCGCCAACGCCTGCAAATAGCGATCAAGCGCCTCGCGCAGCTCCTGCATCAGCCGCTCGATTTCGGCGTCGGGCGCGCCCTTGGCGAGGGCCTCCTGCAACGCCTGCTGCAGCCGGCGCAGATCGCGCTCGGCTATCGACATATGGCCGTCTTCAATGCGCAGCGCGGTGTCCCACAACAGTTGCTCGATCGCGGCGATCGTGTCCTTGCCTTCGTCGCGGCGCAGCCGCTGCTCAGCCAGCCGCAGCGCAAGATACACCACGGTATCGTCGCGATAGAGCGCCGGGCGCTTGTTCAAATCGCCAAGGATCTCGGCGACCGCTTCGGCCGAACCCGGGTCCTTTGCCAGTTCCTTGCGCTGCTCGATGATCGCGCGCGCCACCGGATGGTGAAAGATCCGTTCGGGCAGGACGATCCGCACCTTCTCGCTCGCGCCGGCCTGGCCGAGCGCATCGGTGGCGACGAGCCGGATCTCGACCGGCAGGCCGGCCCAGGGATGCGGCGACAGATCGTGATAGCTCGCAACCGCGGCTTCCTTCAGGTGCAGGCCCGGCAAGGGCAGCTCCAGTTCGATTGCATCCCCAGGCGCGTCTTCGCGGCCGCCACCCGAGCGGCGGATCACCGCCTGCACGCTTTCGACCCCGTAATCGTCGCTCGCCCGATAATCGAGGCGCAGCGCGGAGCGCGCCGTGGCCTTGGGCGGTTGGGCAAAAGCGATCGTCGGCGGGTTGTCGGGAATGATGTCGATCGGCCAGCTTCCAAGCACCGTCCCGCCCTGGCTCAGGGTGAGCAGCTTGCCGCCGGTCAGGGTGGCGTCGACCCGGAAATTCTGCTTGTCGACCGCAGCGAAATCGCGCGCTTCCTCGTCGATCGCCAGGCGCGGCACGGCATTGCCGCCATGCACCTGGGCAAGCAAGGTGCTGCCGGTCGGAACCCGCACCGTCTCGCTGTCGCCGGTCCGCAGGAATTGCGGCGCGAGCCCGGTGTATTCGGGCGGCGTCAGCCACAAATCGAAGCTCGCCGCGATCCCCGCCGGCCCGACATCAAAAGCTGGCGCAAAGGCGCGGGTCACCCGGTCGCGCCAATCGGCACCGGCGTCGATCGCGCCCAGCAGCAACAGGATCGCGAGCACCGAGCGCACCCCCCACGGGTCACGCCGGGCCAGGCCCGAAGCGGGCCAGCCGACCCGCAATCGGCGCACCGCTTCTGCCATCCGGCGCTGATGCGCCGCCCAAAGCACCGACCCTGGGCCGTCGAGCGGCGCGCTCGGGCGATCGGCGAGCGCCTCTAACGGGCGATGCGCCAATCCGCTCGCCTCTTCGATGCGGCGCCGGGCCATGATCAGATCCGGCCAAGCACCGACCCCGGCCGCGCGCAATCCCCACACCACCGCGCCGACAAAAGCGATCGCGAAGAGCGCGAGCACGCCGGCATGCGCCCAGCCCGGCAACAGCGGCAGCACATCGAAAAATGCCGACACCGCGAGCACGCCGAGGACGCACAACGCCGGCCACGCCGCCGGCCACACCCGTTCCCACAGCAGCGCGGCGCGCGCCAGCCGCAATCGCGCGGCGAGCCGGCGCCCGTTTGGCCCGGATAGCGATGATCTGGGCGCGCGCCGTCCGATCATGCAGCACCTCGCTTTCGCGCAGGCTCCCCGGTCGGCTCCGTTGGCGGATCGGCGAGCCACTCGGGAACGGCATCCAACCCGAGCATCGCATCAAAGCTCGGCCGGGCCCGGATTACGGCAAACCGGCTGCCTGAAGCAAGTACCTCGGGCACGAGCAGCCGGCTGTTGTAGGTCGAGCTCATCACCGCGCCATACGCCCCGGCGCCGGTCAGCGCCACCAGATCGTCCTCGGCAAGCGGCGGGAGATCGCGGCCGCTGGCGAAGCTGTCGCCGGTTTCGCAGACCGGGCCGACGACATCAGCCGGGCTCAGCACCGCGCCGGGGGCGGGCAGATGCACCGGAACGATATCGTGCCATGCATCGTATAGCGCCGGGCGGATCAGGTCGTTCATCGCCGCATCGAGGATGACGAACCGCCTGCTGACCCCCTCTTTGACATAGATCACCCGCGCGACGAGCAATCCCGCCGGGCCGACCAGCACGCGGCCGGGCTCGAAGGCGAGATCGAGCTCCAGCGCGCCGAACGCGTCGCGCACCAGCACCGCATAGGCGCCGGGCTCCGGCGGCCTTTCGCCGTGATATTTGATGCCGAGGCCGCCGCCGAGATCGAGCCGCCGCACGGCAAAACCGGCGCCGCGCAATTCGAGGACCAGCTCGGCGAGTCGCGCGAAGGCTTGGCGAAACGGCTCGAGGTCGACGAGTTGCGAGCCGATATGCATCGCCAGCCCGACCGGCTCGATGCCCGGCAGTTCGCTGGCGACGGCGTAGGCTCCGGCGGCCGCCTCCAGGTCGATGCCGAACTTGTTTTCCTTCTTGCCGGTGGCGATCTTGGCGTGGGTCAGCGCATCGACATCCGGGTTGACCCGGATCGCGATCCGGGCGGTGCCGCCCCGCGCCGCCGCAACTTCGCTGAGCCGCCGCAGCTCGGAGATCGACTCGACATTGATCTGGTGGATGCCGGCAGAAAGCGCGGCGTCAAGCTCGGCGCGGGTCTTGCCGATACCGGAGAAGATGATGCGTTGCGGCGGGATGCCGGCGGCGAGCGCGCGCCGCAATTCGCCTTCCGAGACGACATCGGCGCCGGCCCCGAGCCGGGCGAAGACCCTCAGTACGGCGAGGTTCGCGTTGGCCTTGACGGCATAGCAGATCAGCGGCCGGGCGGGCGCGAAAGCCTCGGCAAAGGCGGAAAAGCGGGCGGTCAGCGCGCCGGCGGAATAGAGGTAGAACGGCGTGCCGACCGCCTCGGCGATGCGCGCGACCGGCACCGCCTCGGCGTACAGCTCGCCATCGCGATAAGGAAAGAAATCAGGCACTCGGATACGTCCTGGGAAAGGTGTTGGGCTCGTTGGGTGGTGGTTGCGGCGTGCCCTTCTTGCCGCAACCGGCGAGCACCAGCACGACAACGAACAAGATCAGCAGCCGACTAACGACTGCCAGCACCGGTGCCGTGCGTCCTTCGAGACGCGCCCCTTGGGGGCGCTCCTCAGGATGAGGAAAACTTGTTTGGGGCAACAACACCTCACCCTCATCCTGAGGAGGCGCGAAGCGCCGTCTCGAAGGACGCACTGCGTCCGGTCCGGGGCCGCTCTTCGGGCAGAGAAGGCGCCGCTCGCTCATGCGAGAAATCTCCGGCGCGCGGCCGCGGCGGCTTCGCGCACCCGCTCGGGTGCAGTGCCGCCAAAGCTCGCCCGGCCGGCGACCGAGCGCTCGACTTCGAGCGCCTCAAAGACCGCTTGCGTGATGGCCGGCTCGACCGCTTGCAGCTCGGTGAGCGGCAAATCGGCGAGGGTGCAGCCGCGCGCCTCGGCGCGTTTGACGATCTCGCCGGTAAGGCGATGGGCGCGGCGGAACGGCACGCCCAGCGCGCGCACCAGCCAGTCGGCCAGATCGGTTGCCGTGCTGAAGCCGCGCGCCGCCGCTTCGCGCAGCCGCGCGCGGTCGGGGCGCATGTCGCGGACCATTCCGGCGGTCGCGGCAAGGCACAATTCGAGCGTGTCGGCCGCCTCGAACACCGGGATCTTGTCTTCCTGCATATCCTTTTGATAGGCGAGCGGCAGTCCCTTCATCACCGTCAGCAAAGCAAGAAGCGAGCCGTTGAGCCGCCCGGTCTTGGCGCGGACCAGTTCGGCGGCGTCGGGATTGCGCTTTTGCGGCATGATCGAGCTGCCGGTCGTGAAGCCGTCGCTGAGGCGGATGAATCCGAACCCATCGCTCGACCACAGTACGATCTCCTCGGCAAAGCGCGACAGATGCATTCCGGCGAGCGCTGCGGCGGCGAGAAACTCGATCGCGAAATCGCGGTCGGAGACGGCATCCAATGAATTTGCCGCCGGCCGGTCGAAGCCGAGCGCCGCGGCGGTCGCGTCGCGGTCGATCGGAAAGGCGGTGCCGGCGAGCGCGGCGGCGCCGAGCGGGCATTCGTTGAGCCGGCGCCGGCAGTCGGCGAGCCGCAGACGGTCGCGCCCGATCATCTCGACATAGGCCAAGAGGTGGTGCCCGAGCGTCACCGGCTGGGCGATCTGGAGATGGGTGAAGCCGGGCATCACGGCGTCGGCATGCGCCTCGGCCTGGTCGATTAGCGCCGCCTGCAATGCCCGCATCGATGGATCGATCCGGTCGATCGCGCCGCGCACCCAGAGGCGGAAATCGGTCGCGACCTGGTCATTGCGCGAGCGCGCGGTGTGCAGGCGCCCGGCAACCGGGCCGATCAGCTCGGCAAGCCGCGCCTCGATGTTGAGGTGGATGTCTTCGTTCGCCTCGCTGAACACAAAGGCGCCGCCCTCGATCTCGCCGCGGATTTGCTCTAGACCCCTGGCGATCGCGGCGCCATCTTTCGGCGACACGATGCTTTGCGCGACGAGCATTGCGCAATGGGCCAGCGAGCCGGCGATATCCTCGGCGTAAAGGCGCTTGTCGACATCGATCGAGGCATTGATGCGGCGCATGATCGCGGCCGGACCGCCGTCGAAGCGGCCACCCCACATCGGATTGGTTGGGTTCGCCGGGGGGTTGGCTTGGTTCGGCACCGCTCTCTTCGTGCTCCTGCTCGCACTCTCGGCGACCGCGCCGGGCGCGGAAGACAAGATGAGGCTCGGCGAGTTTATCCCGACCAGCCCGCCGCAGCCAGCGCCAGAGACCAAGTTTACCGATGCTGACGGCAAGCCCGCGAGCTTGGCCGATTTCAAGGGCAAGCCAGTAGTCGTCAATCTGTGGGCGACCTGGTGTGAGCCCTGCCTGCGCGAGATGCCCTCGCTCGACCGCCTGCAATCGGAATTCGACGGCAAGCTCACCGTCGCTGCGGTCTCGGAGGACCGCGCCGGGGCCAAGCGGGTCGGCCCGTTTGTCGCCGCCATGGGTCTGAAGAAACTCACGATCTACCTCGACCCGAAGGCCGAACTCGGCCACGCGTTCAACGTGCGCGGGCTGCCGACGAGCATCATCATCGATGCAACGGGCCGGGTGGTCGGGCGGGTCGAAGGCGCCGCCGAGTGGGACTCCGCGGCGATGATCGCCGTGCTCAAACCGCTGCTGGAGAGCGGTCCGGGCCCAATCAAGGATGCGATCAGGTCTGGGGGGCGCTGAGCACCTCGCGCAGGAAGCGGCCGCCCCGTTCCAGCCCTTCCGGATCGATCGCATGCTCGATCCCGACGCAGGCCAGGGTCTCGACCGGGACGCCGGCGCCGTTGAGCGCGGTTTCCGCCGCGGCGAGCGACTCGAACGGCACCAGCGGGTCCGCGGTGCCGTGAACCAGAAACACCGGCGGGCGCGAACGCAACTCCTCCGGCAGCAGGTCCGCCGCGATCAGCCGGCCGGAATAACCGAGAATGCCGGCAAGCGGCCGCGCACGGCGCAGGCCGACGAACAGCGCCATCATCGTGCCCTGCGAAAAGCCAACGAGCGCCGCGGCGCTCTCGTCGAGCCCGCGTTTCTGCAGCGCGTCATCGATGAACGCGTCGAGCGACGGCGCGGAAGCGCGCGCCCCGGCCAGCACCGAGGGCGGGGTGCGGTCCTGGACGCTGAACCATTGATAACCGTAGGGCGCCATGTCGCAGGGGAAGGGTGCGTTCGGCGAGACGAATTCCGCCTCGGGCACGAGACGCCCCCAATATTGCTGGAGCCCGATCAGATCGTTGCCGTCAGCGCCCAGGCCGTGCAGCAGGATGACGAGCCGGGTGGGCTTGCCGCCGGCAAGCGGCGGGCGGGACGGGCCGGACAGGGTCATCAGCATCGAGGGCTCGCTTTTCTGCGGAACAGACGCATCTGGGCAACAGGGATAGCCGATATGGCGGGCCGCTGTCATGCCGCTATGATGGCCGCGCGTGGACGACCGTTATAAGCACCTACGCTCCACAATCTGACGAACCCATGACTGCACAGTAATCACAATATCCGTGGCGCTAACCCGCCATGCTACAGCATGTGGTCCAGCGCAGCGGGAACGATGAGTGCACTGCAATGAAGTCAGCAGAGGTCTACGGTACCCTCAGGGCGCATTTGACGCCGGTGTTCCAGGCGGCCGGCTTCAAGAGGGCGAAAGCGATGCTCAGCTGGGCACGCCGCCAAGGGGATCGGTATCTCGTTGTCTGGTGTCAGGTGTCGCAGGATGGCTGGGATGATTACGCAGGGTCAAAATTCACCGTTGAATTTCAACTCTCCGATGAACCGACTGTTGGTGCTCACTCCATCCGTCGGCAACGCTTTCCAAAAATGCTGGATGACAACGCGCGCGAAGAGATCCGTACCATTCAAAACAGCGTGATTGCATCCCTCCGATATTTGCCAGCGCATCATCCAGCATTGCATATCTCTGAGACGGCTCGCACTTGGTATCTGGAGAAATTCCGGAATATCGACCAACCTTACAGCGAGCGGGACGACATCTGGCTACGCTACGGAAGGGAAGAGCATGTCGCTGCTTGGGCTCATTTTATCATCCGAAACCTGCCAGCCTGCCTCAAACAGGCCGAAACCTGGGCATAGAAACGGGGACGGCGCGCGGTCGCGGAGAAAGTTGATGTCGATGCTATCGTCATTGAAGGCGCGGCTCGGACCACCGGTGCGGGTCCTGGCCGGATCCCGCGTCAACTCAGGTTCACCCGCGCGATACGTGTTGCGTCCTGATCCGGGCTTTGCAAAATCGATTTCCGCGATATGGGCATTGGTAAAGCGGCACGTTCCGCTGCTTGTTGCCAAGACCGCGGTAGAGCACCTCCTTGTTCAACAGGAGGTAGTGATCGATCTGCCGATGCTCGAAGACGCCGCACTCTTCGAAGGAGAGTTGCGGGAGCTCGGTATTCGCGCGGTTACGGAGGTCTCTGCGGCAGCGGATGGCTGAAATCGTAATCGCGTGAGCAGGTCCGCCGGTTCCATCATCGTCACCCGCTTCGCGCCGAGCCCGACCGGTTATCTCCATTTGGGCCATGTCCGCTCGGCGCTCGCAGGCTGGCGGGCGGCGCGGGAGGCGGGCGGGCGGTTTTTGCTGCGGCTCGAAGACATCGACCACACCCGTTGCCGACCGGAGTTCGCTGCGGCGATCGTCGAGGATTTGGCTTGGCTCGGCCTCGATTGGGACGGGCCGATCCGCCGGCAATCGGAGCATTTCGCCGATTACCGCGCAGCGCTCGCGCATCTCGAAGTGGCGGGGCTGCTCTATCCCTGCTTCTGCACGCGGCGCGCGATCCAGGCCGAGATCGCGCGATCCGGCGGCGCGCCGCAAGGCGAGATCGGAGCGCCCTATCCGGGCACGTGCGGCTGTCTTGGAGCGGCGGAGCGCGCCGAACGGCGCGCGCTGGCGCCGGATTATGCGCTGCGCCTCGACATCGCGGCGGGCATCGCGCGCAGCGGACCGCTCGCCTGGAGCGAGGATGGCCGCCGGGTCGAGGCTCAACCGGCGCTACTCGGCGACGTTGTGCTCGCCCGCAAGGAGATGCCGGCGAGCTATCATCTCGCGGTCACCGTGGATGATGCGCTGCAAGGCGTGACCCTGGTGACGCGCGGTGCCGATCTGTTCGCCGCGACCCATATCCACCGCCTGTTGCAGGCGCTGCTCGGCCTGCCGACGCCGCACTACCGGCATCATCCGCTGCTGACCGATGCCGAGGGAAGGCGCCTCGCCAAACGCGACCGCGCCCTGACGATCCGGGCGATGCGCCAGGCCGGGATGACCCCGGCGCAAATCCTCGCGGCGGCTTCCGAGGGATAGCTGACATTGCGAGGAGCCGAGCGACGAAGCAATCCCGATCAGGACGGAGTCGATTTTCCGCGATTGCTTCGCTTCGCTCGCAATGACGGGATTGTCAATCGAGCGGGCGGTGAAGCCCACTCGCGACATCGACATATTCGGGGTCGTCGACCCGGATGAACCCATGCCGCAAGGCGAAGTCGAGAATCACCAGGTTCACGTTGAACTTGAAGTCGTCGGTGCGGCGCACCCGTTCGACGACGCTCTCGGCCGGCATCAGCGCAAAATCGACGATCTCGCCGTCGCGGTTTTTCGGCACGAACGCGGCCGGCACTTCGAGGTCGTAGACGAACAAGACATCGTCGCGAATGCCGAGTTCGGTTTCCATCCGATAGCTGACCGCGCCGACCGGCACCGCGCGCTCGATCAGCCCGCCCGAAATCGCCGCCTCCTCCTCGGCTTCCTTGGCGAGCGTGGCGGCGATGCCGTAGCCGTTGCCGATCCCGCCGGCGACGATGTTGTCGAGCTTGTTCGGCGCTATCCGCTTGTTGGGCGCGCGCCGGCCGATCCACAGATGGAGCGGTCCGTGGTCGCGGCGATAGCCATTGAGGTGAACGCCATAGGCGCGCACCCCGAAGAACGGCACCGCGCCGCGGTCCAGCCGGAACACCACCGGGTCGCCCCAGCGCGGCATCACATCGAAGGTCTCGTTGCGCCATTTGGGGACCCGGTTCTCGACAACGAGCGCCTCGACCACCTCGTCGACGGCGGCGCTGACGGTGTCGACATCGCCCAGGGCCACCAGATGCACCCGATCCGGCTCGACCGCAAACACCCGCGTAAAGCGGGCGAGCGCCGCGGCATTGTCACGCCGCAGCCAGCCGATCCGCCGCCCCCCGGCGAAGAGCGGGACGACGCGCGCCGGATCGTAATTGTTGCAGGCGCGGATATGGTCGGCGAAGGACATCGCGAGTGCCTCAGCCGGAGGGGCGGGGTTCGCTGGTCAGCACGGTCTCGACGCCGGTGATCTGGCGCATGCAGCGTGCGATGTAGCCGGAGAGATCCCGGCCGAGCCCGCCGATCTGCACCTCGATCGTCAGCGCCTCTCCTGCAACCGTGCTGTGCCATTTCTGCGGGACCAGCCCGCGCTTGGCAAACAGCTCGACCACGCGCGGCATCACGCCGGGTTCGGCGCGGGCCTGGACGGAAAAACAGACAGAGAGCGGGCCGGTGTCGCCGTCAGAATCGGCTGCGGCACAAAGAGGCATGGAAGACGACATCGCGAAGATCCTCGGCGGGTTGGGGACGAATCAGCACGGCCCGAGCCCCTGCGGGGCCCGGGTCGGTAATTCGCCGTTCACCGGCGCGATGTATTTCCCTAGTCACGTTTAGAATGTGGGCTTGTCGTCCGGCGGCGTCAAGCCGAGGGTCAGTGTCCCAGTTCGCTGCGAGATCGTCGGTCTATCGAGGGAGGCACCCGAACCCCGTGACCCCCAACCCTAGAGACAAGAAGCTGCACCTACTAAACCTCCGCTTCCGGGTGGTATGGGATCGCCATTACCGCGCGAGAAAGCTCCGGATTTTCTGTCGCTCGTTCCTGGTCATAATAACCCCTTTAGCCGTGATTGGCGGTCTTGTGCTCGGTTGGCCGTCCATGAGCCCGTGGCCACTCATTCCGACTCTGAAGCACCTTGCGTCCTTCCCGAATTGCGATACAGCCCGCACGCTCGGGTTAGCGCCCGCAAGGAAGGGAGAACCGGGCTATTGGTTGCGCCACGATCGGGATGGTGACGGGTTAACTTGCGATCATAACTAGGACAATACGAGTAGGACGATCCCAGCCGACCGCGCGGTTGCCAGGGTCGCTTCCGTCGGCTTTATAATCGCGCAGGACCCTGCAGGAGGTAACGCCATGGCGGTTGTATTGGGCACGGATGGCTATCGCTACGAGGTCAACGATTGCTGGGCGAAGCTGCCGCCGGGGATGGAGTTCAACGCCGATGTCGCCGCGGTCGGCGTCGACAAACACGACAACGTCTACGCCTTCAACCGCGGCAAGCACCCGATGTGCGTGTTCGACCGCGAGGGCAACTTCTTGCGCACCTGGGGCGAGGGGATCTACCCGCGCGCGCACGGCGTCCTCATGGCGCCGGACGACACGATCTGGCTGACCGACGACGCCGACCACACGGTCCGCCAGTGTACCCTAGACGGCAAGATACTGCTGACGATCGGCGTTCCCGGCAAGCCGAGCCCGTACATGAGCGGCGACCCGTTCCACCGCTGCACCCACACCGCGATGTCGCCGCAGGGCGACCTCTACGTATCCGACGGTTACGGCAACTCCCGGGTGCACAAATACTCGCCCGATGGCAAATTGCTGTTCTCCTGGGGCTCGCCGGGTACCGACGCCGGCCAGTTCAACATCGCCCATAACATCTGTTGCGATCCGGACGGCTGGGTTTATGTCGCCGACCGCGAGAACCACCGCGTCCAGGTGTTCGACGGCAACGGCAAATACGAGACGCAGTGGAACAACATGCACCGCGCGTCGGGCCTCTGCATGGAAACCGGCACGCGCACGACGCGCTTCTATGTCGGCGAGATCGGGCCGGACATGGCGGTCAACATCGACATGCCCGGATGCGGGCCGCGGGTCAGCATCTACACCCACAAGGGCGAACTCCTGGCGCGGCTTGGCCATGAGCATGCCGGGCTTGCCACCGGCCAGTTCATCTCGCCGCACGGGCTCGCCGTCGATTCGCGCGGCGACATCTATGTCGGCGAAGTCTCCTTCACCAATTGGGGCCGGCGCGTGCGCGCCAACGGCGAGCCCCTCCCGCCCGGCCTCAGGAGCCTGCAAAAGCTGGTGAAGGTGAGCTGACCACTTTATCCGCTCATCCCGGCGAACGCCTCGCCGAGGTGACGGAGGGCCGGGTTTTCTGCCTGTCGATCCCGCTCGACTATCCCGTCGGCACGGTCGTCAACCCGCGCCGCCACCCGCCGCTGCTGACCGCGAACAAGCGCCAGGGCATGCCCTACATGGCCTATCCGCTGAACCGCGAGCCCCCCAGCTGCTCGATGTGATCTGCGACGACATCGTCGAGATGACGCTGCAGTATTCGACGCAGTGGGACAGCCTGGCGCA
>CAYMRQ010000056.1:0-22794 GCA_964392845.1 uncultured Rhizobium sp.
GGTGAGAACATGTTGCGCAGGTCTCGATAAATCAAATCGCACCCGCCCAGCACCGTGCCGATCTCGTCATTGTGCTCCCGCCCGAAATCGAAGGCAGCGGCCGGCGAAGTCTGGCGCAGTCTCTCATCAAAATACTCTTTCGGCACGGAGAACTCCAGACCCAGGAACTCGCCGATTGCCGAAAACGTCTCAGGGCCGAGGCTTTCGCTAAGGATCATGCGACAACGCTTAAGCGAGGTAAAACAAATACACGAATACCTCACCGATTCCAACCAGCCCCGGAGTAGATCGAGCAGATTCTCCGAGGGCCACATTCGATGCATCGAGAGAAGGCTTTCGTGCGGGTTTCGCAGCGTCAGGAGATAACGACAACCGCCAAAAAATTTCGCATGCTCCTCAAAAAAATATTGCGGCTGCGACCGGCCATCGAACCTCTCGAAGGGATTGAACGCCACTTTGTCGCCGACGAAATCATAGTCAAGAGCCAGGCGCTTGAGCGTCACCAGGCCGGTCTGCCCTGCACCCTCAAAAGGCGGAACATAGGTCCCCTTGCGCGGCGGCTTGCCCTCGTCGCGATGCTTGGCGTTGAACCATTTGGGAAAGTCGGACCTCGTCAACTGAATGAACAGATTGGCTTCTTCCATCACATAAATTCTTTCCGACATGTTCAATATGTTCGCAATAATCGTCGTTCCGGAACGGGCGTTTCCGGCAATAAAAAGCAATTTTTCGTAAAGGCCATCCTGGTGTATATCGTCATACACTGTCATTTGTACCTCCGATGCTCTTGAGCGCCGGCTCGCCGAGCGGTAAATGGCGGGCTCCACCCGGACCAAAGGGATCGGAAGGCGGATCGAAAATCGCTATCCAGTGTATCGCGACATCACCCCTAAATGAGCGGCGTGCTTCGCGCCATGATCCCCCTCGCGCCATTGGAGGGCAACAGCAACAAAGTTTGCGCGCAACCAGCCTGTTGACGACGCCGAGCCAATCATCCTGCTCGCGCTGCGAAGCAATTGAGATACGCCTGCCCCTTGTGCCGCAGAGCCTGAAGGCGCCCGCCGAGTGTCTTATCGAGCGGGGCCGCTTAGGAGTGCAGCGATGTCGCGGCAATCTGCGACTTTACGGATTTTACATAATTTCCTATCATCGTATGCGAAGCGTAAGAAGCTGAGGGCGAAGGGGCGTCCTGGTGCGCATCTTACAGTGGTCCCCGCGAGGAACCTGATGAACGTACTTTTGGCATGCCCCCGTATCTTTGACGAGATCGGGGGCGGTCAGCGATTTTACGAGAATCTGATCCTGAACAATCCGGCCATCGACTTCTACTGCTTCGGGGATGCCGCGCCGCGCGCGGGCTTGCCGCGAAATGCTCATTTTGTCCAGCCCATCGATGTGCACAGGCGCCAGTCCGGCGAATTTCGCCTGGAGGGGATTGGCGATGGCGATCCGGCCGCGCCACTCAAGCGTCACCCGGATGAACTCGCGTTGCTGCTCGATCTGGCGGCCAGCGTGCCGGCAGTGCCGTTCGATGTCGTGGACATTCCCGATTTCTTGCCGCTGGCCGTCTACTTTCCCGAGTGTCTGAAGTATTTCGGCATTACGTTCGACAAGGTGGCCCTGTCGATGCACGGCACGCTGTCGACAGGGATACGCGACAATTGGGGGGAACCCGGTGACCTGTCGTCGCTGGTCGAGAATGAAGAGCTGCTGTACCGCTATTGCGATGTCCGTTATGGCATCGGGCGGCAGTATATCGGCGATTGGCAGCGATCCTGCGGGCCGCCGGCACAGTTGCTCGACATTTCGAAAATCTACGATGTCGTGCCGGCGGCGCGGCGGCGCACCGACCGCGCGCCGATGCGCGACACCGCGCCGGATCTCTGCTTCATCGGCCGCCAGGAAAAGTGGAAGGGACCCGACCTCTTCCTTGAATTATGCTCGCAGCTGCCACGCGATGCGTTCGAGGCGGTTCGGTTGTACGGCCCGCCGGTTCACCTGCATGGCACCGATTCGATGGAGGAGTTGCGGCGCCTGGCGCGTTATCGCTCGCTCGACATCGTCAATGAGGTGGTCGATGCCGGCCGCATCATCGAGCGCATGCGTGATGATCGGATGGTCGTCGTCCTGCCGTCCCGCCGGGACACCTTCAACCTCGTCGCCATCGAGGCCCTGCTGAGTGGATGTCCGGCCATTGTCAGCACGCGCTGCGGGGTTTGCGACTTTCTCGACACCGCCTATCCAGGAATACCCTATGTCAAGATCGACCCTGACGATTTGCTGAGCTCGTACGACGAAATCCTGGCGCTGCTGACCAACTATGATGCGGCCCGCGCCGCCTTGAGCGAATACCTGACGACCGCAAAACCGCGTGATTACGGCGAAACGCTCAGCCGGATTTACGCCAGCGAGAAACAATCCGACTCCGCTTCCCGCGCCACTGTCGCGGAACGGTTTCGAGGACTATCCGAGTGGCTGAGGGCGGGCTTTCTGCAACGCATCAAGCGTGCTTCTGCCGCCAGTGCGATCGAGCGGTGTCGCGCGGTGATGTCAACCTACGGCTGCGATACGGTCGAACCGCGTGTCGCCGGGGCTGAATTTTCGCGGGCTGTCGATGTCATCGGGATATGGCAGGAAACCGTGGCGGGATCCGGGCGCGATCGCTGGGGCGCGGTTGACCAGGCCCTGGAACGATTGCGCGGCTATGTGTTCGGCGGCGGGCGCGCCAACATTTACCGGCTGATGGCAGAGTGGGAGCGGTCGCGCGGAAACGATCTGCTCTATGCGACCTATTGGCTGCGCGTCATGCGCCTCACCGGCGCCATTCCTCCCGATGTCCTGACTTCCGTTCAGGCGATCCTCGCCGCGAACGGTTTTTCGGAAGCAGCGACCGCCGCCGGGATGCTCGACCGCAGCGACGATGATGAGATTTATCGATATCTCAGCCAGCGCCGGCGTCTGTTTTCCGCGCCACCCGAGGGAGGCCTGGCCTCGGCCGTCGAGATAAATCGGCCGGCGCAGCCGAAAATTTCCGTCATCGTGTCGGTTTACAACGGGGCCGCCAAGATCGATACCTTTGTCGCCGGGCTTGAGCGCTTCACCAAAGAAGAGAAGTCGATCAGCGAGTTCATCTTCGTCGACAGCGCCTCTGCCGACGCTACCGGCAGGGTGCTGCCCGAGCGGCTGGAATTGGCGGCAACTCGCGGTATCGGCGCGCTCTATCTGCGCTCCAACGAGCGCGAGACGATCCAGCTTGCGTGGAACCGCGGCATCGCCGCAGCGCGCGGGGAGTATCTCGCGTTTCTCGGCATCGACGAGGCGAACCGTCCGGGCAGTTTTGCCAAGATGGCCGATTTTCTCGATCGCCGGCTCGACATCGATTGGGTCCAGGGCAGCGCGCTGATCACCGAGGTCAACGAGGCCGGGTCCTACCTGCGCGACGTCATGGCCTACGATCGCAGGTTCGCCAGCCAGCACGACCATTATCTCGAGTGCTGTTACATCAGCTATGTGGGCGCGCTCTATCGCAAGTCGATCCATGCTCGAATCGGCTTCTATGACGACAGTTTTCGGGCCGCGGGCGACACCGAGTTCAAAAATAGGGCACTGCCGTTTATCCGGGTCGAGACGCTGCCCGAAACACTGGGAACCTTTCTCAACTACCCCGAAGCGCGGACGACCCAAAGCCCCGCTGCAGAACTGGAGGATCTTTGCGCCTGGTATCTGCACCGCACCACCGCCGGTGTCCGTTACGCATTCGAGACCCGTGACCCGGAGGATTGCATACGGCAATTCCGCCGGGCATTGCATTACAAGAAGAGCTATATGGAGCGGGTCTGCACCGACATCGATTATGCCTGGAGTGTCGCGCAGTATCTGAAGCGCTATCGCCCCGATGCGTTCACCAAAATAGAGCACTTCGTGCCGAACCTGCTTGGCTTGCGCCTCGCCTATGAGCGGCTGGACAATCCGGCCAACCCTGAATTCTGTCGAGCGGCAAAAGGTTTGGAGACCATCGGCGGCACCCTCGAGCATGTCTGGTTCGGGATTGCTCAGGCCAATACCGTACACAAGCTGCTGGGCCTGCCGGCGCAATACGAGGCGACGAACGACAATCGCTGGCACCAGCACCATCTGCTCTGGCCGAGTACGATGCGAGTAACGCCGGCGGAACATGACGCGACCGCTACGCGGGGCGAGGCGCCGCCGGCCGGGTTCAAGATTGCCTCCCGGCCGAGCGGCGAAACGCCGGCGAGGGTGCCATTGCCGGTCGGCGATGCCTCCTTCGAAATCGATCTATCGAGGCCGATGGCGGGGTCGGGCTGGTATCCGCCCGAAGCCCTCGGGGGAAACTGGTACCGGTGGACCGGGCCGGAACCAAGGTTCGGCTTGGACGTGCTGCTTGCGCCACACCGCTCGTACCTCTGCAATATGGTGCTTGCACCGGGGCAGGAGGACGTGTTCGACGGATTTTCCGTGACGATCAATAATGTCAGGGTGTCCCATTACGACGAAATGCGCGCAGATGGGACCATTCATTTGCGCTTCCCGGTACCGTGCGCGGTGAGCGCGTCCAGAGCGGATTTCTGTCAAATCGTGTTCCGCCATACCTCGATGTATCGTCCGGCCGAGAACGGGGTCGGAGACACCAGGCATCTCGGTTTCGCTGTTCGATCGATCGCATTCTCCGCGCTGGCGGACGAGAGTGCGCCCGCTCTCGTCGACGATCACCGGCCGGACGCAGACGCCGCGGGCGATGAGCCTGTCCCTGGTCCCGATGACGCCGCAACCGGCCTGCCCGCGCTCGACGCGGCCATAAGTGAGGCGGCGCCGGAGCCGGAGCCCCTGGTTCAGATGGTCGATGCGACAGTGGTGCGCCGGCTGGTGTCGGCGGCCGCGGCAAAGGGAGGCAGGACCGCCAGGCGCCCGCGCGCCCGCGCGCTTGCCACTCGACCAAAATCCGGCTGAGGCGGCGCTCGTACCGAGACCATCATTTGCCGACTCCCCCCGCCGCAGCGAGCCCGTCGGGCCGCGTCCGCAGATCGAGAACGAGACGGCGCAACCCTTCCTCAAGGCCAACGCGCGGACCCCAGCCGGTGGCGTCCAGGAAGCGCGTGCTGTCGAGCACCTTCTTCGCCGTCCCGCGGAAACTGTCTTGCGGATAGACAATGTCGGCGTCCCAGTCGAGCACGCGCAGGATCGCCTGTGCGACCTCGTCGATCGACAGGGCGGTGTTCGGTCCGCAATTGATGATGGTGTTCTCGAACCTTGCATCGGCCGCGAGGACCGCCTCGATCTGATCATCGACAAAAAGGCATTCGCGGATGGTGTCCGGGCGTCCCCAAACGGTAAAGCTGGACTTTCCTTCCTGCTGCTCGCGGATCGCCCGGGCCGCCATGCCGCCGATAAAATGCGAACGGTCCGGCTCCAGATGATCGAACGGCCCGAACATCGTGGCGAGGATGCAATGCAGCCATTTGAGACCGTATTGCGTCGCATAGACCTCCGAGCCTATCGCCAGCGCCTGTTTTGCCAGCCCATAGGCGCGGACCGAATCGTGCAGCGGGCCGGCCTGAAACATCCGCTCGGAGATCGGCTCCTCGTGCTCGGGGTAAACGCAGGAACTGCCGGTCGAAATCAGCTTGGCCTGCGGCTGATGCCGCATCCAGGCTTCGAGCACATTGAGATGGATGCGCATATTGGTGTCGAGAAGGTCGGCCGGGATCTCATATTGCCGGTGCCCGGTGCGCTGGAACGTCGCGACGTGAAAGATGCGGCCGACCGGCGCCAATTCTACGAAAAGCCGCAGGACCGTGGGGCGATCGCGCAGGTCGCCGGCGTTGCGCCCCAACGCGACAAAGGGCAGCCCGGCCCGGTCGAAATAGGCGGAGAGGTTGCGGCCGAGAAAACCGTCGCTGCCGACAATCAGGCTGAGGTCACCGGCGGCAGGCATCGCGATACCACTCGATCGTCGGGATCAGCCCATCCTCCAGCGAGGTAAAGCGCTCGATCCCGAAAGCGGCGCGGACTCGGTCATTGCGGCAGCTTCGCTCGGCAACGGCGCTGACAGCCGGGCCCGACACGACGATCTCCGACTCGCGCCCGACCAGCCGCAGGATGGTCTGCGCCAGGCGATCGATTGTCACAGTCTCGCCACTGCCCAGATTGTACGTTCCGCGCCG
This sequence comes from uncultured Rhizobium sp., assembly GCA_964392845.1. Lineage (GTDB taxonomy): Bacteria > Pseudomonadota > Alphaproteobacteria > ATCC43930 > CGMCC-115725 > DATARH01. Next base: position 6,183 of record CAYMRQ010000056.1, read on the forward strand.
TCCGCGCACCCGAAGGCTGCGATAGATCACCTCGCAGACATCGCCGACATAGATGAAATCGCGACTCGCCCGCGGATTGCCACGGATCGCAAAGGCGCCTGATCCGGTCAAGGCCCGGATGATGAAGGCGGGGATGACGTGCGCCTTCGCCTCGTCGAGGCTGTCGTGCGGCCCGAATGGGTTGGTCAGGCGGAAAGCGATCGTGTTGATGCCGTATTGGCGGGCAAAGAGGCCGGCATAGATCTCCCCGATCCGCTTTGACCACGCATACATCAACTCGCCGTCGTGCGGGTCGCCGTTGAGGTCGAGCGGCGCGCTGTCATCAAACTCCGTCTCGGCGGCAGGGTAGACCGCGATACTGCTCGCGGTGCGGATTTCGGTGATGCCCTTCTTTGCACACAGCTCGTAAACCTGCCCGGCGATCTCGACGTTGCGCACCAGGATCTCCGGCTGGGCGCAGGCAAAGCCTGCGGCATCGTAGCGGTATGCCGCAACATCGACCAAAGCCGCATCCGGCCCGATCGCGATGGTTGCCAGGTCGCCGAGGCGCAGCCCCGGGATGCCATCGACCGAAGCTGCCGAAGTGCTGACCGGAAGGATGCAGGCGACCTCCCCACGTAGACGGCAAACCAGATTGCGACCGATAAACCCGCTCGCGCCAACCACCACGACGGTCTGCGGCAGAGCGTGATGGCCTGCGATCAGGGTCGGATCAACCCGCGTACTGATCATAATTGGACGCGTCGATGACGACGGGGTCGGGAACGGGAACAATAAATGCGCCGCCGCTCAGAAGATAGGAACGCTTCTTGCGCAGGAACTCGGCAAGAAAATTCCACGGCAGGATCAAAAAGGCATCGGGCGCCGCGGCGGTCTCCTCGTCGACGATCGGGATCCGCGGGCCGGGAATGATCTTGCCGATCTTGAGCGGATTGCGTTCGACCGCAAGCGGAACCAGATCGCGGGTGATGCCGAACGAGTTCAACATCGTGGCGCCTTTGGCCGGGGCGCCGAATGCGTAAACCGTCTTCCCGCGCCGCTTGAAGTCCCAAAGGATCGTCAGCAGCTTGTCGCGGATCTGCCAGACCCGATCGGCAAAGGCGCGGTACGTGGCGATCTTGTCGAAACCGCGCGTCTTCTCATCGGCAAGAAAGCGGCCGACCGACTCCTCAACCGGGTGCGCCCCGGCAACTCCCACCAATAACTCGAGCGAGCCGCCATGGATCGGCAACAGATCGACATCGTAGATCTCCAGTCCGAACCGCGCGAACAGTCGCCCGATCGAGCCGACGGTCCAGTAGGTCAGATGCTCGTGGTAGATATTGTCGAACTCGGTGTTCCTGAGGATTTCTCCGAGATAGATCGCCTGCACGCAGAAGGTGCCGCCCTCCTCGATCAAGAGGCGAACGCCTTCGGTCGCGCTGTGCAGCTCCTCCAGATGAAGGAAGACGCCGGCGGCAGTCACCAGGCGCGGCCGCCCTCTTGTGGCAATGATCTCGCGCGCGGTGTCGGCAGTGAAAAATTGGTTGATCGTATCGAGGCCGTCTGCCGTCGCCTGTCGCTCTAGATTGCGCGCCGGCTCGACACCGACCGCGCGCAGCCGCCAGTTTTCATAGCATTTCAGCCAGGTCCCGTCGTTCGAGCCGATATCGACGACCATGTCATTGGGCTTGAGCCGCAACCGCTCGACCAGCCGATCGGCAGTGGCCTGAAAGTGCTGGCGCAGCGTTTCGGTGGTACCTGATACATACAAATATTCGCCGAACATCTGTTCCTTTGGAACAGTGTGATCGATCTGCACTGTCGTGCAATCGGCGCAGTACCAAACCCGCAGCGGATAACGCGGCTCCTCGCGGCCGAGCGCTTCCGGCAGCAACAGGCTGTTGCAGTGCGGCTGGTCGCCAAGGTTGAGGAATTCCTCGAGATCGCGACCCTGGCAGACGCGGCATGTCGGCATAATCAGCTGTATCCCGTTTTCCCGCACCAACCAACCCGATCGCCAGCGTTTCGCACGGTGCCGCGGTCGCCCGCTGCGTTCAACCGACATCCCCCGAGCTCGGTTTCCCAGGCGGCATTGTGTGCCCGATGGGCTTTGCCAACAAGATTGATGCGGGCGAATCGCAGGGCGGCATCGACCGGGCCTGCGATTCCATCATCGAAGCCCGCAGGCCTGCCGGATCAGCAAATCGATCCGCTGCGAAGAATAATTGGCGCCGATATACGCCTGGGCCGCCGCGACGATGCGGCGGTATTGGCGCTCGTCGCGACAGAGCGTGGCGATCCGCTCGGAAAAATCGCGCGGCTCGTCGACCACCAGCGATTGCAGCTCGGCCGGCAAATTCAGCCCTTCGGCCGCGATCGTCGTCATCACGCAGGGGATCCCCGCGGCCATGCTGTCGAGAACCTTGCCCTTCAGCCCGGCGCCATAGCGTAACGGCGCAATCGTCAGGCGGATCCGCGCGAACACGCTGCCGAGCGAGGGCACATGGCCGACCGGCACAATGTCCGTCGCGGCGAGCGCGGCGACCTCCTGCGGCATATGGCTGCCGACGAGCAGCAGTTCGACCCCGGGGACCTGCTCACGCAACAGCGGCATGATGCTTTGCGCGGCCCATTTTGCGGCATCGACATTGGGCGGATGGCGATACCCGCCAATAAACGCCAGCGCCGGCCGCTTTACTGTCGATTTAGGCACATTGCGCAATTCGACGGTCCAGGGAATGACATGCACGTTGATGCCGGGGGACATCTGCTGGATCAGCTCGGCTTCGGCAGTTGAATGCACGATCGCGCAATCGCAATGAGCCAGCAGCGCAACCTCGCTATCGCGCAGCTGCTCGGCCTCTTCGCGAAGTACCGGATTGTTTTCCAGTTCGGCCTGGCGCCGCGACCGCAGGAAGTGGAGATCGGCGACGCAATAAAGCATTCGTGCCGTCGGCGAGTGATCCCGGATCGCGCCGCCGTATTTGGCCGCGTTCGCGTACCGATGCAGATACACCAGATCGAATGGCGCGGGATGTTGCGCCAGGACATCGTCAACGGAGGTGTAACGCGGCCGGTAGAAGCATTCCACCCCGCGCTGCTCAAGGTCGGCCGTATAGGGATCGATCCGCGCCATGTTGTCGGCAGGGATGAAGCTCATCTTGTAGCCGAGGCGCTGTAACGACAGGATGTGCTGCCAGACCGCATTCGACCCGGCATCCTTGTCGGGCTCGGGGACCGAATCATCGATGACCAGTGCCCGCCGATTGACCACCGGCTCGGCAGGGCGGGTGTCTGCGTTCCCGCCGTGAGCCGCCCCCTGCCGCTCAAAACGTATCGAACACACGGCGCAGCCAAGGAGGCGCTCGTCTGCGACACCCTGGTCCGCCGGACGGAACACAGAACCGTGCCGGAAAACAAACGTAGCCAATCGCGAGTGACTGCCGGTTTCTCGTGCCGGTATGGGAAATTCTATTAGTCTCTTGCCATTCTTCTCGGCAGATTGGTATGAGATGACCGCGCCATTCAGTCGAATCGAAAAATTATCGAGGTTGTTGCGCTGGTCCGAGATCAGTTCCATGCAACAGCGATAGGAAAGCTCCGGCAGAAAAAGCTCCATCGTGAAACTCGGCTCGGGCCCGGTCCAGCGGTGTCTGCCCGCTTCGCCCGGTCCGGCCGGGTACCAGCCGGAGCCGGGTATTGGCGCCGATAAATCCATTAGAATGGCCTCGTCGCCGACCCCGAGAAGGATCGCTCGCGGATCCGGCGGTGGCGCTGTCTCACAGACGGCGCGCGACGGCGACTGGCCCGGCCAATTATGTGGCACATCGACCTGAGGCAGTGTCAGGCCTGGTTGCAACGGCGCGAAAATTGTGCCGCGCTCCCACTCGACAAATCCCCACTCTCTGACCGGCTGGGGGATGTGGCGGGAATCGGGAAGGTGGCCGAGCAGCCGGCCAAAAACCTCGGAAAGCTTCTCAAAATAATCCTCGATGACGCGTTGGCCAGCGCCTAAAATCGGCGCTGTCAGCGTCGTCACGCGCGCTGGACCCAACCGGCTGGCGATCGACAGGCTCTCACTGGCGCTCGGCGAATTCACCATATCGCAATCGGCGAGCACAGAGAGTTCCAGCGCCAGCTCGTCCTCATCGACCGCACGCTGGTTTTGTGTGGCGAACTGGAAACTCCGAATGGCGTGTGCTTCGCAGAGGATCGGTATGCGCTGGAGAGCGCCGAGCGAGCGCAGAAATGGTACGCTCGTCACGTCATTCGTCCAGATGGCGTCGACCGCCCCCGAGGCGATGAAGCCACGCAGCGTCTCGGGCACCGACAGCTTCTCGCTATTGCCAAGCTCGCATTGCAGCGATCCAGGATGCGGTTCGTCGGGAGCCCGGGCGAAATACACCAGCCAGGAGAACGCGCATTCGTTGGCGAACCAGTAGCGGTAATTCCGCTCGATCCATGCCGCCAGTTCCGCGTCGGATGGAACGGCGCGCACCACAAAAACCGACGCTACCCGGTATCCCGCAGTTTGTAGAAACCGGCTCTGCGCATACTGACTTGCCGCAGTCCTGCCTTGGCAATATGCGCTGTGGCCGTCGATCACATGCAGAACCAGCGGAGCCGCGTCCTCCGGTGGCGCAACCCCGGTGCCTGCCGGTCCTGCCGACCGGCCAAGCAGCATTCCGACCAGTGCGGCAGGAGAATTCGCCGCGTACCACCGGTCCTGGTAGCTCGCCGCGGCAGTCCTCAGAGCGTCGTAGCGATCGATCGCCTGCGCGACGGCGGCCGGCAGATCCTCCGGTGCGTCGTAAGGGATGCAGTTTTCCATCGCGTAGCGCCGTGCCGCTTCCCACATCGTCGTCCCGCGCGGCACCACGACGAGTTTGCCGGCGGCGGCGGCCTGCACAAAAATCCCCGAGCTTCGCCGGCGATACCGCTCGGCCAGATACGGCAGGACGATGATGTCCATTTCCGCCAGTTGCCGATAATATTCGTCCTGGTCCAAGGGATCGTACAGCAGTTCGACCGCTGGCCCGAACCCCTCCAAAGCGCGCCGTGCTTCCGGCATCGCCGGGGTTTCGCCGCCGGGCAAATGGAAATTCGATTGTAGGCGCAGCCGGACCTTGCCGGTCAGCAAATGCGATTGGGTCAGCGCGGCGGCGAGGTCGGGAAAAAACTGATACCCCTTCTCCGGGCGGGCATCTCCCAGATACCCGACGATCAGCGGTTGATCCGCGGTTTTGGGGGGCCGCGCCGCCAGCGCGGTGCGCATTGCGTCATGGTCGAACGGGATCGCCAGCGTCGCGAACGGGATGCCGGTCACTGCGCTGTAGTGCTCGCTCAGCTCGTCGGTATCGGTGAAAAGCCGCGCATGTTCCGGCGCGAACCCAAGCCCGGCAAAGGCTTTCAGGTAAGCGACAAAACGCAGGTAACCCGGCTCGTCGCCGCTGATCTCTTCGAGGTCGCGGCGCAGCAGGATGTCGAACACCGGCAGGCGGGAGTGCTCGCAAATCATCGCATAGGTCAGCAGGTCCTCGATCTCCGTAAAGCCGATCGAATGAACAAAGACATGGTCTTCCGGCGACAGGTCGATTCGACCGAGCCCCAGCCGCAGATCGGCGAGGAACGACCACGCCGGAAAGCTGACGGTCGGGTCGTAGAGCGCGGGCGGCCGGGCCCGTTGCGCCTCTGTCCACGGCAACCGAAAAATCGGCCGGATCTCGATCCCCTCGGAGGATTGCACCGCGCAGCGGTGATTGGCGAGAACCGTCACCGGGGCGTATTTTGCGGCTTCTTTGGCTATGCAAAGAGTATACTCAGCGTGATGACCGGAAACTCCTGCAAAACTCTGGTCGACTATTACCAGTCGCATGCAAAATCCCTCGGGTAAACCGGCGTCGCTGGTGGTGTCAGGCGCCTCCGCCGTCTCGGCTCCCTCGCGCCAAAGGTGGTGCGCTTATACCAGGGATTCCTCTGAAGAGCGCGGATGCGATTCAAGCAATCATCGGAGCGTGATAGCGGGGCCTATGGTGCGGGCGACGAACTGGTGCTCGGGCGGAATGTTTCTTGATATGCTGTCGTGCGACGCTGGGTGACCCGCTCAAATGAGGTGCCGTTATGCCGTACGGAGGAAATGACTGGCTGGCCCTGACCCAGGAACCGACGGTGGAGCCGGAGATCGCGATCTGCGATCCCCATCATCACTTCTGGGACCATCGCCTCGAGCGCATCCCCTACCAGCGGTATCTGCTGCACGAGCTGGCCGCCGACGTTAACTGCGGCCATGCGGTGCGTTCTACCGTGTTTATCGAGGCCAGAGCCATGTACCGGGTCGGTGGACCGGTGGAGCTGCGCCCGGTCGGCGAAATCGAGTTTGTCCAGGGCCAGGCCGCCGCCAGCGCCACCGGGCTCTATGGCCCCTGCCGGGCGGCATCAGCCATCATCGGCCACGCCGATTTGAAGCTGGGAGCCCGGGTTCAGCCGGTATTGGAGGCGCTGCAGGCCGCCAGCCCCAACCGGTTTCGCGGTATCCGGCACACGGTTACCTGGGACCGGCATCCCGAAGTGGGCAACCGGGAAACGGAGGGGGTACTGGCCACTGCCGAATATCGCGCTGGAGCGCGAGTGCTGGCGCGGATGGGGCTGTCCTTAGACACCGGGGTATGCTTCCCGCAGCTGCCCGAGCTGGCCGCATTTGCCAGGGCGGTACCCGATCTGACGATCATCCTCAATCATCTGGGCGGCTTGAACCGGGTCGGGCCCTACGGCAACCGGGAGGACGAGGTGCTGGCGACCTGGAAGAGCGGCATCGCCGCCGTGGCAGAGTGCCCCAACGTCAACCTCAAGCTCGGCGGCATCGGCATGCCGCGCCTCGGTTTCGACTGGTATAATCGCGACAAGCCGATCGGCTCGGAAGAGTTGGCTACCTCGATGGCTCCGTTGATGAGCTACTGCATCGAGCAGTTCGGCCCGCACCGGTGCATGTTCGAAAGCAACTTCCCGGTCGATAAGGTGTCGTTCTCGCACCACGTGCTGTTCAACGCGTTCAAGCGATTTTCCCAGGGCTACACAGCCGCCGAGCGCGCCGCCCTGTTCCATGACACGGCGGCTCGCGCCTACCGGATCAGCAACGCCTGACCGTGGCGCGGCTCGGCACCGCTATTCCGCGGCGATGCGCTCCCAGGTCAGCTCGCGGTATTCCTCGCCCAGCTCGGTCTGCCGCGGCGGCGGGCGCAGGATCATGCGGTCGCCATCGAAGCTGACCTCGCGCACCTGGTCGCTGCCGATGCGGGTCGGGTCGGAGGCCGCATCCACCCGGGTGATCAGCCGCGAACCGTCAAACGTGTAGTTGCCGCAATAGGAGCTGTAGGCGCGGGTCGTGCCGGGCGGCAGCAGCGGCCGGCCGTCGCAGGTCACCGCCATCATCCGTCCCTCGGCATTGAGCGTGAGACGACCCATGCCTTTCCCCCCATACGGGGCGGGCAGCTTGTTGCCGCCTCGGTCCCGCGCGGCAGCCTCTGCCAGTTTCCAGGTGCCGACGATCGATGGCACGGTTTGAACTCCTCCGAATAATTGCGGCTCTGTCCGCGCAGCTTATCATGGAACATTTCGCTGTCATTGCGAGGAGCGCAGCGACGAAGCAATCTCGACCCGACAGCCCTCTGTTGATCGAGATTGCTTCGCTTCGCTCGCAATGACAGCATCGGTGCGAAACACCTGCAAGGCTGTCCGCGCGGTATCGCAGGAACCCAGCGGCGAGGAGAGGCTCAATGGAATTCGGCGCTTCGATCTTTTTCACCGACTATTCGATCACCCCGGCCGAGCTTGCCGTCGCGCTCGAGGAACGCGGCTTCGACTCGGTCTGGGCCGCCGAGCACTCGCATATCCCGGTGCCGCGCCGCACGCGGGCCGACACCGAATTGGAAAAAAAATACTACGACGTGATGGACCCGTTCGTCACGCTGACCGCCGCGGCGTGCGCGACGAAGCGGCTCAAGGTCGCGACCGGCATCGCGCTGGTGATCCAGCGCGATACGATCCAGACGGCAAAGCTGGTGGCCTCGATCGATCAGGTGTCGGGCGGGCGGTTCCTCTTCGGCATCGGCGGCGGCTGGAACCAGGAGGAGATCGAGAACCACGGCACCGTCTTTGCCACCCGCATGCAGAAGATGCGCGAGCAGATCGAGGCGATGAAACAGATCTGGACCCAGTCCAAGCCGGAATACCACGGCGATATCGTCGATTTCCCGGCGATGATGACCTGGCCCAAGCCGGTGCAGAAGCCGCACCCGCCGGTGATTCTCGGCGGCGCCTTTCCGTGGGCGGCGCGCCGCGCGATCCGCTACGGCGACGGCTGGTACCCGAACGCCGCGAGCGGCAACCCCGAGGAATACGTGCCGGCCTTTCGCAAGATGGCGCAGGAAGCCGGGCGCGATCCGGCCTCGCTGTCGCTGCGCCTTGGCGGTGCGCCGGACGATGCTGACAAGCTGAAGCGCTTCCGCGATATCGGGGTCGACGCTATGAATGTCACGCTGATGTCGGAAACAAAGGACCAGCTCCTGCCGGTGCTCGACCGCTGGGCCGGCCACCTCCGGCAATTGCGCGGCTGAGCGGGGGCGAGCTTCCATGTTGACGCTTTATTTCTCGCCGGGTTCCAGCTCGATGGCGACCCACATCGCGTTGCACGAGATCGGCGTGCCCTTCGAGGCAAAGCTGACCGCGCTGCACGAGCGCGCGCACCTCGCGCCCGAGTACCTCGCGGTCAACCCGGAGGGCAAGGTCCCGACGCTGATGATCGACGGGCGGCCGCTGACCGAGGTGGCGGGGACCTTGTGGTACCTGGCGCGGCGCTATCCCGAGGCCGGGCTCTTGCCGCAGCAGGGCGACATCGAAGCCGAGGCGCGGGTCATCTCGTGGATGTCGTTCATCGCCTCGACGATCCACCCGGCCCGCCGCATCGGGGAGGGGCGCTGGCGCGAAGTGTTCGCGATCGCCGAGCCGCGGTTGAGCCCGAATGACTGGACGGTCGGGCGCTATTCGATCGCCGATATCCACCTGTTCCGGCTCTATTGGCGTTTCGTGACGACCCTCGCGGTCGCGCCCGGCACCTACCCCAACCTGTCGGCCCATTACGACCGGATGATGAAGCGCCCGGCAGTGCAGCGCACGTTGGCGGCCGAAGCCGCGATCGGCTACCACCTGCCGGCGTGACGATTTCCTGCGGGGATGCATGACACGGACAATCTCGATCGCCGGGACCACGCTGGAGCTGGTCGAGCGCGGCCAGGGCCGCCCCCTGTTGTTCCTACATGCCGGCGAAGGGCTGGCCCCGGAGCGGCCGTGGCTCGATCTCCTGGCGCGGCGCTATCGGGTCATCGCGCCGTGGCATCCGGGCTACGGCAACTCGCCGCTGATCGACGGGGCGGGCTCGATCGACGATCTCGCCTATCTCTATCTCGATCTGGCCGCCGAGCTCGGTCTTGCCGACGCGGTCCTGGTCGGGGCCTGCCTTGGCGGATGGGTCGCGGCGGAGATGATGGTGCGCTCGACCGCCCGGTTTACCCGCCTCGCGTTGGTTGCCCCGCTCGGCATCAAGCTGCGCGGCCGCGACGAGCGTGACATCGCCGACATGCACGCCGTGACGCGCGCCGAATATCTCCGGCTCGCCTGGGCCGATCCGGCAAAGGGCGAGATCGACTTCACCGCGCTTGCCGAAAGCGAGATCGCCGCCATCGTGCGCGGCCGCGAGGCCTTCGCGCTCTATGGCTGGAAGCCCTACATGCACAACCCGCGCCTCAAGCGCTGGCTGCACCGGATCGACCGGCCGACGCTGCTGTTGTGGGGCGCCGAGGACGGCATCGTCACGCCGGCTTATGGCGAGGGGTGGCGGCGGGAGATTCCCGGCAGCAGGATCAAGATCATTCCGGGGGCCGGCCATTTCCCGCATTGGGAACAGCCGGAGGCGTTTGTCAGACGCCTTGCCGCGTTCGCGGACGGCGCCAGCGGTTAGGGGAGCAATGCCATGCGCGTCTGGTACTTCTCGGAGATGGCCTACCACCCGGCCTGGGAGGAGGGGCTGAAGCGCGGCTCGCTCAGGGTCGTGCTGCCGAACGCCAATTACGATCCCCAGATCGGCCATGGCCTCCTCAACCGCTACCTCGACGAGTTCGCGCTGTGCGACGAGGTCGGGCTCGACATCATGGTCAACGAGCACCACAGCACCTCAACCTGCCTGACCGTGTCGGTGCCGATGGCGCTGGCGATCATCGCGCGCGAAACCAAGCGCTCGCGCCTCCTGTCGCTCGGCAATCCGATCGCCAACCGGCCGGACCCGGTGCGGGTCGCCGAGGAGATGGCCTGGCTCGACGTCTTGTCCGGCGGCCGGTTGGAGATGGGCCTGGTCAAGGGCGCGCCCTACGAGATCGCGCCGGCCAACAGCAACCCGGCCAATCTGATGCGGCGCTATTGGGAGGCGCACGACCTCATTCTGAAAGCGATGTCGACGAATGACGGCCCGTTCAGCTGGGAGGGCGAGTTCTTCCACTACCGCAACGTCAACATCTGGCCGCGGCCGCTGCAGCAGCCGACCCCGCCGGTATGGATGACCGGGCTCAGCGTCGAGACCGGACGGATGGCGGCCGAACACGGCCATGTCGTCGGCACCTTGCTGTCGCTGTCGGCCGCCGGGCCGATGTTCGCTGCCTATCGCCAGCGCGCCCTGGAGCTTGGCTGGACCGCCGGTCCCGACCGTTTCGCCTATGCCGCGGTGATCGGCGTCGGGGCGACGCGCGAGGAGGGGCTGCGCCGCGCCAACCTCGCCGCCGATTACGTCCGCACCTCGCCGATCGTGGCCGAACCGTTCACCAACCCGCCGGGTTACAACTCGCTCGCCGCCAACATCGCGATGCTGAAAGCCGGCGGCAAGCGCGGCGGCTTTGTCCGCGACCGCCAGGGCAATCCGGTCGAGCAGACCACCGCGTCGATCGAGCAGCTGATCGAGAGCGGTACCTGCTTTGCCGGAACGCCCGATGATGTCTACGACCAGATCAAGGCGCTCAACGACAGTGTCGGTGGTTTCGGCCACCTGTTGTTCTTTGGCCAGGGCGGCTTCCTCGACCATGCCGATACGGTGGCGAACATCACCCTGATGGCGACGGAGGTGCTGCCGCGCCTGCAGGAGCTCAACCCGGAACCAAAGAAGGTTGCAGCATTTGCCGCACAATAGCGGCGCTGCGCGCGTGCTCTGAGACCACCAGCGAACGGGAGAAACCAATGGCCGACGCGGAAATCGTTGCACTGCGTGCGAAACTGGCGAGCCGGCCGCGCTCCGACGATTACCGGCAGCGCCGCCGCGACTTCGATGCGCGCAGCCTTGAATACGGCATCGCCGCCGATGTCACGGTCGAGCCGGTGACGGCCAATGGCGTGCGCGCCGAGTGGACATCGACTCCGCGGGACAGCAGCGATGCCGCGCTCCTCTTTCTGCACGGCGGCGGCTACGTGATCGGTTCGCTCGATAGCCACCGGCACCTCGTCGCCGAGGCCGGCCGCGCCGCCGGATGCTGGGCGCTGGCGCTCGATTACCGGCTGGCGCCCGAGCACCCGTTTCCCGCCGCGGTCGAGGATGCGGTTGCCGGGTATCGCCATCTGCTGGCCCGCGGCGTGAGGCCCGGCCGCATCGCCATCGCCGGCGACAGCGCCGGCGGCGGGCTGGTGGTGGCGGCGATGGTGGCGATCCGCGAGGCGGGCCTGCCGCAGCCGGGTTGCGGCTGGTGCATTTCGCCGTGGGTCGACATGGAAATGACCGGCGAGACGATGACCAGCAAATCGGCGGCCGACCCGATGGTGCAGCGGGAGGGCGTTGCGGAGATGGCGCGCCTCTACCTGAACGGCGCCGATCCGCGTTCGCCATTGGCGGCGCCGCTCTATGCCGATCTGGCCGGCCTGGCGCCGCTGCTGATCCAGGTCGGTGCCGCCGAGACCCTGCTCGACGATGCGATCCGCCTCGCCAAGGTGGCCGGCGCCGCCGACGTGCGGGTCGATCTCCAGATCTGGCCGGAGATGGTCCATGTCTGGCACCTGTTCCATCCCGAGCTGAAGGCCGGCCTGCGGGCAATCGAGGCGGGCGGCGCCTTGGTGCGCGCCCATACCTCCGGGTAGATTTTTGCCCGGGCCGTCGATTGCTTCTGGACGAGGCTACGCTTTCCCTGGGGACCGCCAAGGCCCGCACCAGCCGCAAGCGTCTCGGCCGCGGCGCGTCATTTTGGCGCGGGATGGTCAGACACCGGCAACGGCTTCCTGAAGTTCGGCCTTCCAGGCCAAATCATCGAATACGCTGGCCGGCCAGGGCAGGCCGTAATGCTCGCGCAACATCGTGCCGGTGTATTCATTCCGGAACAGCCCGCGCCGCTGCAGAATTGGGATCACCTCGCCGCTGAACACATCGAGCTGCGCCGGCAGCAAGGGCGGCATGATGTTAAACCCGTCCGCCGCACCCTCGGTGAACCAGTCCTCGATCAGCCCGGCAATCTGTTCGGGCGTCCCGGCGGTGACGAAATGGCCGCGCGCACCGGCCAGATAGCTCAGCAATTGCCGCAATGTAGGCTTGTCGCGCCGCACCAGATTCAGGATCACCTCGGTGCGGCTGCGCGCCGCCTCTACCGAGCCGGGGTCGGGGAAATCCGCCGGTGAGAGCGGGCGATCGAGCGGCAGATCCGAGAAATCATGGCCGCCGAAGCGGCCCGACAGCCGCTTGCGCCCGACCTCCGGATCGCTGAGGTCGTTGACCTCGCGCGCCAGGCGCCGCGCCTCGGCTTCGGTCGCGGCAATCATCGGGCTAAGCCCGGGCAGGACAAGCACCTCCTCCGGCCGGCGTCCCTCGGCCGCCGCCAGGGTCTTCAGATCGGCATAAAACTCCTGCGCCGTCGCCTTCGCCATATGGGCGGTGAACACGGCATCGGCGTGCCGCGCGGCGAAGCGGCGACCGGTATCGGAGGAGCCGGCCTGCACCAGCACCGGCCGGCCTTGCGGGCAGCGCGGCATGTTGAGTGGGCCGGCCACCGTATGGAAATCCCCGCGATGGTTGATCGATCTTATGCGATCGCGTCGCGCGTAGATCCCGGCCGCCCGATCGTCGATGACCGCATCTGCTCCCCAGCTGTCCCACAGGGCCTTTACCACCGCCATGAACTCTTCGCCGCGGGCGTAGCGGTCGGCATGGCTTACCTGCCCGGCGCCGCCGTAATTTTCCGCCGCGCTCGCCAGCCAGGAGGTCACGATGTTCCAGGCCGCGCGACCGTTGCTGATGTGGTCGATCGAGGCGAATTGCCGGGCGAGGTTGAACGGTTCGGTATAGGTCGTCGAGGCTGTGGCAATCAACCCGACCCGGCTGGTCGCCACCGCCATCGCCGCCAATACGGTAATCGGCTCAAGCCAGGTTCGGGGCGCCTGCGCCACATCGCCGCCCAGCGCCAGCTGGTCGGCAAGGAAAACCGAATCGAACAGCGCGGCCTCCGCGCGCTGTGCCAGATCCTGGTAATAGCGGATGTCGGTCAATGGCAGCGGCGAGGATGCCGGATGGCGCCACGCTGCTTCGTGATGGCCACGGCTGTGAATGAACAGGTTGAGGTGCAACTGCCGCTTCATCGGGCCAGTCCCTGGTGGTTGCCGCCGCCCGTTCCTCAATGGAGGCGGACGCCGCATCGCAAACCTATGCCGGCACAGTCATCTCGGGCAAGGCGCGGTCATCGCCGGGTTGGCGTCGGGCGCCGATTTTACGTCAGACGGCGCGCGCCGCGCGGATCGCGCGCCAGATGCGTTCGCGGGTTGCCGGCATCGCCACGTCGGCGACGCCGAGCGGGGCCAGCGCGTCGAGGATCGCATTCATTACGGTGGGCGTCGCGGCGACCGTGCCGCCCTCGCCGACGCCCTTGATGCCGAGCGGGTTCGAATTGCTGAGCACCGGGCTGAAATCAACCGCGATCGCCGGCACGGTGTCGGCGCGGGGAATCGCGTAATCCATCAGCGTGCCGGTCAGCATTTGGCCGCTCGCGCCGTCATAGACGATGTCCTCGCAGAGCGCCTGGCCGGCGCCCTGGGCGACGCCGCCCATGATCTGGCCCTTCGCCAATAGCGGGTTGACGACCATGCCGATATCGTCGACGACGGCGTAGCGGTCGAGCGTCACCGCGCCGGTCTCGGGATCGATCTCGACTTCGCAGATGTGGCAGCCATTGGGAAAGCTCGGCAAATTGGCCGAGAATGCGCCGGCGCCCTGGAGGCCGACGCCGAGTTCCGACGGCAGCCCGACCGGGATGAACGACATCTGCGCCACTTGGCTGAGCGGCATCGCCCGGTCGGTGCCGGCTATCGTGAAATTGCCGTCGGCAAACGCGATGTCGGCGGCGTCGGCTTCCATGAAATGCGCGGCGAAGCGCTTGCCGCGCTCGATCACCTCGTCGGAAGCGGCGCGCAAGGCGCTGCCGCCGACCATCATGCTGCGCGAGGCATAGGTGCCGCGGCCGATCGCGACTTCATCGGTATCGCCCTGGGCGAGGTGGATCTTGTCTTCCGGGAGGCCGAGCCAGTCGGCGACCATCTGGGCATAGCTCGTCTCGTGCCCCTGGCCGTGCGACAGGGTGCCGGCGAGGATCGTCAACTCGCCGTCGGGGTCGAAGCGCAATTCCATGCGTTCGTTGAAGATGCCGGTATTGTCGACATAGTAGACAATGCCGCGGCCGCGGCATTTGCCGGCGGCCTCGCTCGCGGCACGGCGGGCGCCATAGCCCGGCCAGTCGGCGAGCGCCTGGCATTTCGCCATCGCCGCGGCATAGTTGCCGGAATCATAGGTCCAGCCGGTGCGCGTCTGATAGGGGAAGGCATCGGCGTGCACGAGGTTCTTCGCGCGCAATTCGGCCGGGTCGATCTGCATCTCGCGCGCCGCCTGGTCAACGAGGCGCTCCATGATGTAGACCGCCTCGGGGCGGCCGGCGCCGCGATAGGGTACGGTCGGCGCGGTGTTGGTGAAAACCAGGCTGCTCGTCACCGCCACCGCCGGGATGTCGTAAACCGTCGAAGCGAGCTTCAGCGAAAAGAGGATCGGGATCGCGCCGGCGCCCTCGATATAGGCGCCGGCATTGGTCAACCCGGTCCAGCGCAACGCCAGAAACCGGCCGTCGACGTCGAGCGCCAGCTCGGCGTCGACCCGCAGGTCGCGCGCCTGATTGTCGCCGAGCAGCGATTCGGCGCGCGAGGCGATCCATTTGACCGGGCGGCCGACGCGTCGCGCGGCCCAGACGATGACGGCCTCTTCGGGATAGATCTGGCCCTTCATGCCAAAGCCGCCGCCGACGTCGCGGGCGACGACCCGGATGCGGCTTTCCGGGACATGCAGGATCTGGTGCGCCAGGCCATGGCGGACGCCGTGCACGTTTTGCGTGCTGGTAGTGAGCGTATAGCGGCCGGTGCCGGGATCATATTCGGCGATGCAGCCGCGCGGCTCCATCGTCACCGCCGACAGGCGATTGTTGAACAGCGACAGCCGGGTCACGTGCGCCGCCTGGGCAAAGGCCGGCCCGACCGCCTCGGCATTGCCCATGCGCAAGGTCACGCTGGTATTGTTGGCGGCGCCGTCATGGATCACCGGCGCGCCGGGGCGAACCGCGTCTGCGGCCTCTACCACCGCCGGCAGCATTTCGTACTCGACGGCGACCAGATCGGCCGCGTCGCGCGCCAACGCTTCGGACGCGGCGATGATTGCGGCGACGCGCTCGCCGACATAGCGCACCCGGTCTATCGCCAGCGGTGGACGCTTCGTCCGGAAGCCCTTGGGGCCACCCATATCCTCCGGCATCATCTCGGGATCGATCGTGCCGAGGCCGTCGGCGCTCCACTCCGCGCCGGTCAGGACGGCAAAGATTCCGGGTAACGCGCGCGCGGCATTCGTGTCGATCGCCCGGATGCGGGCGTGCGCGTGCGGCGAAAAGATGAACGCGGCATAGGCCTGGCGCGGCAGATCGATATCGGCGATGTAGCGCCCTTGCCCGGTCAGAAAGCGCCGGTCCTCTTTGCGCGTCGCGGGCTGTCCGATGCCGAAGCGCATGGCGCTCTCTCCCGTTATGCTGCCCAAGCCAAAGGCCGAATGGTTCAAGGATTGTCATGCACGCGTCAACAGCGTGTTCTCAGATCGGTGGGCTTCCCGCATAGTATCGGTCATGAACGATGTCTCCGCATCGGTCCGTGCCAGGCCGGCGATCGTGCGCCCGCGCGACTCCGCCTCGCTGATCTTGCTGCGCGGCGAGGGGCACGACCTCGAGCTCTTGGCCGGAAGGCGCCCGGGCCATCGATCCTGACGACCGCAAACCGTGGCGCGTCGAGACGGGCGGCGAGCATCTGCCGCCGCGCCTGGTGCCCAGCGCCCGCGCCGCCTTGCGCGAGACCTGGGAGGAGGTCGGGGTGCTGGTCGGCCGGCGCGATCCGGCCGATCGCCCCGCAGCTTCCGACGCACACGCGCCGACCCCGCCCCGGCTGACCCCAATCGCGGCGGCCTATGCCGAGCGCGGCATCACTGCGTCGTTCGATGCGTTGACCTATGTCGGCCGCGCCATCACCCCGACGCGGGTGTTCCGGC
>CAYMRQ010000057.1:0-2840 GCA_964392845.1 uncultured Rhizobium sp.
TCCCGGCGTGAAGAGCCAACCTGTCCGCGGATCGACGAATTCGTCGTGCGCGCGCTATCCAAGGACGCGCATCTGCGCGGCCTGCGCAGCTCCAATCGGCTTCGGCTGCTTCTCACACCGCTGCTAGCAAGCCCATAAGCACATCTTCATTCTTGATCGCGACCCAAAGGTACGTGGCTCAGTTTGATTGTAACAGTTCGTGCGGCTACCCAGGAAGAATGCTCCAGTTGTCTCTATAAGGGGTGGAATACTTCCATCCAAAGGGGAATTATCAGGTTGACGTAGCAAATCTGAGCAGATATTTCAGATTTGCGTGACAGGCCGGGTAGCTTCAACCTGATAATTCCCTTTCATTTGGATC
Organism: uncultured Rhizobium sp.; assembly: GCA_964392845.1. GTDB lineage: Bacteria > Pseudomonadota > Alphaproteobacteria > ATCC43930 > CGMCC-115725 > DATARH01. Next base: position 362 of record CAYMRQ010000057.1, read on the forward strand.
ACCGAGGACCGTATTCGCCGCGGCGTCTTCAAGAGCGTCGCCGAACTCGAAGCCGCCATCCAGGAATACCTCGATTACCACAATGCCAACCCCAAACCCTTCATCTGGACCGCTTCCGCCACTGCTATCCTCGAAAAAGTGGCGCGCAGGCGACAAGCGTTAGAATCGGCACACTAGGCTCAAACCACCCCCTCGTCCTTCAGCCCGGCGACGTCGCGCTCGCTCATCCCGAGCCAGTCGCCGAACACCTGCGTTGTGTGTTCGCCGAGCAACGGCGAGGGGGCGATCTTGGGCGGCTTGCCGTCGAAGCGCACCGGGAAGGTCGGCATGCGCAACTCGCCGCTCGGGTGGTGCTGGGTCTGGATGATGCCGCGCGTTTCGAAGGTCGGCTCGGCCAAGAGATCGCCGGTGTCGAGCACCGCGCCGCACGGCACCCCGGCTTCGCCGATGATCCGCATCACCTCGTGCTTGGTGTGCTCTCGCGTCCACGCCGCGACCATCGCGTCGACCTCGACCCCGTGCTTAGCGCGCTTGTTGTGGTCGACGTATTCCGGATCGTCGGCCAGCTCCGGGCGGCCGATCGCGGCAGCCAGGCGCCGCCAATGCTCGGGGTTGTTGTGGCTGCAGAAGACATAGGCCCAGTCGTTCGCTCCGCCCGGTTTGCACGGGTAGATGTCGGCCGGCGGCGGCCCGCCGAACGCGCTCTTGGCGCCGTTGCGCTGCGGCGTTTGGCCGGTGCGGGCGTGCATCATGAACGAGCCGCGAATGTAATTGAGCTGCGCATCCTGCATCGCGACCTGCAGATGCTGTCCCCGGCCGGTCGTGTGCCGTTGATAGAGCGCGCTGACGATCGAGATCGCCATCAGCATGCCGGTGCCGGTGTCGCCCAGGCTCGGACCCGGTTTGCAGGGCGGCCCGCCGCGCTCGCCGGTGATCGCCATCGTGCCGCCGCAGGCCTGCGCTATCATGTCGAAAGCGAGGTTGTGCTCGTATGGGCTGCCTTCGCCGAAGCCCTTGACCTGGGCGTAGATCAGGCGCGGGTTGAGGGCGTGCAGCACCTCCCAGCCGAGCCCCAGCTTCTCGATCGTGCCGGGCGCCATGTTCTCGATGAAGACATCCGCCCGCGTTGCCATCTCCTTGACCAGCGCGAGCCCGCGCGGCGATTTCAGGTTGACCGTCACCGATTTCTTGTTGGCGTTGTAGATCATGAAATAATAGGCGTCGGCGCCGGGCTTGGGGCCGCTGCCGAGGATGCGGCCGGGCTCCCCACCCCGCGGGTTCTCGACCTTGACGACCTCGGCACCGAGCTGGGCCAGGACCTCGGTGCAGGTCGGGCCGGCCTCGAATTGCGTCAGGTCGAGGACGCGGATTCCGGCAAGGCAGTTCGGCGCGGCGGCGGCTTCATTCATCATTCGCTCCTTCGGCTCAACGAGCGGCAAAGGTAACGCTTTAACGCGGAGGACGCCAAGGATGCGCGAGGACGCGATGGGTTTAGTGCCTCTGCGTCCTCTGCGCATCCTTGGCGTCCTCTGCGCTAAAGTGTTTTCTTCGGCTTCACCCTGCCAGCCAACGGAGTCCTCATGCCCGCTCCCATCCGCCTCAAGCTGTTCGAAAATTATCGCTTCGTGCTGTATGCGCCGTTCTATGCGGCGCATGCGATCGGCGCCTACGCCGATGAGGGGCTCGAAGTCGAGCTGTTGCCGTCGCCCGGGCCGGGACGCGCCGAGGCGGCGCTCGAAGCGGGCGAGGTTGATGTGCTGTGGATGGGCCCGATCCGGCTGATGAAGCATCACGACGACAACCCGGATTCGCCGCTCGTCGCCATCGCCGAGGTGGTGTGCCGCGACCCGTTCTCGCTGGTCGGCGCCGAGGCCTATCCGGAGTTCCGTCTTGTTGAACTGGGCCATATGCGTTTCGTCAGCGTCAGCGAGGTGCCGACCCCCTGGCTGTGCCTCGAACAGGATGTCCGCGACATTGGGGTCGATCCGGCCTGGATCCCGCGCATCACCGACCGCAGCATGGCCGAGAGCGTCGCCGCGCTCCACGACGGCAGCATCGATGTGGCGCAGCTGTTCGAGCCGTTTGTCGAGGAGGCGGTCGCCGGCGGCGGCGAGATCTGGTATCGCGCGAGCAGCCGCGGCCGCACCAGCTATACCGCGTTCGTCACGACGCGCGGGCGGCTCGATCGCGACCCCGAGCCGTTTCGCCGCATGGTCCGGGCGATCTATAAGACCCAGCGCTGGGTCGCCGCCGAGCCGCCGCGGGCGCTCGCCGCGGCGATCGCCGATTATTTCCCGGCGCTCGACCGCAGCGTGCTGACGCGCGCCCTGGCGCGCTACAAGGAGCAGGGCGTGTGGGGCATCAATCCGGTGCTGGCCGAGGAAGGCTGCAACGTGATGACGAACGGGTTCGGCGAGGCCGGCGAGATTCGGCGCCTGTGCGCCGATCTCTCCCAAAAGTACGGCGTCAAGGTGCAGCA
>CAYMRQ010000057.1:2850-22730 GCA_964392845.1 uncultured Rhizobium sp.
TCGACCGGCTGCGCCGCGCGCTGCTCGGCAACGGCTTTCTCAAGCGCGCGGTGCCCTTAGCCGAATGCGTCGACAACCGCCTGGCCGAAGCGGCCGTCGCCGCTGCACGCTGAAGATGAGAGGCCGGAGAGAGCTTCCCGGCTTACGCGCGCAATTCGCGCGGGAACTCGTTTTCCGCCCCGCAAGCCGAGCATATCGCGGTGTCAACGATGACATGCTGGGTCGGCCCCATCCCCGAGGCCATCACCGCGGCGCAATGGCCGCACACATAGTCGGTGCCGCCGTTGCCGCGGAACAGCGGTCTGATGAATTCGGGCGCCTGGTGGATGGCGGTCGTGGACGGCGGATTGGTGACTTTGAGCGTAATACTCGACATGTCGACTCTGCCTTGGCTCTGCCGCTGACCGGGAATAGCCGCCAAATCTCTCGGTAGAGCGCGGCGGCGCATCTCTACCATAAATTGGAATGCCGACCGGGCGGGTCAATGCCCCGGGCCGATCGGACCGCCCGGCTCGGCGGCGAGGACGCGCACGGCGAAGTCGCCTCCGGCCCAGTCGCCGCCATCCGCCCGGCGCCAGGTGAAATCGACCCGGCTGCCGGGCAACAGCGCGGCGGTGTCGAGCACCGCGGCATGGAAGCCGAGACCGCTGGCGCAGGTCGGCGTGTCCTCGATCATCTGCCAGCCATCCCGGCCCCAATGCACGACCGCCGCTTCGGGCAAGGCTATCGTCAGCCACGTGCCGGCGGCAAAGCCGCCGATCGGCGCGTGCGGCCACCAGAACGCCTGCGGCGCCCTGGCCCGATGCCCGCGATAGCGCTGCCAGACCGCGCGCGGCCGGTCGAACGGCCGGTCGAGCTGGCGCGACACCAGGAGCTTGACGAATTCGGCATGGGCCCAGGCGAGCGGCATCGCCGACCCGCTCGCCCGACCGGGAGCGAGCCGACGCGCCGGGATCGGGTCGCAATCCCAGACCTGCTCGGGGATCATCCCGCCCGGGCTCGCCATCGCCGCCATCGCGGCGAGATAGGGCAGCGGGTCGTTGCCGGCGCACAACTCGTAATGGCCGCGCTCGCCGGTCAACAGCGGCCAGCCGCGGCCGATGCCGGTGCCGTCATAGGCCGTGCCGTCGGCGTGCTCGCCATAGCCGTCGCCGCGATAGCGGTGCCACACCGGGCCGTTGGGGGTCTCGCTGCGCAGCAGCGCGTCGGCCAGGGCCAGCGACCCGCGGATCAGCGGATCATCGGCACTGCGCAAGCCAAAGCGCACCAGTTGCAGGAATTCATTGCCGATCTGCTCGTCGCCCGGCACCCCGTCCGCGTCGAAGCGGTTGCGGATCGGCACGATCGCGGTGCTGGCCCCGGCCTCGGTCAGGACGCCCGGCGGCGCCACCCGCAGATAGTAGCCGGGAATTTCGTATTGCGTCGCCAGCGCGGTGCCGCTGACCGTCAGCCAGGCCTCGATCTGCGCATTCCAGAAATCGGCGAGCGCCAGCGCCCAATCCTGTTCGGGCATCGGCAGCAAGGCGGCGCCGGCCGCCAGCGCCGCGATCGTAATGGCCAGCGTGAACGGGTTGAGGCCCTCGTTCTCTTCCCAGCGGTCCTGCGCCGTCGACGGCCCGGTGCGCGCGATGTAGCCCAGGGCGCGCCGCACCATGTCCTCGACCGCGATGCCGCGCAGCGCGTCGCGTTCGTCGAGCGCGGCGGCGAGCAGCACCGGAAACGCCGCCTCGTCGAGCTGAATCCCCTGCCAATACGCGCTGCCGCCGAGCCACTGGTTCTGGTGCCAGTGGCCGTCCTGGTTTTGCGTCGCGATCAGATAGCGCAGCGTGTCGCGCGCCTCGGGTTCGGCGCCGAGCGCCAACAGCGCCCCGGCGCATTCGACCAGATCGCGCGACCACACCAGGTGATAGCCGCCGCGCTCGTTGCCGGTATCGCCCCACGGTACGCTGAGGCTGGCGACCATCGCGCCCGGATAGGTCTTGTCGAGATGCGCCCTGAGCACGATCGAGGAGACGACGAGCTGCTCGCGGATCGCGTCCGGCACGTCGAGCGGGGCTGCGCCGCGCTCGCTGCAACTCGCCTGCCAGCGTTCCCAGTCGAGGATCTGCTGCTGCAGGACATTGTCGAACGGCTGGATCAGGCTCGATATCGCCAGGGTCGCCGCCGACTCGGCGCTGCTGCCGAAGCCGAGCGCCAGGACGGCGCGGCGCGGCAATTCGGCAATCAGCGCGACATTGCCCGGCCCGGCATTCCGGTATTGCCAGGTCATCCTCCCGTTCTTCGCAAAATCCTGCCAGCCGTCGCTCTGACCGACATAGCCGGCGCTGGCCCGGCCGAAGGCGTCGCCTTGGTGCTCGTCGGCCGCAGCCAGCGCCATGCCGAACGGGCCCTGCTCGGCCCACAGCAAGCGGCGCCCGCGATAGCGCTCGATGGTGGCGATGTTGTCGTAGCCGGTGGCGCCGAGATGCGGCGCGACCAGCACGTAGAGCGCGAGTTCGCCCTCGCCGTCGAGCCGGCACTCGATGACCAGGACGTCGCGCCGCGGGTCCGGCGTGATGCGCAGGCGCAGCCTATAGCGCGCGTGCTGGTGTGTGATCTCGACCGCCGGCACCCCGGGCGCCACGAGTTTCAGCGAATAATTGGCGTTGCGCTTCACTTCCGACCAGAACCCGTCGGGGCCGGCGACGATGAAGCCGAGGTCGCGGATCTGCGGGATGTCGACCCGCGGATAGTAGACCTCGTTGACGATGCCGTAGCCCAGCGTGAACCACAGCCGCGACGGCCCCAGCCCGCAGCCGACCATGTCCTTGGCGCTGCTCGTCCAGGTCGGCGCCGTGCCGGGCGCACCGGGGGCGTGGTCGCGGGGTTCGGCGGGCGGGGCAGAGGACATGACGCGATAGTAGCGCCATTTCGCGCCATTTCGCGCATCTGAGCGATTTATCATCCCGGTCTTGTTCATTCCCCCGGGCTAGCGCCGCGGGCGCGACAGGAATATCCGGCGCGATCCGTAGGAAAACCACAGCCGCCGCGAACGAACGAAGTCGATCCCCAACACAAGGTCGGCATCGGGCAGGTTCAGGTCGGCCACGACGATCGCCGGATCGCGGATGGAATCCTCGCCGACCTTCAATCGCGAGAATCGATGAATGCGCCCGCTTACGCGCTCGCCGGTTGCCCCATGCATCGTTTTCGCCGGATCGCGCGCCAATGCGGCGTCGCTCACACCGAGGGCTCGCGCGGCTTTGCCGGAGAGTGCAGTCGATTGTGCGCCGGTATCGACAATCGCGACGATCCTGCGCCCGTCCAGTTCTACCGGGAAGAACAGATGCTCGCTGCGTGACCGGCCCGTGCTGATGCCGACATAGGGCTCGGCCCAGTCCGGCGCCGCGTCCGGGCAGGACTGCTTCTCATGCAGGACCATCCGGTGATGCGACAGATCGATATCGATATCGAAATTGCTGAGGACGTCGGCGCCGAGAAGCCCGTCGAGCGGTCCAAAAAAGACGCTCGGCAGGGTGGCCGGAGCAACCGCAATCCGATGCCACGGGATCGCCACGCCGCCGATCGTGAAGCTGTGCAGCTCCACCTCGCGGATCGGCAGGGCGCCGCCAATTCCGCTCATCCGCCGGTCGAATTTGACGCGAGGAGGCTGCGCCCCGATCCGCTGGGCGGCGGGGGGTGTCAAGATCGTCCGGTAGGCGCCGGTATCGAGAACGAGGACAACCGGCACTCCATTGGCAAGCAGCGTGACGATCGGCACGTTGTTCAGCGTGGCGACCGTGATTTCGCCGATCCGTTTCGCGCCGCAACCAACGCCCGCGGCGACCGCAGGTGGCTCGGCCGCCTGGCCGGCGGTCGGCGCGAGTGCCGCGAGGAGCGCACCAGCCACCAGCGCAATTGCGGCCACGGCTCTGCCGGCTTTGCGCATCAGGGTTTGTTCTGCCTCACCGAGCGTGGTCGAGGGGCTCGCGGGCGGGGCAGCAAGCATGATGCGCATGTTAGCGCGATCTGCCCCCCGATGAACCCGGTTAACTTCCGGCGCCGAACGCATTAGCATCGCCCGGCCGCGCATCGGGACCGCTTCCGTCCCGGCCGCATGCGGGCGGAACGCCCGCGGTCCAGCGGGACGCGGCCAGGGAGGATCACGCGATGCCGGCGCGCACGGGACAGCAATACATCAACGGCCTGAGAGAACAGGAGCGTGAGGTCTGGCTCGGCGGCGAGCGGGTGCGCGACGTGACGACGCATGAGGGCCTCGCAGGCGGGGTGCGTGCGATCGCCGGGCTCTACGACATGCAGCACGATGCCAGGCTGCGCGAGGTGATGACCTATGCCTCACCGACGAGCGGGCAGCCGGTCGGCCGCTCGTTCGACAACCCGACGACCAAGGAGGCGCTCGAAGCGCGCACCCGGATGATGCTGAACTGGGCGCGCTCGACCTGCGGCATGATGGGCCGCTCGCCCGATTTCATGAATGTGACCTTTGCCGCCTGGGGCGCCGCCGCCGCTTATTTCGGCGAGAAGCGCCCGGAATTCGCCGACAACATGCGGCGCTATGTCGAATACATCCGCGAAAACGACGTGACCCTGACCCATGCGCTGATCAATTTCCAGCGCAGCCGCAACCTCTCTGGCATGTTCAACCTCGAGGAAGGCACCGCGCTCGAAGTCAAACGCGAGACCGATGCCGGGATCACCGTGCGCGGCGCGCGCATCCTCGCGACGTTGGGGCCGCTGGCTGACGAGATCGCGGTCTATTCGCCGCGCCTCGCCCGGCACAGCGAAGACCACAGCCCGTTCGCGATGAATTTCGCGATCCCCTGCGCCACCAAGGGGCTCAAATTCCTCTGCCGCGACAGCTTCGATCTCGGCCGCTCGCATTTCGACCATCCGTTGGGCTCGCGCTTCGAGGAGATGGATTGCGTCGTCTTCTTCGACGATGTCCTGGTGCCGTGGGAGCGGGTGTTTTTGCTCTACGATGTCGAGCGGCTCAACGCGACCCCGCACGTCACCCATTCGACGGCGCATTCGGCGCATCAGGGCGCCGCCAAGAACCTCGCCAAATGCGAGTTCGTGCTGGGCCTCGCCCTCCTAATGACGCAGACCCTCGGCAACGCCCAGCTGCCGCATACCGAGGAGCGCATCGGCGAATTGATGCTGACGACCGGATTGATGCGGGCCTGCATGCGCGCCGCCGAGGCCGATGCCGAGATCGACCGGTGGGGCGTCATGTGTCCCGCCATCCTGCCGGTCGAAAGCACCCGCAATTTGATGATGACCGCCTATCCGCGGATGATCGAGATCCTCCAGCTGTTGGGGTCGAGCAGCTTCCTCTTGACCCCGAGCGAGGCCGATTTCAAGGGGCCGTTGGCGCCCGAGATCGAGCAGTACCTCGCCACCGACAACACCGCGGCGAAGGATCGGGTCAAATTGTTCCGCCTGGCGTGGGACGCCGCGGGCAGCGCGTTCGGCAGCCGCCAGGTGCTCTACGAGCGCTTTTTCGCCAGCGACCCGTTGACCCGCGCCCGCGCCATGGCGGCGATCTACCCCAAGGGCGAGATGATGGAACAGGTGCTGGAGTTTTTGGGCAGAAGTGACGAGCCGTGATAGAGTGACGGTTGGGTTTAGCCGGTAGGATGGGTTGAGCGCAGCGAAACCCATCATGGTTTGCGACAACACGCGATTTGATGGGTTTCGCGATGCTCAACCCATCCTACGAGTGAGCCAATCGGAGGGCCGAATGAGCAAGCGACCGATGTATCTGCAACACGTCAACGTCTACGTGCGCAACGTCGAGCGCTCGAAAGCGTGGTACGAGGATCTGCTCGGGCTGCACGTCTACGAGTACCGGCCGGGCTGGGCGGCCTTTATGTCGGCCGACGAGGAGCAGTCGCACGAGGTGGCGCTGATGCAACTCGGCGACGATGCGCCATTGCAGCAGAAAGGCCAGGTCGGCCTTAACCACATGGCCTGGCGGCTCGAAAGCCTCGACGATCTGAAAGAGTACTATCAGCGGATCAAGGCCAAGGGGATCAAGCCCGACCACATCTCCGACCACGGCATTTCGCTCGGCATCTATCTGCGCGATCCCGACGGCAACGGCGTCGAGGTGTTCTACGAGCTGCCGCGCGCCGAGTGGGGGGTCGATGAGCACATCTTCTCGCGCGACCGGGTCGCCCGCGGCCGCTTCCCGGGCCCCTGGGACGCCGAGATCCGCGCCGACGGCGCGCCGGCGGCGCAGCCCGTCGCCGCGGAGTAGACCGACCGCTCTTCCACATCAGCCCCACCCGCCCGCCGCTTTCGCGGCGCGCTCCCTCCCCCGCATGCGGGGGAGGGCTGGGGTGGGGGGCTGGCTCCGCTCGGCGCAGCGGGGTTACGAGACTTGTGAGGCGACCGATGCAATCCGCCGACCCCGCGACCGCGTCCAGCCCGCATCTGGCGGTGCGACCGGAGTGGCTCGCCCGGCGCCAGGAGGAAATCCTGGAGCCCGACCTGCCGATCGTCGACCCGCACCATCACCTGGTCGATCGCGAGAATACCGGCCGCTACCTCTTGCCCGATCTCCTGACCGATACCGGCAGCGGGCACAACATCACCGCGACGGTCTATCTCGAATGGCTGTCGATGTACCGCGCCGTGGGCCCGGCTGAACTGCGCCCGGTCGGCGAGGTCGAGTTCGCCAACGGCGTCGCGGCGATGGCGGCGAGTGGCAGCTACGGCATCACCCGGGTGTGCGCCGGCATCGTCGGCTATGCCGATCTGATGCTCGGCGGCAGCGTCGAGCCCGTGCTCGATGCGATGATCATGGCCGGCGGCGGGCGGTTTCGCGGCATCCGCTTCATCTCCGCCTCGCACCCCGACGACGCGGCACGCGGCTCGTCGGTCAACCGGCCGGCCGGCCTCCTGCTCGACCGGCGCGTGCGCGAGGGCTTCGCGCGACTGCACCCGCTCGGCCTCAGCTTCGATGCGTGGATGTACCACACCCAGCTCGGCGAACTCGCCGATCTCGCGCGCGCCTTTCCCGAGACGCCGATCGTCTTGAACCATGTCGGCGGCCCGATCGGGATCGGCCCCTATGCCGGGCATCGCGACGAGGTCTTCGCCGAGTGGCGCGCGCGCATCGCCGAGCTGGCGGGTTGCCCCAATGTGCATGTCAAGCTCGGCGGCCTCGGCATGCGGCTCTTCGGCTTCGACCTGCACACGCACGAGTTGCCGCCGAGCTCGGAAGCGCTCGCCGCCGCTTGGCGCCCCTATGTCGAAACCTGCATCGCCGCCTTCGGGGCCAGCCGCGCGATGTTCGAGAGCAACTTCCCGGTCGACAAGGGCAGCGGCAGCTATCAATTGTTCTGGAACGCCTTCAAGCGCATCGCCGCCGGCTGCTCGGCCGATGAGAAGACCGCGCTGTTTTCCCGAACTGCGAGCCGGTTCTACCGGCTCGGCTAAAGCCGGAAAGGCTATTTCGCTCCGCTCTGCGCGGGTGCGACCGCGCCGGATTTGCCCGCAGCGGCGGTCGCCTCGGCCAGGGCCTGCTTGAGTTCCGGGTCGTCGGGCTTGAGCTCGACCGCGCGGACATAGGCCTCGCGTGCCTTGTCCGGCTGGTTCAGCACCATGTAGGAGCGTCCGAGCCGGACCCAGCCTTCGACATCGTCCGGCTGGTCGGCGAGGCGTGCCGCCAGCCGTTCGACCATGGCATTGATCATCGCCTGGCGCTCTGCGGGCGACGCGCCGGCAAGCGCCTTCGCCGCCGCGGCGACGGCTGCGTCCCCTGGCGCCCCATTCGGCCCGCCGCCGCTCGCGCGTGTCGCGCCGGCGGAGGGTTTGAGCGTCGCCGGATCGATGCCGAGGGCGCTCGCGGCCTCGCTGATCCGTTGTCGCACCAGCGCCAGCCACTCGGCACCATCGGGCGCCTCCGTCGCGAGGCCGACCCAGGCTTCAAGCGCGCGCTTCACCTCGCCCTGCTGCATCTGGGCAAGCGCCAGGTAATAGCGCGACCGCGGCGCGGTTTCCGGGTCGCGCAAGCCTGCCGCGAACGCCTGGCGCGCCGCCGGTGTGACCGTGCCCCCGGCTGCCAGCACCTGCGCCTCGCCCCAATCGCCTGTTATGTCGGCCCGATGTCCGGACAGATCGGCCGCATGGCGATAGGCGTCGCCGGCCTCCTGGTAACGGCCGAGGCTCAGTTCGGAGCGGGCCAGCAGCAGCCAGCCGGCCAGGTCTTCGGGGTGCTCTTTCAGATGCGCGCCGAGCCGCGCGACCGCCTCGTTCATATCGATATGGCCGGGGTCTGCCGCGACCGGCGGTTTGCCGGCGGCCGTGCGCTCGGCAAAGGGCTGGTCCGGCAGCGACGGGGAGCCGAGCTGCCAGTACAGGATCCAGGCGGCGACCGGCAGCAGCAGGATCGCGACAATCGCCACCGTGCGCGGCGCCGCGCCGTGGGCCTTCAGCCCACGGGCTTGACCCGTGGGGCCGGTTTCAGCTTCGGCCGGCTTCAGCGCGAGGATGCGGCGCGCGATCTCGGCGCGGGCCGCTTCGGCCTCATTGGCGGCCAGCACGCCGCGCGCGAGGTCGCGCTCGATTTCGGCCAGCTGATCGCGGTAGACGGCGAGGTTGTAGGCGTCGCGCGAGGTCGGGCCGCGCTGGCGAAAGATCAGCGGCGCCAGCAGCATTGCCACGGCGAGCACGGTCAGCCCGACCAGCGCTACGGCGAGGCCGATGCTCACCGTTCGGTACCCTCGCCGAGGACGGCAGCGAGGCGCCGGCGTTCTTCGGGGCTCAGCGGCGGCGCCGGCGCCGGTTCCGGGCGGCGGTAGAACCGGGCCAGCGCCACCCCGCCGAAGATGAGGATCAAGATAGGCCCGCCCCACAGCAGCAGCGTTGCGATTTCGAGCGGCGGCCGGAGCAGGACAAAATCGCCATAGCGGGCGCGGACATAGGCGACGACCTGGTCATTGCTGTCACCGCCCTTGATGCGTTCGCGCACCAGCACACGCAAATCATGCGCGAGGTCGGCATCGGAATCGTCGATCGACTGATTGCGGCATACCAGGCACCGCAGCTCGCTCCCGATCTCACGCGCGCGAGCCTCCAAACCGGGGTCGGACAGCATCTCATCCGGGCGCACCGCATGGGCCGGCCCGGCCGTCAGCACGGTGAGCGCCAAGGCCGCCAGCAATGCTCGGATCATTTCTCAAGCCTGGCGACGAGCGGCAGAATGGTGCGCTCGACATCGGCCTGGGTCAGCGGGCCGACATGCTTGTAGCGGATGCGGCCACCCTTATCGACGACGAAGGTCTCGGGCACGCCATAGACCCCCCAATCGATGCCGACCCGCCCGTCATCGGCGCCGATCCTGGTATAGGGATTGCCGAGTTCGGCGATCCAGGCCAGCGCGGCATCCGCTTTGTCCTTGTAATCGATCCCGTAGATCGGCACGCGTTTCGATTGGGCGAGCGCGTTCAAGACCGCGTGCTCGGCGCGGCACGGCGTGCACCACGAGGCAAAAATGTTGACGAGGCTGACCTGCCCCTCTAGGTCGGCCGAGGAAAACCCGCGCTCGTCGCCGGGCAGCGGCGGCAGCGCAAAACGCGGCGCCGGCTGGTCGATCAGCGCCGAGGGCAGCACATTCGAGTCGATCCCGAGGCCGACATAAAACCCCGCCGCCATCAGCCCGAACACCACGGCCGGGATCAGGAAGACCCAGCCCCGCCAGGTCATTCGGCGGCTGGTCATTCGGCGGCCTGGACCCGCGCCGCGGCGTCCGGCCGCCTCCGCCGGGCCGGCGCGCCGATCCGATGGCGCCGGTCGGTCAGCGAGACCAGCCCGCCCAAGGCCATCGCCGCCGCGCCGAGCCAGATCCACGGCACCAGCGGGTTGTGATAGAGGCGCAGCACATAGGCGCCGGTGCCGTCGGGGTCGCCGATCACGGCGTAAACATCGGCGAGCAGGTTGGTGTGGATCGCCACCCCGGTCGCGGCACTGTTCTCCACCGGGTAGAACCGCTTTTCAGGATGCAGCGCGGCCAGCTCGCGACCGTCGCGCAACAGCCGCATGTCGGCGCGGGTTGCGGTGTGGTCGGCAGCGCGAACCTCGTTGACCGCATCGAATGCGATTGTATAGCCGGCGATCTCGAACGACTGGCCGGGTCGGGCGCTGACGATCTTTTCCTCGGTCCAGGCGGTCGAGCCGGTGATGCCGGCGATCACCACCGCGATCCCGGCATGGGCGAAAACCATCCCCCAGGTGGCGCGCGGCAGGTGCAGCACGCGGCGCAACACGGCCGGCAGCGGCTCGGCGAACAGGCGCACCCGCTCGGCTAGCTCCGTGAGCGTCGCGGCAAACACCCAGGCCGCCAGCGCAAGCCCGCAAGCCGCGCCGATCGAGCGCGCGCCGGTCGCCGCCAGGGTCGCGAGCGCCGCTGCGGCGGTCGCGACAAACGCGAATTTGAGGCGGGCCAGCGCCGCCGGCAGGTCGCCGCGCTTCCACGGCAGCAGCGGCCCGACCGCCATCGCGACCAGCAGCGGGACCATGATCGGCACAAAAGTCATCGTGTAGAAGGGCGGGCCGACCGATACCTTCTGATGGGCGACGACATCGAGCAGCAGCGGGTAGAGCGTGCCGATGAACACCGTCGCGGCCGCCGTCGTCAGCAGCAGATTGTTCAATAAGAGGCCGCCCTCGCGCGAAATCGGCGCGAACAGGCCGCCGCCGGCCAGCTGGGGCGCACGCCAGGCAAAAAGGAGGAGCGCCCCGCCGGTATAGAGGCTCAGCAGTAAGAGGATGAAGATCCCGCGCCTCGGGTCGGAGGCAAAGGCGTGGACCGAGGTCAACACCCCGGAGCGAACCAGGAAGGTGCCAAGCAGGCTCAGCGAGAAGGCGATGATGGCCAGCAGGATCGTCCAGGTTTTGAGCGCGTCGCGCTTTTCGACAACGGTCGCCGAATGCAACAGCGCGGTGCCGACCAGCCACGGCATGAACGAGGCGTTCTCGACCGGGTCCCAGAACCACCAGCCGCCCCAGCCGAGCGTGTAATAGGCCCACCAGCTGCCCATCGCGATGCCGATCGTCAGGGCGCTCCAGGCCGCCAAGGTCCATGGCCGCACCCAGCGCGCCCAGGCCGGGTCGACCCGCCCCTCGATCAAGGCGGCGACCGCAAAGCAGAACGAGATCGAAAACCCGACATAGCCGAGATAGAGCCAGGGCGGGTGAAAGGCGAGGCCGGGGTCCTGCAGGATCGGGTTGAGCCCGGCGCCGTCGGCGGGGACCGGGAAGAGCCGCAGGAACGGGTTCGAGGTCAACAGGATGAACAACAGAAAGCCGACCCCGATCATCGCCTGGACGGCAAGGACGCGCGCCCGCAACGCCGGCGGCAGGTTATGGCTGAACGCGGCGACCGCGGCGCCGAACAACGCCAGGATGAACACCCAGAGCAGCATCGAGCCTTCGTGGTTGCTCCACACCCCGCTCAGCTTGTAGAGCATCGGCTTCATGCTGTTCGAGTTCGCCGCGACATTGGCGAGCGAGAAGTCGCTGACCGCATAGGCGTGCATCAACGCGAAAAAGGCGATGCCCACGAACAGGAATTGGGCGAGCGCCGCCGGACGCGCCCAGGCCATCAATGCCGCCTCGTTGCGCGCCGCGCCAACGAGCGGCACCACCGCCTGCAACGCCGCGATGCACAGCGCCAGCACCAGGGCGAAATGCCCGATCTCATTGCTCACGGCGCCGTCCCCGTCCGGGCGTGTCGGTCGGCGGACCGGTGCAATGCGATAATCATCCTGGGATCGCGGCGTTCACATTCACACTGTCGCAAATAAGGCCACCCGGAATGGCCGGACCTGCATTCGCGGGCCGGCGACAGTGTAGCATGACGGGCAATCCCGCCGCGGCCCAAACCGGCAGCGATATGTCAGCGCACCCGGGAAGATGGCCCTCGCTGTCAGTAATCGTCGGCCGGCAGGTGCTCGGCGCCGATGAAATTGTCGAACTTGGTGGTTTCCGCCTCGAAATGCAGCTTGACCGTGCCGATCGGCCCATGGCGCTGCTTGGCGATGATGATGTCGGCCATGCCGTACACGGTCTCGCAGCGTTGCTTCCAGCGGTCATAGCGGTCGTTGAACTTGTCGTCGCTCTCCTCCGGGCGGCGGCTCGGTTCGCCCCGCGACAGATAGTATTCCTCGCGGAAGATGAACATCACCACGTCGGCATCCTGCTCGATCGAGCCGGATTCGCGCAGGTCGGAGAGCATCGGCCGCTTGTCCTCGCGCTGCTCGACAGCGCGCGACAGTTGCGCGCACGCCAGCACCGGCACATCTAATTCCTTGGCAATCGCCTTCAATCCGCGGGTGATGTCGGAGACCTCCTGCACCCGGTTTTCCATCGCCTTGGCCTGTGCCGAGGGGCGCAGCAACTGCAGGTAATCGATGACGATCAGCCCCAGCCCGTGCTGGCGCTTCAGGCGTCGCGCCCGGGTGCGCAGCGCGGCGACCGAGAGCGCCGGCGTGTCGTCGATATAGAGCGGCACGGCGGCGAGGCGCTGGCTCGCGGCAACGAATTTGTCGAAATCCTCGCGGCGCACCTCGCCGCGGCGGATGCGGTCGGAGGAGGTGCCGGATTCCTCGGCGAGAATGCGGGTCGCGAGTTGCTCGGCCGACATTTCGAGCGAGAAGAACCCGACCACCGCGCCATCCTCGGCCCCGCGGCTCAAATCGATCCGGCCATCCGCGCCGCGCACCGGGCGATAGGCCTTGGCCGCGGTAAACGCGATGTTGGTAGCGAGCGCGGTCTTGCCCATCGACGGCCGCCCGGCGAGGATAACGAGGTCGGCGGGGTGCAGCCCGCCGAGTTTTTTGTCGAGATCGATAAAACCGGTCGCCACCCCGACCGTCTTGCCGTCGCGCTTGAACGCCGCCTGGGCCAGCGTGATCGCGCTGGTCAGCGCGGTGGTGAACGGCTGAAACCCGCCCTCAGCCTGGCCGGTCGTCGCCAGCTCGAACAATTTCGACTCGGCGCGCTCGATCTGCTCCACGGCGAGGTCGTCGAGGTCGTGGCGGAATGCGTCGGTGACGACGTCCTGCCCGATCGTGATCAGCTCGCGCCGCAGATGGAGATCGCGGATCGTGCGGCCGTAATGCTCGGCGTTGATGATCGTCACCGCCGCTTCGGCGAGGCGCGCCAGGTATTGCGCTCCGCCGATCTCGGCGAGCGCGCCGTCCTGATCGAACAGGTTTTTCAGCGTGATCGGGTTGGCGATCTGACCGCGATCGATCAGCTTGGCCGCAGCGGCGAAGATCCGGCCGTGCACCGCGTTGCCGAAATGCTCTGGGCTGAGAAACTCGGCGACCCGGCTATATGCGGTGTTGTTGATCAGGATCGCCCCCAACAGCGCCTGCTCGGCCTCGGTGTTGGCGGGCGGTTGCGGCACCCGGTCAAGTCCCGTGGCAAGATCGGGCTCGCGCAGCGGTGTGATCCGCGAAGTCGTGGTGGTTTCCATGCCGGCAGGAGAATACCACCGCCGCGCCGGCGCCTGGGGCAGCTGAAAGAATCCACAGCTGTGTAACCCGGGGATGAAATCCGCGTCGGTCGCTACCGGTGATGATGCCGCCGAATCAGCGATGCGTAGAGCGGAAAAGCGCAGCGTCTTCCGCCGCCTTGCCGCCGCGCGGTCTTTCGATGGTATCGGCGGAAGGCGCTGCGCTTTTCCGCCCTACGGCTGCTGCTGTTTGAGGGCCGGGCGGGAGTAAGCGGGCCGAATCAGGCGGCGCGCCCGGCCGGCTTTCGTGCCGCCGCGCTATGCGCGCGCTCCCAGTCGAGCATGTAGTCGCGGCTCAACGGAACCGTATCCACCGCCTTGGCCAGCTGCATCTGGAACACCAGAGAGAAGTCGCGGCGAAAGGAGATCTCGGCGCCGACCAGATACATCTCCCACATCCGGCAGAAGCGCTCGTCGTAGAGGGCGCGGATGCGGTCGCGGTTCTGCTCGAAGCGACGGCGCCAGGCGCGCAGCGTCTCGGCGTAATGGAGGCGCAGGATCTCGATATCGGTGATCCACAGCCGCGCGTTCTCGACTTCCGGCACGACCTCGGACAATGCCGGCGAATAGCCGCCGGGGAAAATGTACTTGCGCAGCCAGGGATTAGTTGTCCCCGGCCCGTCCATGCGGCCGATCGAATGCAGCAGCGCGACCCCGTCGGGCGCGAGCAGCTCGCTCAGCCTGCGGAAAAATGTCGGGTACTGGTTGACCCCGACATGCTCGAACATGCCGACCGAGACGATGCGGTCGTAGCGGCCGGTCTCCTCGCGGTAATCGCGCAGATAAAACCGCACCCGGTCGCCGAGGCCCGCCGCGGCGGCGCGGCGCGTCGCCACCTTGTGCTGCTCCTCGGACAGGGTGAGCCCGGTGACCTCGGCGCCGCATTCGCTGGCGAGGTAGAGCGCAAGGCCGCCCCAGCCCGAGCCGATATCGAGCACCGTCTGTCCCGGCCGCAGCAGCAGCTTGGCCGCGATATGCCGCTTCTTGTTCTCCTGGGCGGTGTCGAGATCATCCTGCGGCATGCCGAAATACGCGCAGGAATATTGCCGGTCGCGGTCGAGGAACAGCTCGTAGAGCTGGTCCGACAGATCGTAATGATGGGCGACGTTGCGGCGCGCGCGCGGGATCGGATTGTACTGGTGCAACCGACGGACGAGGCGACCCGCGGTCTGGCCCAGCCGCTGCGGCAGCGCGTCGATCTGCGCCGCGTCGTTCGACACCAGGATTTCGATAAAATCGTAAAGGCTGCCTTCCTCGACAGTCAGCGTACCCTCGACGTAGGCCTCCGGCACGAAAAGCCGGGGCTTCAGCAGCACCTTCCAGTGGAGCATCGGGTCGTGCAGCCGGATTGTTGCCGAGGGGCCGGGCGACCCCTCGAACACATGCCGCTTGCCGGCGGCGTCGATGACGCTGAGCCGGCCGATACCGATGAAACGGGCGAGCACGGACGCGAGCAGCATGGCCATAATATCAGGTAGAATTGTCGCCGGAGACAAGCCCCCAAGCCGCATGGCAGCCGGAGGGCGGATCGCAGGGAGCTGGCCGGGTGTCGGCTGGGTGCGCCCTGTCTTGACAGAGGCGGGCATGGCCCGCGTAATGAACGCCGCCGCGATGCCATGAGGACCGGCCGATGAGGGCGGGGAACCGTCCCGGTTTCCGCGTCGCCGGGTGGTCATGGCCGAGGTGGCGTCGTCGATCTTCACCCTGATCCAAGAGGAAGCCGATGTCAGACAACAGCCACAATGCCGAGGCGGAGTACATTCACGCCGCCTATGCGGAAAAAGTCAAAGAGGCATTCCTGGCTTTTGCGGAGAACCTTTCCGTTGGCCAGGCCGAAAAATCCTGCAAGGAGCGCTTTCAGAGGTCGCTGCTGATGATCAAGAAGGCGCGGGATATTGCGATTGTTGCGACCACCGAGGTGATTACCGTCGAACCGCTGGGGGCGCGTGAGGAGCACCAAGCCGAAGCGCTCTCCGCGGAAGATCAGGCGATGATCGATCACGCTCTTTCCGGGACGACCGGCATCGCCAAGCCGGCCCCGGCCCGCCTCAGGTAAGGCGAAGAGGGTACACCGCGGTTTCGCGGCGGTATCGGCGGAGGACGGATGACTGAGGAAAATCTCGCCGCGCCGCGCATCGCCGCGGCGGCGCTGACCGGCTTCATCGCCGCCGCCTATCGCGCGGTCGGCATCGCCGCGCCCGAAGCGCAGCGGGCGGCGGAATTGATGGCCGCCTCGGATCTCTCCGGCGCCGACGGGCACGGGGTGTTCCGGCTGCCGCAATATATTCGGCGCATCAAGGCGGGCGGGCTCAACACCGCGCCCGACATCCGGGTCATCCGGCATGCCCGGGCTGCGGCACTCGTCGATGGCGACAATGGCCTCGGCAGCCTGGTTGTCGCTCGGGCGGTCGAGACCGCGATCGACCTCGCCCGCGACAACGGTGTCGGCTGGGCCGGCGTGCGCCGCGGCAACCATGCCGGGGCCGCCGCGGTCTATGCCGCGATGCCGCTCGCGCATGACATGATCGGGCTCTATTTCGCGGTCGGCAACGCCAACCATCTGCCGCCCTGGGGCGGTATCGACATGCTCTTGTCGACCAACCCGATCGCGATCGCGGTGCCGGCGCTCGAAGAGCCGCCGCTCGTGCTCGACATGGCCACCACGGTGGCGGCCTACGGCAAGGTCAAGGTCGCTGCGCAGCAGGGCAAGAGGATGCCGGAAGGCTGGATGATCGACCGCGAAGGCCGGCCGCTCACCGACCCCGATCGCGCCGATGACGGCTTCCTGTTGCCGATCGGCGGCTACAAGGGCGCGGCATTGGCGCTGATGTTCGGCCTCCTCGCCGGCACCCTCAATGGCGCCGCCAATGGCGCCGATGTCGTCGATTTCAACAAGGACGACACCACCCCGACCAATACCGGCCAGGCGATCTGCGTGATCGACATCAAGGCGTTTGCCGAGCCGGTCGCCTTCAAGCGCCAGGTCGACGCGGTGATCCGCCAATTGCACGGCTCGGCGCTGCTGCCGGGCTTCGACCGCATCCGTCTGCCGGGCGAAGACCGCCACCGGCGCATCGCCGAGCGGCAGGAAATGGGAATTCCCATCCCGCCGGCGCTGCGCGGGGCGCTCGACCGGATGGCTGCCGACCTCGCGATCGCGCCGCTCTTCGGCTGAGGCCCTGTCAGCCGTCGCGGGGTTTGTCGGCAACCGCTGACGCCTCTACACTCGGGCGCATGCGCAAATTCTCGAAACGCGAGGTCGCGGAGTTCTACCGGCGGCTCGCGGCGAGCCGGCCGATCCCCCAGACCGAGCTCGAATTCATCAACCCGTTCACCTTGCTGGTCGCGGTGGTGCTGTCGGCGCAGGCGACCGATGTCGGGGTCAACAAGGCGACCCCGGCGCTCTTTGCCCTCGCCGATACGCCGGCGAAAATGCTGGCGCTCGGCGAGGAGCGGGTCACCGAGATGATCCGCACGATCGGGCTCTTCCGCACCAAGGCGCGCAACGTCGTCGCGCTGTCGCGGATCCTCATCGAACAGCATGGCGGCAGCGTGCCGCGCCACCGCGAGGCGCTCGAAAAACTGCCCGGGGTCGGGCGCAAAACCGCGAACGTCGTGCTCAACGTCGCCTTCGGCGAGCCGGTGATCGCGGTCGATACGCATATCTTCCGGGTCGGCAACCGCACCGGAATCGCGCCGGGCAAGACCCCGCTCGCGGTCGAACAGGGCCTCGAAGCCGTCACCCCGGCGCGCTACAAGCTCGGCGCCCATCACTGGCTGATCCTGCACGGCCGCCATGTCTGCAAGGCGAGGAAGCCGGATTGCCCGGCTTGCGTCGTTGCCGATCTGTGCCGCTATCAGGCGAAGACGCCGCCCGCCGACTTGCCCGCCGAGATGATCGCGGCGCGAGCGGGGGCCGGCGTGCCCCAGCCCATTGCTGGAGCGAAGCCCCAAAGACGCAATCCCTCGGCGTAGATGCCCCTCACCCTCCCGCGCCTGCCGGCGCGGGTCCCTCCCTCTCCCGCAAGCGGGGCGAGGGGTTTGTTTGAAGCACGGCGAGCGAGCACGCCAATAACTCCCTCTCCCCGCAAGCGGGGAGAGGGGTGGGGTGAGGGGCTTGCCGCCGATTACGCGTGGTTCGCCTTGTAGTACGTGTTGCGCAATACCCGGCCGGGCAGCGCGCCGGTGTGCTTGCCGTCTTCGAGCAGCACCTCTCCGTTGACGATCGTCATGTGGATGCCCTGGGCCGGCTCCTTGATCCGCTTGGCGCCGGTCGGGAAATCGTGCACGACCTCGAGCG
Source organism: uncultured Rhizobium sp. (assembly GCA_964392845.1). Taxonomy (GTDB): domain Bacteria; phylum Pseudomonadota; class Alphaproteobacteria; order ATCC43930; family CGMCC-115725; genus DATARH01. The sequence goes on from CAYMRQ010000057.1 coordinate 20,676, forward strand.
GCAGCGGCTTCACCGTGTCGGGATCGAAGATCACGATGTCGGCGACCATGCCGGGGCGCAACAGGCCGCGGTCATAGAGCCCGAAGGTCGAGGCCGACTCGAAGGTCAGCCGCCGCACCGCGGTCTCCAGTGACATGATCTGCTTGTCGCGCACCCACTCCGAGAGGAGCCGGGTGCTGAAGCCGAAGCCGCTCTGGAACTGGACATGCGCGCCGCCGTCCGAGAGGCCGATGATGGCGTTCGGATAGTTCAGGATCTGGGCGACCGCGGCTTCGTCGACGTTGTTCTCGCCATGCAGCCACTCGGTATCGAGATTTTCATCGACGGCGAGGTCGAGGAACGCGTCGATGATGCCCTTGCCCTGCGCCGCCGCGATCTGGCCGACGGTCTTCCCCTCATACTGCTTGTTCTTGGGCAGGACGGCGTGCTGCAGGACCATGTAGTCCCACCAGGTCGAGCAGATGCCGATCGCCGGCCCGCTCTTGAACTCCACGGCCTCATCATGGAGCTTCCTGCGCACGTCCGGATCGGCGTAGGCCTTCAGCATCTCCTCGGGCGAGGACAGGCAGATCGGGTGCCACACCGGCAGCCCGCGGAAGGTCTGGGTGTTGCGCATCTGGAAATAGTCGGTGATGCGGTTCGGCGTGCACATCGGGTAGGCGCGGATGCCCCTGGCGGTCGTCGCATCGACCTGGGCCATGTGCTGCTGCCACTGGCCGGGCCGGCGCATGGTCTGGCCGAGATTGTTGTAGACGACGGTACGGCCGGTCGTCTCGCTGAGGCGGCTCATCAGCGCGTCCTTCATCTCGGCCGCGGCGCCGCCGCCCGACTGGATCAGGCCGGTGCCGAGCTCGCGCAGCACGTCGCCGAGCGCAAAAATCTCCTTCTCGTCGGCCCAGATCGCCGGAATGTGGACACCCTGCGGGTCGAAATGACCCTGGTTGCGCGACACCGACAGGCCAAGCGCGCCGGCCTTCATGCCGTCCCGCACGAGGTCCTGCATCTGGCGGATCTCGTCGTCAGTGGCGGTGCGGCTCTGGCAGTCGTCGCCCATCACGTAATAGCGCACCGCGGTATGGCCGATAAAATTGCCGACATTGACCCCGAGATTGCGGTCCATCTGTTCGAGGTATTGCGGAAAGCTCTCCCAGGTGAATTCGAGGGTGCGCAATACCTCCATCGGGATCGCTTCGACATAGGAGAGGAACTCCGACAGGCGTTCCTCGTGGCCTTTGCGCACCGGCGCCAAGGACAGCGAGCAATTGCCGAAGATGACCGAGGTGGCGCCATGGTCGCACGAATAGGAGCACAGCGGGTCCCAGGTGACCTGCGCGTCATAGTGGCAGTGATTGTCGATAAAGCCCGGCGCGACGACGAGGCCCTGGGCGTCGATCGTGCGTGCCGCCGGGCCGGACAATTTGCCGATCTCGACGATCTTGCCGTCCTTGACCGCGACATCGGCGCGGTAGGAAGGCGCGCCCGAGCCGTCGACGACTCGGCCGTTCTTGATCAAGAGGTCATACGCCATGTGGTGCTCCTGTTTCTTACCCTCTCCCGCATCGCGGGAGAGGGAGGGACCCGTCGCGCGGCGACGGGAGGGTGAGGGTGTTGGTCAGCGTTACGCCGACTCTCTTACCGGTCATCCCGGCGGAGGCCGGGATCCACGCCAGCCGGCGCTCGGGTGGATGACGAGTGGATCCCGGCCTCCGCCGGGATGACCGGTGATCGGCTCCGCCGACCACCGGTCAGTTGATCAGCCCATAGAATTTCCCCGCGTTCTCGCAGGTGATCTTGTGGATGGTATCGGCGGGTAGGCCGGCGAACTGCTCCTCGATGTATTTCGAGGATTCCGGCCACACGCCGTCCGGGTGCGGGTAATCCGAGCCCCACATCAGGGTCTCGACGCCCATCTCGTCGATCAGCTTGGGCCCGATGCGGTCAAATTGGAACGTCGCCCGGCACTGCCGGCGCCAATACTCGCTCGGCTTCAGTTTCATCAGGTCGCGGAAGCGGTCCTCGAACTCGAAATCCATGCGGTCGAGCGCGTAGGGGATC
>CAYMRQ010000058.1:0-12510 GCA_964392845.1 uncultured Rhizobium sp.
GGTCGCCGATGGGCGCGCCGACGGGGTCGTGTCTGCCGGCAACACCGGCGCGCTGATGGCGATCGCTAAATTCGTGCTCAAAACCCTCCCCGGGATCGACCGGCCGGCGATCGCGACCATTTTGCCGACCCGGCGCGGCGAGAGCGTGATGCTCGACCTCGGCGCCAACGTCGAGTGCGATGCCGAGAACCTCGTGCAATTTGCCCTGATGGGCGACGTCTTCGCGCGCACCGTCCTGGGGCTGGTGCAGCCGACCGTCGGGCTGTTGAATGTCGGTTCGGAGGATCTCAAGGGCAACGATGCGGTGCGCGGCGCCAGCGCGCGCCTGCGCGGCGGGATGACGCCGATCCGGTTCCACGGCTTCATCGAGGGCAACGACATCGCCGCCGGGACGGTCGACGTCATCGTCACCGACGGGTTCACCGGCAACATCGCGCTGAAGTCGATCGAAGGGATCGCCAAGCTGTTCAGCGAATCGCTGCGCGCCTCGTTCCACCACTCGCTATCGGCGCGCATCGGCTATGTCTTTGCCCGCGTGGCGCTCAAGAAATTCGCGGCGCGTCTCGATCCGCGTCGCTATAACGGGGCGATGTTTCTCGGGTTGGCCGGCATTGCGGTGAAAAGCCACGGTTCGACCGATGCGTTCGGCTTCGCCAACGCGATCGGCGTCGCCGCGGACCTCAAGCTCAACGGTTTCCTCCAGAAGATCAGCGACGAGCTCGCGCGCCTCAACAGAGTGCCGCCGACCAAGCAGTCGGCGGCGTTGTGAGCGCGCCGCGGTGACCCTGCGCTCGCAAATTGCCGGGTGCGGCGGTTATCTCCCCGAGCGGGTCGTCACTAACGACGAGCTGGCAGCTCGGCTCGATACGTCGGATGCCTGGATCCGGCAGCGCACCGGGATCGGCGAGCGACACATCGCCGCCGCGGGCGAACTGACCTCGGATCTTGCTTTCTGCGCTGCTCGCCGCGCCCTCGAGCGCGCCGGGATGAGCGGCAGCGACCTTGATCTGATCGTGCTCGCGACGGCAACGCCCGACGAAACCTTCCCGTCGACCGCGGTCAAGGTGCAGGCGCGGCTGGGCATGAAGCGCGGCGCCGCTTTCGATGTGCAGGCGGTGTGCTCGGGGTTCATCTTCGCGCTCGCGGTCGCCGACAACGCGTTGCGGCTGGGTCAGGCGCGCACCGCGCTGGTGATCGGAGCGGAGACCTTTTCAAGGATCCTCGACTGGCAGGATCGCACCACCTGCGTGCTGTTCGGCGACGGGGCCGGGGCGATCGTGTTGAATGCGGTCCCGGGAGACCCGAGCCGCGGGCCGGCCAGCCGGGGCGTGCTCTCCACCCATCTTCATTCGGATGGCCGCCTGCACGACATCCTCTATGTCGACGGCGGCCCGTCCTCGACCGGCACTGCCGGCTTCCTGCGCATGGAAGGCCGCGAGGTATTCCGCCAGGCGGTTCAGCATTTGAGCGAGGTGGTCGCGGAGGCATTGGCGGCAAACGGGCTCGGCCCGGGCGATATCGACTGGCTGGTGCCGCATCAGGCCAACACGCGGATCATCGACGCGGTCGGGCGCCGGCTCGGGCTGGCGGCGGACCGGACCATCGTCACGATCGAGCGCCATGCCAACACCTCGGCGGCATCGATCCCGCTGGCCCTCGACGAGGCGGTGGCCGACGGCCGGATTCGGCCCGGCCACCTCGTCTTGATGGAGGCGATGGGCGGCGGCCTCACCTGGGCCGCAAGCGTCGTGCGGTGGTAGCGATGCCCGGAAAAGATCCAACAACCAAAGATCCTGGGCAACGCTTTGTAATTTGACGAATTTTTTCTGCCGCGATAACTTCCCCTAAAGCAGGGGGAGGGCTTCATGGCCGGTCATACGGTTACCCGTGCTCAGCTCACCGAGGCGGTTTATCAAGAGGTCGGGCTCTCGCGCAATGAGTCGGCCGAACTCGTCGAGTCGGTGATTGCCGAGATTTCCCGCGCGCTGGAGCGCGGCGATATGGTCAAGATCTCGTCGTTTGGCAGCTTTGCCGTTCGCCAGAAAGGGCAGCGCGTCGGGCGCAATCCGAAGACCGGGCAGGAAGTGCCGATCAGCCCGCGCCGCGTCCTGGTTTTTCGCGCATCGCATGCGCTGAAGCATCAGATCAACAACGGCCTCAATCAGTCCGGGCAGCCCGCGCCGGGCACCGGCGCCGCGGCCGCAGCGCCGGCCAGGTCGGGTGCCGCCAAGGCGCCGCCGGCCTGAGGTGAGCGAGACAGGCGAGCCCGCTTCGACCAGGCCGGCCAAAGGCGCCGCTGCGTTCCGCACCATCGGCGAGGTCGCCGATGAGCTCGACCTGCCGGCGCATGTGCTGCGCTTCTGGGAATCGAAGTTTACCCAGCTGAAGCCGCTGAAGCGCCGCGGCGGCCGGCGTTACTACCGGCCGGAAGACATCCTCCTGCTGCGTCGCATCCGGCAATGCCTGTACCAGGACGGCTATACGATCCGCGGCGTGCAGAAGCTCTTGGGCGTCACCGCCGCAGAGCGTGCGGCAGCAGCCGATCCGGCGGCGACGCCGAGCCTCTTCCCGTTGGACGGCGGCCCGGATGCGGCAGCCGGCGCGGACGAGCCGCCGAACGCTGAAATGCCGGCGCGCCGCCCGCGGCGGCGCCCGACAACGCCGGACACCGCAAATCCGGCCACCAGGGCGGCGCTCGAAGAGATCCGGAGCGAGCTCATCGAAGCGCGGGCGGTGCTCGACGAGCTGATGCGCCGATCAAAGGCTCGATAAGCCGCGATAACCCCGCCCCTCACCCTGTCCCTCTCCCCGTGAACGTCGCCAGCGGGGAGAGGGAGGGATCCGCGCCGCAGGCGTGGGAGGGTGAGAGGCTGCCGATGCACGACCCCGTCGTTGACAAGATCGTCGCCCATGTCGCGCGGGTCGCGGCGGGCGAGCTGCCGGAAGCGGCGCGGAATGCCGCGAAGGCGTTCATCGCCGACTCGCTTGGCGTCGGCATCGCCGGCGCCGCCGCGCCGTGGCGCGGAGCGGTGCTCGACATGGCGGCGGCTTCGGGCGGCGCGCCGCAAGCGACGGTGTGGGGGTCGGGCGAGCGACTGCCGCTCGCCGTGGCGGCGATGGTCAACGCCTATCAGATGCACGCCCTCGAATTCGACTGCGTGCACGAAGCCGCGGTGGTGCACGCGATGTCGGCGGTGCTGCCATGCCTCATCGGCTGGGCCGAGATGGCAGGAGGCGTCTCCGGCGAGATGCTGCTGCGCGCCGTCGTCGCCGGAGTGGATGTCGCGGTGACGCTGGGCCTGTGCTCGCGCGCCCCGATGCGCTTCTTCCGCCCGGCCAATTGCAGCGGCTTTGGCGCGGTCGCCGGGCTCGCTCTGCTGGCCGGGCTCGACGAGGCGCACACACGCGACGCGACAGGCATCTATTACGGGCAATGCGCCGGCACGATGCAGGCGCATCAGGAGGCGAGCCCGCAATTGGCGATGCAGATGGGCTTTGCCGCACGGAGCGCGGTGAGCGCGGTCGAACTGGCGCGGCGCGGCATGCCCGGCCCGCGCGCGCCGATCAGCGGGGATTTCGGCTATTTCGCCCTGTTCGACGGCGCGGCCGACCCAGCGCCGTTCGACGCGCTCGGCGATGCCTGGCGGGTTTGCGAATTGAGCCACAAGCCGTTCCCGTCGGGCCGCGCGACGCATGGCGGCATCGACGGGCTGCAACGGCTGATCGCGGCGCACGGCATCGCCGCCGACAGCGTGCGGGCCGGCCGCTTCCTGGTGCCGCAATTGACCCACCGCCTGGTCGGCCGCAAGCCACAGGACGCCATGACTGTCGCCTATGCCAGGCTGTGCCTCTCTTATGTTGGCGCGGTGTGCCTCAGGCGCGGCTCCGTGGGGCTCGATGATTTCAGCCCCGACGCGCTCGCCGACCCCGACACGCTCGTGGCAGCCCGCCGCCTTGTCGTCATCGCCGACGGCAACCCCGACCCGAACGCGCTCGCCCCGATCCGGGTCGAACTCGACCTTGCCGACCGGCATACCATTTCCTGCGATGTGGCCGAAATCCTCGGCAGCCCGGCCCGGAAGCCGCCGCCCGAAGCCGTCCGCGCCAAATTCGACGCGTGCTGCCGATCCCTGCCGGAATTCGCCGAAGACACAAGCGCCAAGCTATGGGCGCTGACAGGCTCGCTCGAAAAGCTGGCCGATATCCGCGAACTCGCAGGATTGCTCTGCTCACGCTTCGGGCGGAGCCACGTAGCGCGGCTCCGCCCGAATGGTAGATAGATTAACTACTCCGCCGCTTCCTTGACCTTCGCCGGCAGCGGCTCGGTGCCGGTCCAGGGATGCTCGGCGATGTCGAAGAGAATTCCCTCCGGGCCGTACATCTTGACCTCGAACCCGCCGACCCGCCCCGACTCCTCTTGGTCCATGTAATGCTTGCCGCCGGACGCGCCGACCTTTTTCGCCGCCTCGTCGACATCCTCGACAAGGACGCCAAAATGATGCAGCCCGGTGTAGTCCATGCCCCTGCCGATCTGATCGGTCTTGAACCTGAGGATGGCCAGGTCGATCGTGCCGTCGCTCAGGTGATGGCCGTAGGCGAGCGGCCCGTCGCTGGTGCGCACGTTTTTGAAGTCGAAGGCTTTGATATAGAAATCGGCCATCGCGTCCGGGTCCTTGCAGGCGATGGCGAGGTGGCGCAGCTTTGCCATGATCGGGGTTCTCCCTACTCGGCGGCTTGTTTGACGGGGGCCGGAAGCGCCTCGGCGCCGGCCCAGCCATGCTCGGCGATGTCGAACAGGATGTGCTCGGGCCCGTAGAACTTCTTCTCGAAATAGCCGGCCTGATGGCCGCCCTGCCCCTGGTCGATGTAGTGCTCGGCGCCGAGGCTCTCCAGCCTCTTCGAAAATTCGTCGACATCCTCGACAAGCACGCCGAAATGATGGATGCCGCGGAACTCCATGCCCTTGCCGAGCTGGTCGGTCTTGAATTTGAGGAGCGCGATGTTGAGCGTGCCGTCGGAGAGGAACACGCCGTCGGCGAGCACCCCGTTGGGCCGGCCGACCTCGACGAAATCGAACGCCTTTTTGTAGAACTCGGCCATCGCCACCGGGTCCTCGGCGGCGATCGCGATGTGGCGGAGCTTGGGCATCAGGGCCTCCTTGCGTTTGAGATGCGACATGTCTAGCACGAAGCGCGGTTCATTTCGAAGCGCCGCGTAGCGCTGCGAGCGAAATCCCGGCGAGGAGGCGGGCGAGGTCCTTGCCGACCCGGGCCTGCGCCTCGTCCGAGGTGAACAACCCGAAGCGGTCGAATTCCGGCCACATCCGGCCATTCCACGAAAACTGCGAGGCGCAGACGAGGGCTTGCGGGTCGGGCAGAAGCGGCGGTGTCCAGGCAAACAGCGCAAGGTCCTTGTCGCGGCGATAGAGGAAAACGCCGAGCGGCCGCAACTCGGCTTCGGGCGCGTCGAGCCCGGTTTCCTCGAACAGCTCGCGGCTTGCGGCGGCGGCAAAGCCCTCGCCCGGCTCAGCCTCGCCCTTCGGGATGTCCCAGCGCGGCGAGCGGGTCGCGTGGCCGAGCAGCAGGCGCTGACCGTCGGTGACGATGACGCCGCAACTGGTCGTCTTCGCGCTCACCGAGTCGCTACATTCCCTTGCCGCCGGAAACGCCGCCGTAAAACCCGCCCGGCCGGTCCTTCTCGGAGCTGCTATCGTGCGCGCAGCCGGCGACCAGGAGGCAGGCGAGGAGGCCGAGGACGACGGCGCTCCAGCGCGCCCCGGCCCGGCTCACGGTCTCGGAAAGCGTCTTGCCCATGCGGTGTTCTCACTCGGCTCACACGAAAAATGAAAATAACGCTTTGGCGCGGAGGTCGCCATGGATACGCGGAGGACGCAGAGTTAGGTCTCCGTGCGTCCTCTGCGTGACCTCAGCGTCCTTTGCGTTAAAGTGTTTCGTTTTGAATCATCGAGCGGCCGGGAGACGAGCAAATGGAAGAACTGCGCTGCTATCGGCCGCTGATCATCGGGCACCGCGGCGCCGTCGCGGCGAACCACCCGCTGGCGGCGCAGGCCGGGCTGTTGGCGTTGCGCGCCGGCGGCAACGCGGTCGACGCGGCGGTCGCGACCGCGCTCGCGCTCGCGGTGGTCGAGCCGATGATGTCGGGGCTCGGCGGCGATGCGTTCTACAACGTCTTTGACGCCGCGAGCGGGCGCGCGGTGGTGTTCAACGCCACCGGCCCGGCGCCGCAGGCGGCGACCCCCGAGCGCTATTCGAGCGGGATCCCGCGCACCGGGCCGATGTCGGTCTCGGTCCCTGGCCTCATGGCCGGGCTCGGCGCGATGCACCGCCAGTTCGGCCGTCTGCCGTGGCGTGACCTCTTCACGCAGGCGATCGATTACGCAAGCGACGGCTTTGGCGCGACCGCGCATTACCGGAATTCCGCCGGCGAGCATCTGGCGACCCTCACCGCCGACCGGCGCAGCGCCGCGGTCTTTCTGGCCGATGGCATGGCGCCCGCGGTCGGTACCCCGGTGGTCCAGGCCGATCTCGCCCGCACCCTCGAGGAGATCGCCAGCCAAGGCGCCGAGTGCCTCTATCGCGGCGCCCTGGCCCGCCGCCTGGCTGCGGCGTGCGCCGATGCCGGTGTGCCGGTAGGCGAAGCCGATCTCGCCGCGTTCGAGGCCGAGCGCCAGGAGCCGATCAGCGTCGACTACCGCGGCTTCCAGGTGCTCGAAGCGCCACCCAACTCGACTGGATTCACCCTGCTCCAGGAGCTGAAGATCGTCGAGAATTTCGACTTGGCTGCGATGGCGATCGGCTCGGCCGATACAGTCCATGTGATGGTCGAGGCGAAAAAGCTCGCTTTCGCCGACCGCGAGCGCTGGGCCGCCGACCCGCGGACCCTAGACGCGCCGCTCGCCGAGCTGTTGTCGGGGACTTACGCCGCGAGCCTCGCCGGCCGTATCGACCTCCGCCGCGCCGCGCCGACCCGGCGAATCGCCGATGCGGCCGGCGACACGACCTATTTCTGCACCGCCGACGGCGCGGGCAACGCGGTCTCGGGGATCCAGAGCATCAACAGCGCCTGGGGTTCGGGGGTGACCGCCGGCGACACCGGCATCCTCTTGAACAACCGCATGGCGTATTGGCATCTCGACCCGACGCACCCGAACTTCCTGCGGCCGGGGCGGCGGGTGCGCCATACGATGAACCCGCCGCTGGTGCTGAAGGATGGCGCGCTGTGGGCGGTCTTCGGCACCCCCGGCGCCGACAACCAGGTGCAGATCAATCTCCAGGTCTTGACGGCGATCATCGATTTCGGGCTCGACCCGCAACAGGCCGCTGAGACGGCGCGCTGGACCTCGAACGTGCCCGGGCAATACGCCAACTATCCGCATGACGGCCCCGATGTGCTGACGATGGAGCGCCGGTTTCCCGAAGCGGTGCGGCGCGAGCTCGCCCGCCGCGGTCATCCGGTCGACACGGTCGGCGATCTCGAAGGGCCGTGCAGCGTCGAGATCATTCGCCGCGATCGGGCGAGCGGCATGCTGCTCGCCGGCTCCGACCCGCGCCGCGACGGCTGGGCGCTGGCGTGGTAAGCCCCGGGCGTAGTGAGGGGAGGATTGGCGTGAAGCGCGTTCTGACCGGCCGGTTCATGCACGAGACCAACACCTTCAGCGTGCAGCAGACCGACATGGCGCTGTGGCGCCGCCGCGATTTCCACCGCGACAACGAGATCCCGGTCGCGTTCCGCGGCACCCGCTCGGCCCTGGGTGCGACCTTTGAGGCGGCCGATAGATACGGCTGGACCCTCGTCCATCCGGTCTCCGCCAACGCCAACCCGTCGGGCATCGTCACCGACGACGCGTTCGAGCAGATCGGCGGCATGATCCTCGAGGCGGCCGAGCGTCAGCGCCCGATCGACGGCGTTCTGTTGCACCTGCACGGCGCGATGGTCGTTGAGACCTATGAAGACGGCGAAGGCGAGCTGCTGGCGCGCCTGCGCCGCAGGCTCGGGCCCGAGGTGCCGGTCGTCGTGACCTTGGACCTGCACGCCAACGTCACCCAGGCGATGGCCGACAATGCCAGCGCCCTCATTGCCTTCCGCACCTATCCGCATGTTGACATGTACGAGCGCGCCTGGCAGGGCGCCGAACTGCTCGAACGCGCGATGGCGGGCGAGGTGCGGCCGCGTACCGTGATCGCCCGGCGGCCGATGCTCTACGGGCTCGACCGCGGCCGCCACCAGGCGGGGCCGATGGCCGAACTGATCGCCCGCGGCGAAGCGCTGGAACAATCGGGCGAGGCGCTCGCGGTCAGCATCTGCGCCGGGTTCAGCCGGGCCAACATCCGCGATGTCGGCCCGTCGGTGACGGTGACGGTAGACGGCAACGACCCGCGCGGGCAGGCAATCGCCGAGGAATTCATCGACCATGCCTGGGCCACCCGCGATTACGAGAGCTTTACGCTGCTCTCCGTCGCCGAGGCGGTGGCCCGCGCCCGCCAAGGCAAGCCCGGCGACCGGCCGCTTGTCGTCGCCGATTACACCGACAACCCCGGCGGCGGCGGCTATGGCGACGCGACCACGTTTCTCCAGGGCCTCATCGAGGCCGGGGTCGACGGCGTCGCCTTTCACGCGATCTGCGACCCCGATGCGGTCGAGGCCGGGATGCGCGCCGGGATCGGGCCGGCGACCCTGACGCTCGGCGGCAAGACCGATCCGGCGAAGGGCGGCGGGCCATTGACCCTGACCGGCGAGGTCACCCATCTGAGCAACGGCAGGTTCATCGCCCATGGCCCGATGGGCGGCGGGGTCGAGCGCGATTACGGGCCGTCGATGGTGTTCCGGGTCGGCGGCATCGACATCATCCTGATCACCAACAACGGCCAGGCGGTCGATCTCGGCCAGTTCACCTCGCTAGGGCTGGACCCGGCCCGCTACACCACCGTGGCGGTCAAATCGATGCAGCATTTCCGCGCCGCCTTCGAGCCGATCGCCCGCGAGGTGATCCTCGTCGACACCGGCGCCTTGTGCTCCGAGACCTACACTCCGGAATTGTTCGACAAGGTGCGCCGCCCGGTCTGGCCGATTGACGAGATCTGAGGGCCGCAGGCATGACAAATCCGAGCCGGTTCTTCCCGATTGCCGACGACAGCACCCTGCCGGACGACGAGCGCGCGATGCTGGAGCGCGCGCGGGCGCTGATCCCGGCTCTCGCCGAGCGCGCGCCGGCCGCCACCAAGGCGCGGCAGCTGCCGGTAGAGACCATCGCCGAGTATCGCGAGACGGGTATCCTGCGCATATTGCAGCCGCGGCGCTTCGGCGGTCAGCAGGGCCGGTTCAGCCTGTTCTCCCAGATCGTCGAGGAGCTGACCTATGGCTGCGCCTCCTCGGCCTGGGTCTATGCGGTGCTGGCCGAGCATCAATGGATCCTCGCCCAGTATCCCGAAGCGGCGCAGATCGATGTCTGGGGCGACACACCGGAAGCCGTCGCCTCGTCCTCGCTGGCGCCGCGCGCCGCGGCAAAGCGCGTCGCCACTGGCGGCTGGCGGCTCAGCGGGCGCTATTCGTTTTCGAGCGGCTGCGACCATGCGCAATGGGCGATCATCGGCGCCTTTCTCGGCGAGATGGGCGACCCGCGATCGATCGCCTATCTTCTGGTGCCGCTCGCCGACACCGAGATTGTCGATGACTGGCAGGTGCTCGGCCTCGCCGGCACTGGCAGTAAATCGTTGATATTAGATGATGTTTTCGTCTCCGAGCACCGCGTTGTAATGGTCAGCGACCTGTTTGCCGGCACCCCTCCGGGCGCGAAGGTGCACCCCGAATACCTGATCTTGCGCGCGCCGCGCGGGTTTCTCGTCTCCTATTCGCTGCCGCCGGTCGCGATCGCGCTCGGTCGCCGCGCTCTCGACCTCGCGTGCGCCACGCTGGCCGGAAGGGTGTCGCGCGGAGTGAGCCGGGTGGCCGAGTCCGAGGTCGTGCAGATGGCGGTCGGCGAGGCCGCCGCCGCGATCGACGTGGCGACGCAGCTGCTGCACACCGGGCGCCGCACCAGCACCGACGCGGTCAGCTCGGGCCGCAAGATCACGATGGCGGAGGCATTGCGCGCCCGGCGCGACATGGTCTACGCGCAGCATCAGGTGGGCTGGGCCCTGGAGCGCCTGTGCGAACTCTCCGGCGCCCGCTGGGTCTACGACAGCGACCCGCTGCAGGAAATCCGCCGCGACGTGATGACGATCCTCACCCACCACGCCGCCAGCCGCCAGGCCGCCATGGCCCCCTACGGCCACCTGCTCCTCAGCCGCGGCGGTGAGTGAGACCGGGCGAGGGCGCAGCGGCGTCAAGCCGATCGCGCGCGCGAATTCATCCTCGTCGACACCGGCGCCCGATGCCCTGAGACCATCGAGCCAGCAAGCCGGCTCCGAAAACGAGGGTTTACGGGACGGGATCGCGTGACGGGTTGCCGACTTCGATTTTCCAGATTAGACGGTTATGCGACGTAGGCTGTCTGGCTGGCTGAATGGCCTGCTCCGCCTCGGGGCAGGCGTCCGGTGTCGCCGTAGAGGTTCCCGAGGCAGTGAAGCCACTTGGCGCGAGCTGTTTTTTTCGAGCCTCGATTAAGGCACGTTATCTCCGCGAGGACGCGAGCAGACTCACAATTTCAGTGACAATCGGCACGAGCGATAGCAAGCTTTCATGAGCTATCAAGTCGTTGAGGCACTAATGCCGCTGCACCTGTGGGGAACTTTCTCTGTCGCGGACCACCTCGATGCCAGGGCCCTAGTCGCTGACATCCTGCTCTACGATAAACTGATCATCCCCTGTCCGCCCTTTGACCAGTTCGACGAGTGGTGCAAACGCGGATGGAAGCCGAAAACGCTGGCTAATATCCTGAAGGCGATCTCGGGATTGTACGAACCCATTTTTTGGAATGATGAGAAGCAAAAGCTCTTCAAGGCCTACATGCGCGCCCGTGCGGCTCGTCCCAGGGTTATGGGCCTTGCTCAGAGGGTGGCGATGGAGGTTCAGGCCTACGAAGTAACCCGGCAGATTCTCGCCGATGATGCAGGCTTCATGCTTCTGCATAACTGGAGGAATCTACCCAAGGAGCCCACCCCCGGTGACGTCAGGGTGCTGCCCGCCTATCGCAGCTTCCGGACCTTCGCAAGGGACCTTGCCATCAAGCCGCTGCCCGAGAACGGCGCGATCCCAGAGCTGGACAACGAGCAGGATCGCGAGACGAACTACTACTACATGCTATCGAGAGTACTTGCCGTTCCGGACGATGAAGACGAGGAGCGGGCCCTGAACAATGCCGTTGAGCTGGCGAAGGATTCTCAATATCAGATACACCGACGCGAGTTGAATGAACAGATCGACCGCCGCATGCGCGTCGAAAACAGCATGTACGCGGATTGGCGTACCCTGAATGATGCGGTGCAAAGTGCAAATACCGCATTTCAGGAATACACTGCAACGAAGCTTGAAACAACGCGGTTCGAGCGTACGGTAAGGGTGGGGAAGGTGGGGCTGAACGCGTTTAAAGCGTTAGTACGGGGCGACATTCCCGCGGTCGCGGGGGGCATCACCGACTTCTTTGCATGGAACAATAAGCCGAAATCGTACATCCCGGAGGGTCAACACGCCATGTTCCGCGACGTACTGAACGCGACCAGATGGAAGAAGCTGCGCCTGCCTTGACCGTCCCCCGCGAGCCGTGGCAACCCCGGCCGGCCAAGCGATGATGTCGCAACCCCGAGTTCGGACGGGAATAAGCGACCGTTGTCCGCGTAATAATCCGGTCCATCCCTCAATGCCGGAAATGCCGCAGCCCGGTGAACACCATGGCGATGCCGGCCTGGTCGGCGGCGGCGATTACTTCGGGGTCGCGGCGCGAGCCGCCGGGCTGGATCGCGGCGGTGGCGCCGGCCGCGATCGCCGCTTCGAGGCCGTCGGCGAACGGGTAGAACGCGTCGGAGGCGACGACCGAGCCGCGCGTCGCGGGCTCCGGCAAGCCGGCGTTGGCGGCGGCCTCGGCGGCCTTCATGGCGGCGATGCGGACGCTGTCGACCCGGCTCATCTGCCCGGCGCCGATGCCGACCGTCGCGCCGAAGCGGGCGAACACGATCGCGTTCGACTTGACGTGCTTCGCCACCGTGTCGGCAAATAGAAGATCAGTGATTTCCGGTTCGGTCGGCGCGCGCTTTGTGACCACCGTCAGCCCGTCGCGCCCGGCCGAGATCCGGTCGCGCTCCTGCACCAGGAGGCCGCCGGCCACCGAGCGCAGCATCCAGCCCGGCGCCTTCGGGTCGGGTAGGCCGCCGGTGAGCATGAGGCGCAGCGCGCTCTTGCGGGCGAGGATCTCGCGGGCGGCCGGCTCGACGTCGGGCGCGATGATGACCTCGACGAAGATCTGCGCGATGGCTTCGGCGGTCGCCGCGTCGAGCGGCCGGTTGAGCGCGACGATGCCGCCAAAGGCGCTGACCAGGTCGCACGCCAGCGCCTTGT
>CAYMRQ010000058.1:12520-22409 GCA_964392845.1 uncultured Rhizobium sp.
GTCCCACGCCTCGCGCAGGCTCGCGGCCACCCCGGCGCCGCACGGGTTGGCGTGCTTGATGATCGCGACCGCCGGCGGGCCGAACTCGGCGACCAGCTCGAAGGCCGCGTCGGTGTCGCCGTAATTGTTGTAGGACAGCTCCTTGCCCTGGATTTGCCGCGCGCTCGCGACCCCCGGGCGCTTCTCATCGGTGCGGTAGAGGGCCGCCCTTTGGTGCGGGTTCTCGCCATAGCGGGTCTGCTGCGCGAGATGGCCGGCGACGACCAGCGTCTCGGGAAACGCTATTCCCCCATCGCGGGCGAACCACGCGGCGATCGCCGCATCGTAGGCCGCGGTCGCCGCAAAGGCCTGGCGGGCGAGACGCCGCCGCGTGTCGACGCTGACGGCGCCGCCCGACGCTGCCATCTCGGCCAGGACCAGATCGTAATCGGCGGGGTCGGTGACGATTGTCACGAATTCATGGTTCTTCGCGCCGGCGCGGATCAACGCGACGCCGCCGATATCGATATTCTCGATGCACTCCTCGCGCCCCGCCCCCGAGGCGACCGTCGCGGCGAACGGATACAGGTTCGACACCAGGAGGTCGATCTCGGCGATGCCGTGGGCGCCGAGCGCCGCCAGATGGTCGGGCCGGTCGCGCCGCGCCAAGAGGCCGCCATGGATCGCCGGGTGCAGGGTCTTAACCCGGCCGTCGAGCATCTCGGGGAAGCCGGTCACCGTGGCGACCTCGGTCACCGGGAGTCCGGCTTCGGCGAGCGTCCGGGCCGAGCCGCCGGTCGAGACCAGCGTAACGCCGCGCGCGGCAAGCCCCCGGGCAAACCGCACGAGCCCGGTCTTATCATAGACCGAGATCAGCGCGCGGCGGATCGGTTGCGGCGTGGCATTCATGCCGGCCCCTTCTCAATGCGGGATCCGCGATCGGTATAGGATGCCCCCCGCTATCCGGCAAGGGCGGGCGCGCGCGCCGAAATCAGCTTGATCAGATCGTCGACGACATACCGCGCCTCGATCAGCTCGAGCCCGGCCTCCGGGACATGCGCCTCGGTGCGGCGATCGAAGCTGGCGCCATAGGCCCAGCCGACCCACGGCTCCCAGAGTTTCGCCATGACCCGGCGCAGGGTCCCGGTCGGGCGGACATATTCGAGCAACCGGATCGGCCCGCCCGGCTTGACCACCCGGCCGAGTTCGCGCAAGGCCGGCACCTGCAGCGCCTCCGGCAGCACGCAGAACAAAAACGTCGCCACGGCGGCATCGAACGAGGCCGTCGGGAGGTCGAGCGCCATGACATCCATTTGGCGCAGCTCGACCGCGGCGCTCGCCGTGCTGCGGCGACGCTCGGCGCGATTGAGCATGGCCGGGCTGATATCGATGCCGACGATCGTGGCGCCCGCGGGATAGAACGGAAAATTCCGTCCGGTGCCGACGCCGGCATCGAGGATGCGGCCCGACAGCCCTTCGAACAGCAGCGGGCGAAGCCGCTGATACCGCCCATGCTCGAACGGCAGGTCGAGGAGATCGTAAAGCGGCGCGATCCGCTGGTATCGAGCGAAATTGGCTGGTGCCATGCGAGTTTTCCCTACGCCGGTGGCCGGTCTGCGATACCGCTCGCCTCGCTCCCCTAGTGTCCCGATTCGGAAGTTCTGTCGATCATTTCCCGATCATCCTGATTGTCGTCCCTTTCTTCCGAGTCATCCCGGCGAAGGCCGGGACCCACTTCCGCCGTGGATACCGGCCTTCGCCGGTATGACAAGAAGGGGGAAGGTCGGAGGAATTTCCCGATCGGGACGCTAGAGCTTACGTCAAGCGTCGCCGAGTGGCGGCAGGCCGGGCGGCGGACGCCGCGCCTGCAGCGCCTGCTCGAAGGCGTAAGCGAGCCGCAGCAATGCCGGCTCGCTCCAGGCGCGGCCGGTAAAGGTGACGCCGAGCGGATACTCCGGCGTCTCCTTGATGCCGATCCCCGAGATGAAGCCGGCCGGCACCTGGACGCTCGGATACCCGGCTTTCGCCGCGATCGCCGCGCCGGCGGTGCCGGGAAACAACACGGCGTCGAGCCGGTGCCGGTCCATATAGGCGTCGAGGCCAAGGGCGCGGCTGGCGCGCAGATCCATCGCGCGCGCCGAGCGGTATTCCGGCTCGCGCAGATCGCCGCGCGTCGCCTGCGCCGCGAGAAAGATGTCCTGGCCAAACCGCAGGGCATGCCCGGCATGCGCCTCGTTGAACGCGATGATGTCGGCGAGGCTGCGCATCGGCGCGCCGGTGAGCCAGTCGCGCAAATAGGCGTCGAGATCGTGCTTCAGCTCGTAGACGAAGACGATCGGCCGCCGCGCCGGCTCGTTCCTGGTCGGGCTCTCGGGATTGCGGTTGAGAACAGCCATCTCGGTCCCCGGCCCGCCGATCCAGCCCGCGGTCGGGATGTTGGCGCGGACGATGACCGCGCCGCGCGCTCCCAGCATCGCGATCGCGTTTCCCATGACCGCGCTCGCGCGCGGCCCGAGCCGACCGTAATAGACGTCGTTGCCGGGATCGCCGGGGTCGCTCGGCACCCCGATCCGTGCGCCGTTGAGCCCATCCGGATCGAGAAAGCCGGTGTAGTCGTCGGGCCGTTGCAGGTGCCGGGTCGCCTTGTCGCACGGATCGCGCGCGGCCAGCACATTGAGGAGGATCGCCGCGTCGCGCACGGTGCGGGTCAACGGCCCGGCGGTGTCCTGGCTGTGCGCGATCGGCAGGATCCCGGCGCGGCTGATGAGGCCGACGGTCGGCTTGACCGTGACGAGCCCGTTCGCCGTCGCCGGCGACAACAGCGAGCCCGAGGTTTCGGTGCCGATCGCCGCCGCGCACAGCCCCGCCGCCACCGCGACCGCCGAGCCCGAGCTCGACCCGCCGGGCGGGACGATCGGCAGGCCCCTCTCGTCGAGCGCCGGCGCGTAGGGGTTCTTCACCTGTCCGCCGAGCGAGCTGTAGCCCGCCGGCATGTCGATCGCCAGGATGTTGGCGAACTCGGTCAGGTTGGCCTTGCCTGATATCACCGCCCCGGCGGCGCGCAGCCGCGCGACCAGCGTCGCGTCGCGTTTGCCGCGCGCCTCGGCGAGCGCGAGCGAGCCGGCGGTCGTATGCTGCTGGTCGCCGGTCGCGATGTTGTCCTTGAGGAGGATCGGGATGCCGGCGAGCGGCCGGTCCCGGCTCAGCTTCACCCCGTCAAGCGACGTCGCGATGGCGAGCGCGTCGGGGTTGATTTCGCGCACCGCGTTGAGATCAGGGCCGGCCCGGTCATAGGCCTCGATCCGCTCCAGATAGGCGCGGACGAGCGCGCTCGCGCTCGTTCGCCCCTCGGCCAGCGCCTGCTGCAATTCGGCTATCGTCGTGTTCTCGACGCGCATGAGTTCCCTATTCACCACGGAGACACGGAGGGCACGGAGAAGAAAAGATTCGACACAACGGACGCAACGGAGGACGCAGTGGACGCGATGGATTCGAGACGCTCCGCGTCCTTTACGCTACCTCCGCGTCCTCTGCGGTAAAGTGTTTTTCTCCGTGCCCTCCGTGCCTCCGTGGTGAATCTAATTTGCGCTAATTCGGCCGCTGCGCCAGGTACCAGTCGAGGATCTGCTCACCGGTCCAGAACAGCACGTCCTTATGCCCGCGTATCTGGGCGAGCGCGCGGCGGACGTATTTGAGCCGGTGCGGCGCCCCCATGATGTAGGGGTGCAGCACCAGCGCCATGACCCGCGCGGAATGCCGTGCATCACGGTACAGCTGCTCGAACTGATCGATCGCGCGGTCGTAATATTCGCTGGCCTTGTGATGCTGGATCAGCATCATCGCGACGTCGTTGCACTCCTGCGTATAGGGCAGGTTGACGATCGGCTTTCCCCGTGTCTTCAGCACCGTGGGCTCGTCGTCCAGCACCCAGTCGCAAACGTAATCGTAGCCTTCCTCGGCGAGGAGGTCGGGGGTCTCCCAGGTCTCGGTCAGGCCCGGGCCGAGCCAGCCGCGCGGGTTCTTGCCCGTCGCTTCGCGGATCGCCGCGCTGGTCCGGCGGATGTCGTCGCGCTCGTCGGCGACCTTCTGCATGTTCTTCTGCGAAAAGCCGTGGCCGATGAATTCCCAGTGGCGCGAGGCCGCGGCCCGGACGATGGCGCCATAGCGCGCGATCGCCGAGCCGTTGATCGCCAGGACAGCCGGAATGCGCAGATCGTCCAACATTTCGACCATCCGCCAAAAGCCGACCCGGTTGCCGTATTCGTGCCAGGCCCAGTTCGGGATGTCGGGCATCGGCGCGCCGCCCGCCGGCGGGGTCAGGACGGTGCGTGGCATCGTCTCCCTGGGGTCCCATTCCTCGACATTGACGATGACCCAGACCGCGAGGCGCGCCCCGTCGGGCAAGGCGAGCGGCGGCCTTTCGGGGATAGCGGAATAATCGAGGCGTTCGGTCGGCAGCATCGGGGTGTTCCTCTCAGGAATAAGCCGCTTCTCCGCATTCCCGGCGAAAGCCGGGACCCACGGATCCGCCGCCCGTACCTCTGATCCGTGGATCCCGGCTTTCGCCGGGAACGCGGTTGTTATGTTTTTCCGTCACTTCTCATGCGATCGGCCGGCTCGCCAGATACCACTCCAATATCTCGCGGCCCTGCCAGTGAACGACGCCGGCGTGGCGGGCGATATGGTCGTAGACTGCTTCGAGGTATTTGATGCGGTGCGGCTGGCCGCTGATATAGGGGTGGATCGCGATCGCCATCACTTTGGCGCGCTCTTTACCCTCGCGGTAGAGCCGGTCGAAGCTGTCGATGCAGCGCGTCGTGAAATAGGCCGATTCGTGGTGCTGCACGAGCATCATCGGGATGTCGTTCAATTCGACGGTGTAGGGCAGGGTGACGAGCGGCCCGTTCGCGGTCGCGATCTCGGTCGGCTCGTCGTCATAGACCCAGTCGCCGATGTATTTGATGCCGGCGGCGGCCAGGAGCTCGGGCGTCTCCTCGGTCTGCGTCAAGCCCGGGCCGAGCCAGCCGACCGGCCTTTCGCCGGTGAAGCGCTCGATGATGCCGACAGAGCGCTCGATCATCGCCTTCTGGTCGTCAACCCGGTGGATCGGCATCTGCTCATAGGCGTGGCCCATGAACTCCCAGCCGGCGTCAAGCGCGGCCTGCGCGACCCGCTGATAATCCTCGCAGACCCGCGCGTTGATCGACAATGTCGGTTCTATGCCGAGGCGGCGGAACAGCTCGAAAAAGCGCCACACCCCGACCCGCATGCCGTATTCGTGCCACGACCAGTTGGGCACGTCGGGCAGCAGCACCTGGCCGGTCGGCGCCGGCAACACCTGACGCGCCATTGGCCGCGAGATGTCCCAGAATTCGAGATTGACGATCGTCCACACGACGATACGGGCACCGCCGGGCAATCTGAGCGGCGGGCGGTCGACGATTGCCGAAAAATGGGCGCGCTCGCGCGGGATCATATCGCTCTCCCCGTGTTTACCCGAATAATGCTGACTCGCCGGCCGGCCCGAACGCAATGCCCGCGCGGTCGTCATTGCATTGCAGCAATGCGGTGCCATATCGGCTCGGTGAGTTGACCTGCCCCAGGTCGGCGTCGCAATTTGCGAAAACCGGCGGGGTGCCGCGAGAGGCGGAGTGCATGTGGGGTCGCAACACCAAAGGCAATGTTTTCGTCGGCAATTTGCCGCCCGATTTCCCGGATCAGCGGCTGGCCGAGGCCTTCGACCCGTTCGGCATCGTGCTGAGCGCCGCCGTCGCCCGCGACCCGTCGACCGGTTCGCGCCTGCGCTACGGCTTTGTCGACATCGCCACCGAACGTGCCGCGACCAAGGCGATCGCCGCGCTCGACGGCAGTGTGATCGACGGCTGCAAGCTCAAGGTGAAGCCGCGAGAACCGGCCAAGAAGCCGGAAGGCGGGCGGCCGCGCCGGCCGGCGCCTCGCACCGCGCCGCCGAACGGGATGGCGCGCCACGCAATCGAGGCGCCGCCGCGCCGGATAGAAGCGCCCGTGACCGAAACCCCGCCGCGCCCATTACCAAGCCAATCGGCACAAAGCCAATCGGCGCAAAGCCAGTTGGCGCGGGAGGGATTGCCCGAGATCGAACCGCCGCCGCGCACCGATTTCGAGGTCGTGCGTCGCCCGCTGCGCCGCGGTGCGCCGACCTTCCAGGTCGAGCGCCGCCCGCTGCCCCGCCGGGTGTAAGCGAGCTAAAGGGCTTCGGATTCGTCGCGCATTTAATCGAATCCTGGGACCGCGGGCGTCCCCGCCCGCATGCGGCCGGGACGGAAGCGGTCCAAAGCGTGCGGTTATTCCCGGACGCGCGCCCTCAGTCGAGCAGCACGACCCCGGCCTCGCGCATCGCCGCGAGCGCGCGGGCGAGCGAGCCATCGATGTCGATCGCGCGGCTCGCGTCTAGCGCGACCGCGGTCGCAAAACCGGCCGCGACGGCGTCGATCGCCGAAAAGAACACGCAGAAATCGCTGGCCAGGCCGCACAACGTCACCCGTTCGAACCCGCGTTCGCGCAGATAGCCGGCGAGCCCGGTCGGCGTCTTCCGGTCGTTTTCGCGAAACGCCGAGTAGGAATCGATATCAGCGCGGTAGCCCTTGCGGATGATCATTTCGACCCGCGCGATATCGAGCCCGGGATGAAACGCGGCGCCTTGGCTCCCTTGCACGCAGTGGTCGGGCCACAGCGTCTGCGGACCGTATTCCACCTCGATGGTCTCGAAGGGCCGCCGGCCGGGATGGGCGCTGGCGAAGGAAAGATGCCCGGCGGGATGCCAGTCCTGGGTCAGGATCACATGCGCGAAACGCCGCGCCAGCCGGTTGACCGCGGGCACGATCTGGTCGCCCTGCGGCACGGCGAGCGCGCCGCCCGGGCAGAAATCGAGCTGCGGATCGGTGACGATCAACACCTCGCGGTCGTCCAAGGAGCTGTTCATTTGCATCCCACACCGCAGTCCCGTGGGCCTTCAGCCCACGGACTTGTTCCGTGGGGAAAGCCGGGACCCATTTCCACCGTGGATACCGGCTTTCGCCGGTGATCCGGTTTAGATATCGGGTTCGGGCCTGTGGCGGACCAGATGTTGCGGCGCTAAAACAGCCTCTGGTGAAGGCCTCTCGCGGAGTGAGCAGCCATGTCGACCGACCCCGATTGCATCTTCTGCAAGATCGTCGCCGGCGATGTGCCGTGCTTCAAGCTGTTCGAGGATGCGGACACGCTCGCCTTCATGGACATCAATCCGGTCCATGACGGGCATTGCCTGGTGATCCCGAAGGCGCATTACCCGACCGTTTTCGATATCGCGCCCGCGGCTATCGCCGCCGTCGCGCGCACCACGGCCAGGATGGCGAAGGCGGTCAACGAAGCGGTCAAGCCGGACGGCGTCAATCTGATCCAGGCGAACGGCGTCGGGGCCGGACAGTCGGTCGGCCATTTCCACTTCCATGTGTTCCCGCGGCGGATCGATGACGGGGTGGCGATCAACTGGGACCCGAAGCCCGGCGACCGCGCCCATATCGCCGAGATCGCCGAGCGCATTCGCGGCTTTCTGTAGCGGCCTCAGCCCTCGGCCATTCTCGTTCCACCGGCTCACTCCACCGGCGCGGCATCGTCGATGATCAGCTGGACCGCGTCGCCGCCGCGGTAGTCGTCACGCCGCAAATGGCCGGCGAGATGGACCGCGCGGCCGCGCGCGGCGGCGAGAAATGCCCCGAGCGGCGTCTCGGCGACGCGAAAGGCGATTGCCTTCAACCGCACCGGCCCGCTCTGGCTGGAT
Organism: uncultured Rhizobium sp.; assembly: GCA_964392845.1. Taxonomy (GTDB): domain Bacteria; phylum Pseudomonadota; class Alphaproteobacteria; order ATCC43930; family CGMCC-115725; genus DATARH01. The sequence continues at coordinate 20,298 of CAYMRQ010000058.1, forward strand.
CCCGGCGGATCGGCAAGCGTGCAGCGCAGATGGCCGGTTCCGACCGGCGCGACATGGGCGACGACGAGCCCGGGAAAGGCAAAGCGCGGCTCGGGGTTGGCGGCGCCGAACGGGGCCAGCGCGTCGAGATGGCTGATCAGCCCGGCGACCGCGCCGGCCGCCGAGAGCGCGCCGTCGATCGCCAGTTCGGCGACCACCTTCTCGCCGCCCCGCCCGTCGCCCAGCCGCGCGGCGAGGAACTCGCGCAACGCGTCGAGCTGCTCGGCGGCGACGGTGAAACCGGCCGCCATCGCATGCCCGCCGCCATTGAGGAGGAGCCCGGCCTGGCGCGCCGCGATGACCGCCGGGCCGAGCGCCACGCCTGGCACCGACCGGCCGGAGCCCTTGCCGATCCCCTGGCCGATCCCCTGGCCGATCCCCTGGCCGAGCGCGACGACGCAGGCCGGCCGCTCATAGCGCTCCTTGAGCCGCGCCGCGACGATGCCGATGACCCCGGGATGCCAGCCTTCGGCTGCGACGAACACCAGCGCCGGCGATTGCGGCGCCGCCTCGACCGCGTCGATCGCCGCCGCCAGGGTTTGCGCCTCGATCTCGCGGCGCTCGCTGTTGTAGCCGTCGAGCCGCGTCGCCAGCTCGGCGGCCAGCGCCGGATCGTCGGTGGCGAGGAGCCGCGCGCCGAGGTCGGCGGCGCCGACCCGGCCGCCGGCATTGACCCTGGGCCCGAGCACGAAGCCGAGATGGTAGGCGTCGATCGGCGAGGTCACCCTTCCCACCGCGGCCAGCGCCCTGAGGCCCGGGTTCGCCCCGTTTCGCGCCACCTTGATCCCTTGCGCGACCAATGCCCGGTTGATTCCGGTCAGCGGCACGACATCGCACACCGTGCCGAGCGCGACCAGATCGAGCCATTGCAACAGGTCGGGCTCGGCCCGGCCATTATACCACCCGGCCTCGCGCAGCGCCCGGTTGAGCGCGACGACCAGGAGAAAGACGACGCCGACCGCGGCAAGCGCGCCGTGCGGGCTCTCGTCGTCGAGCCGGTTCGGGTTGATCACGGCGAGCGCGCGCGGCAACAAGGGCTCGCTCACGTGATGATCGACAACGATCACCTCGAGCCCGGCTTCGGCGGCGGCGGCCAGCGCATCATGCGCGGTCGCGCCGCAATCCACCGTTACGACGACCCCCGCCCCCTCGGCCTTCAGGCGCAGCAGCGCCGGCGCGTTCGGCCCATAGCCTTCGCGCAGCCGATCGGGAACATAGACCGAGGCATCGCCGCCGACCGCCGCGAAAAAGCGCAGCAGCAGCGCCGCCGAGGTCGCGCCGTCGACATCGTAATCGCCGAACACGACAACCCTCTCGCCACCCTGGATCGCCCGCACCAGGCGCTCGACGGCTGGCGCCATGTCGCGCAAATGCGCCGGGTCGGGCAGCAACTCGCGCAGCCTTGGCGCGAGAAAGCCGGGCGCCTCGGCGAGGCCGATGCCGCGTTGCGCCAGGAGCCGCGCGACGATCTCGGGCAATGCCAGCCGCTCGGCGATCGCCGCCGCCTCGCCATTATCGGCGGCGCGGGCGCGCCAGCGCCGGCCGCAGACCGATCGCTCGACGCCGAGGAAGGCCGATAATTGAGGATGCTCCACGACCACATCGTCACCCCCGCGCCAGCGGGGGTCCAGGGCAAACCTCGGGCCCGTTGCGGCGCTGGGTTCGCGCTTTCGCGCGAATGACCAGGATTGGCGGAGGCCACAGAATCGGCTCGGGCAACCCGATCGCGGCATCCGCGCCCGACCCGGCGATGTCACCGCGCGCCGGCGGGAGGCCGTCCGCATGTAGGGTGGGTTGAGCGCAGCGAAACCCATCGCGGTTCGGCGAACGTTGTGAGTGGTGGGCTTCGCTACGCTCAGCCCACCCTACTGGGCTACGGGGCCTCGCCCGCGGCCAGGCGGAGGCCCGAGAGGTACAGCTCGCGTTGCTCGGGATTGCGAAAAACCATGGCATCGTGCACCACGAGCGGCGTGATGGCGCGCAGCCGCGCGACGACCTCCCGCGCCTCGTCGAGCCGTCCCATCTGGGCGTAGCAGGCCGCGAGATAGCGATACGGCGCAGTGAAGTTTGGGT
>CAYMRQ010000059.1:0-3016 GCA_964392845.1 uncultured Rhizobium sp.
CTGGCGGTCGTCCTCTCCGCTCGGGACCGGGCTACCGAAGCTCGGCGTGGTGACGAACGTCGAGAGGGGCGGACGCACCTTCCTCTACGAGCCCCAGCCGTCGCCGCTGTCGACATTGTAGTTGGCGGCGATCGCATCGACATGCGGCGCCATCGCGCGCACCGCCGCGGGATCGTAGTAGATCGGCAGCCGGTCGCCGAAATAGAGCGCCTCGGGGTCGGCGGCGCGGATCGCCCGCTCGGCGAGAGCGTAATAATGCTCGGCGACGAGCCCGCTCCATTCCCGCACTGCGGTGATGCCCTGGCCGCCGGGGCGCATTCGCGTCATTGCTTCGGTGGCGAGCAGTGCCGACCACGAATCGACGCCCGCCGGCGGCAGGAATTCGGCGACAAAGCGCGACCAGTCGCCCGCATAGTGGTGGCGCAGCAGCTCGATCCAATGTTGTTTTGTCGCCGAGCTGGCCGGCTTTTTCGAGTACCAGACGAACAGCGCCCCGGCCCACCACCCGACCTCGTTATCGGAGAAATAGCCGATGCGATAAGGCGAACCGCGATAGGGTGCGACAAGTTCGCGGGCGAGCGCGTTCATCCGGCCCTCGGTTTCCGGCGCGAACGGATCGAACCAGTGGAATTTGGCGAGCCGGCCGAGTTCGAGGTTGATCACCTGCGGAACCGGCAGCGTCTTTGGCGGCAGTGACCAGGCACCAGCGGTGTTGAAGCCCCAGTCGCGCAGCCGCCGCTGCGTCATCGCGGCCCAATCGCCAACCGTGGGCGCGAATGCCTCCCAGCGATACCCGGAATAAGCCTTGCCGATTTTCTCGCGCTCGCCGATGCCGGCGTCGAGGACGTTGACGCCAAGGCTGTAGAAGCGCTCGCCGCACGGCGTCTTGAGCCACCAGACGCCACCTTCCGCGGCGAGCGACCAGCGGCTCGACGGTGCGGCGGCAAAATCGCAGGCGCGCGCGGGAATGGTTGCCGCGAGCAGCCACGCGGCCACCCACAGCCAAGGCAAATGGAGTTTTGCCCTCGCCCGCAACGTGGCTGATCCACGCTTCTGCGTCGCGCTAGGGTACGCACACATCTTGTGATCGCTGGTATGCGAACCGGGCGTCCTTCGGGGCGCTCCTCAGGATGAGGAACATGTTTTCATGGCATCAAAGGCTTACCTCATCCTGAGGAAACCGCGTAGCGGTTGTCTCGAAGGACGCATAGCGCCCAGGCTGAGACCTTCCCTGGTAGGCCTCACGCCGCGGTGCCGCCGACGGTGAGGCCGTCCATGCGCAGGGTCGGTTGGCCGACCCCGACGGGCACGCCCTGGCCGTCCTTGCCGCAGGTCCCGACCCCGTCGTCGAGCCGCAAATCGTTGCCGATCATCGTGATCTTGGTGACCGCGTCGGGGCCGTTGCCGATGAGGGTCGCGCCCTTGACCGCGGGACCGACCTTGCCGTCCTCGATCAGATAGGCTTCCGAGGCGGAAAAGACGAACTTGCCCGAGGTGATGTCGACGCTGCCGCCGCCGAAATTGACCGCATACACCCCGCGCTTGACCGATTGGATGATCTCCTGCGGGTCGTGGGAGCCGGCCAGCATGTAGGTGTTGGTCATGCGCGGGATCGGGGCATGGGCAAAACTCTCGCGCCGGCCATTGCCGGTCGGCGCCACGCCCATCAGGCGGGCGTTCAGCCGGTCCTGCATGTAGCCCTTGAGGATGCCGTCCTCGATCAGCACGGTATGGCCTGACGGCGTGCCCTCGTCGTCGATGGTCAGCGATCCGCGGCGATCCGGCAGGGTCCCGTCATCGACGACGGTGACCCCCTTGGCTGCCACGCGCTGGCCGATCAGGCCGGAAAACGCCGAGGTTTTCTTGCGGTTGAAATCGCCCTCGAGCCCATGCCCGACGGCTTCGTGCAGCATGACCCCGGGCCAGCCGGGCCCCAGCACCACGGTCATCGTGCCGGCCGGCGCCGGCACCGAGCCGAGATTGACGAGCGCCTGGCGCAACGCCTCGTCGACCTGCGCCCGCCAGTGCTCGGGATCGAGATAATAGTCATAGGCGACCCGGCCGCCGGCGCCGTGCGAGCCGGTTTCCATGCGGTCGCCCTCGCCGACCACGATTGCGACGTTGAGCCGCACCAGCGGGCGGATATCGGCGGCGCGGCGGCCGCCAAAATTTCGCGAGTCCGGGCGGATGATCTGCACCGCCTGCCACACCCCGCTCAGCGACGCCATGACCTGGCGCACCCGTGGGTCGCGGCTGCGGGCATAGGCGTCGATCTCGGTCAGCAGCCGCGTCTTGGTCGCCAGATCGACGATGCCGAGCGGGTTGAGATCGGTGTAGAGGCTGCGGTTGGTGCCCGGCGGCGGGTCGGCGATCGTGCCCTGATGGCCGCTCGCCACCGCCCGCACCGCCGTCGCGGCGCGCCGGATCGCCGCCTCGGACAATTCGGAAGCGTGCGCATAGCCGGCCGCCTCCCCGGCCACGGCGCGCAGGCCGAAGCCCTGGGTGGTGTCGAAGGAGGCGCTCTTGATGCGGCCGTCATCGAGCGCCACGCTTTCCGACTGGCTGTATTCCAGGAACAGCTCGCCGTCATCCATCCCGGCGAGCGCCTCGCCGAGGATTCTGTCAACCCGGCGCGAATCCATGCCGGTGCGATCGAAAAACAGCTCGTTGGTCAGGGCGAGGTTGGTCATCGGCGGCTCCGGCTACGTATGGCGATCGATATCGCGGCAAATATGGTCCCGATGAGGCCGTCGCGGAAGGCAGGATCGCGGATGCCGCCCGGTTTGCCCCGGCATCCCGGCGCGCTGCCCAGCGGATCGCCCTGTGCGACGGCTTGCCGCAATGGGTTAGCGTCCCGCGGGATTGCCCCGAGTTGTCGCCTTGCCGGGGTTTGGTGTAGGGTCCGGCCGACTGGTTGGCGCCGCCGTGGCTTCGGCAGAATGGGCGGCGCGGCTTCGGCCGAGCGGTGCGAAGCCCGAATCCTCCCGCCGAAGGGCGTCCTCGCCGCCATCGCCCG
>CAYMRQ010000059.1:3026-22061 GCA_964392845.1 uncultured Rhizobium sp.
GTCCGGCGGATTGGTTGCCGCCGCCGCGGCTTCGGCACAATGGGGACGGTGGCGCGGCTGCGGCCTGATGGCGCGAAGCCCGGACCCTCCTGCTCGGAAAATCGTCATCCGAATCGCGGCTCCGGGCGTCCTCGCCGAAGAGGGGCTGCAAGGACATGGTGCGGTTCTCGAGATCGATCACGCGGAGCGCGGCGGTGAGAGTCTGCATCCTCCTCGCTCTGTCACTCGCCGGCGTGGCGGCGGCGGCGGTAGCCTGGGCGGCGGAACCCAAGCCCTGGCAGCTCGGCATGCAGCCGGCGGCGACCCCGGTCCAGGAGCGGCTCAACGCCTTTCACGACGAGCTGCTGGTCATCACCTTTTTGATCGCGGCTTTTGTTCTCGGCCTGCTGCTCTTTGTGATCGTGCGATTCCACCACGCGCGAAACCCGGTGCCGACCCGCACGCAGCACAATACGCTCATCGAGATCCTGTGGACGGTGGTGCCGATCTTCATTCTTGGCGCGATCCTGCTCCCGTCGTTGAAGCTGATGTACTACATGGATCGGGTGCCCAACGCGGAGATGACGATCAAGGTCACCGCGCATCAATGGTACTGGTCGTACGAATACCCCGACCAGGCCGGCCTCGCTTTCGACAGCAATGTTATTCCGGACAAGGATTTGAAGCCGGGCCAGAAACGCCTGCTCGACGTCGATAACCCATTGGTGGTGCCGGTCGGCACGCCGATCCGGGTGCTCGTCACCGGGACCGATGTGATCCACAGCTGGTTCATCCCCTCCTTCGGGATCCAGCAATACGCCATCATCGGCCGGCTCAACGAGACATGGATGCAAGTCGAGCGCGAGGGCACCTATTACGGCGAATGCAACCAGATCTGCGGCGTCAATCACGCCTTCATGCCGATCGAGGTCAAAGCGGTGTCGAAGGCCGATTTCGCGACATGGCTCGGTGAGGCGAAAAAGAAATTCGCCGCCGCGGCGCCCCAAGACGGCGCGCAGACGGGTGAGGCAAAGACCGCCGCCGCAACGGCACAGGGCGCCACGCTCGTCGCCGCGGCGGCGGCGGCGGGCGATGCCCTGCCGGCCCAATCTGGCGCAAAGCGGGCCGACGAAAAGCCGGCCGGCAACCGATAGCGAAGAGGTCTGCGATGGCTTACCAGGATGCTCATAGCGCGGGCGCCGATCACGCTCATGGTCATCGGCCGGGCTTCTTCACGCGGTGGCTTGCCTCGACCAACCACAAGGATATCGGCACCCTCTATATTTGCCTCGCCATCTTCGCCGGGATCATCGGCGGTGCGATGTCGGTCCTGATGCGCGCGCAGCTGATGCACCCGGGCAGCGAGCTGATCACCGATCACCAGTTCTATAATGTGCTGATCACTGCGCACGGTCTGATCATGGTGTTTTTTGTGGTCATGCCGGCGACGTTCGGCGGGTTCGGCAACTGGTTCGTGCCGCTGATGATCGGCGCGCCGGATATGGCCTTCCCACGCATGAACAACGTCAGCTTCTGGCTCCTGATCCCGTCCTTTCTGCTGCTGGTGGGATCGGCCTTCGTCGGCGCCGGCGAGGGAGTCAACGGCGCCGGAGCGGGCGTCGGATGGACGGTCTACCCGCCGCTTGCGTCCGCCGGCCCCTCGGGCCATCCGGGTCCCGCGGTCGACATGGCGATCTTTTCGCTGCACCTCGCCGGCGCCTCGTCGATCATGAGCGCGATCAACTTCATCACGACGATCTTCAACATGCGCGCGCCGGGGATGACCCTGCATCGCATGCCGCTTTTCGTGTGGTCGATCCTGGTCACCGCCTTCCTGTTGCTCTTGTCGCTGCCGGTGCTGGCCGGGGCGATCACGATGCTGCTGACCGACCGCAATTTCGGCACCACGTTCTTCGAACCCTCGGGCGGTGGCGATCCGCTGTTGTTCCTGCATCTGTTCTGGTTCTTCGGCCATCCCGAGGTCTACATCATGATCCTGCCGGGGTTCGGCATGGTCTCGCAGATCGTGTCGACCTTCTCGAAGAAGCCGGTGTTCGGCTATCTCGGCATGGCCTATGCGATGGTCGCGATCGGCGGCATCGGGTTTGTCGTGTGGGCGCACCACATGTTTACCACCGGCATCAATGTCGACACCCGCGCCTATTTCACCGTCGCCACGATGGTCATCGCCGTGCCGACCGGCGTGAAGATCTTTTCCTGGATCGCCACGATGTGGGGCGGTTCGATCGAGCTCAAGACCCCGATGCTTTGGGCCATCGGCTTTATCTTCCTGTTCACGATCGGCGGCGTGACCGGCGTCGTGCTGGCCAATGCCGGCGTCGATTATGCCCTGCACAACACCTATTACGTCGTCGCGCACTTCCATTACGTGCTGTCGCTCGGCGCGGTGTTCTCGCTCTTCGCCGGGTTCTATTACTGGATCGGCAAGATGTCGGGATACCAGTACAACGAAACCTTTGGCCAGATCCATTTCTGGACGACCTTCATCGGCGTCAATTTGTGCTTCTTTCCACAGCATTTTCTCGGTCTGGCCGGCATGCCGCGGCGCATCGCCGACTACCCCGATGCCTTCGCCGGGTGGAATTACGTCTCGTCGATCGGCGCCTTCATCTCCTACGGCTCGACGCTGTTCTTCGTCTTCATCGTGTTCCATACCTTCTTCGCGGGAAAGCGGGTCGGCGCCAATTATTGGGGCGAGGGGGCGACGACGCTGGAATGGTCGGTCTCCTCGCCGCCGCCGTTCCACAGCTATGAAGAGCTGCCGGTGATCGCGCCGGCGGCGCATTAGGGCTGGAGCGCGCGTGAGACCCCGGCGAATCCGCAGGTGAGCGAAATTCCCTCGACTTCCATCGCCTCTTATGGCGGCGCAGCGGTCGGCGACTATGTCCAGATCCTCAAGCCCAGGGTCATGTCGCTCGTCGTATTCACCGGTTTCGTCGGGCTTGTCGTGGCGCCGGGGCACCTCCATCCGGTGCTGGCAGCGGTTGCGGTGTTGTGCATCGCGGTGGGGGCTGGCGCCTCCGGCGCGATCAACATGTGGTACGACCGCGACATCGACGCGGTGATGCATCGGACCGCGCTGCGGCCCTTGCCAGCCGGGCGCATGATGCCGGGCGAGGCGCTCGGTTTCGGAATCGTGCTGGCGGTCGGCGCGGTCGCGGTGATGGGGCTGGCGGTCAACTGGGTGGCCGCCCAATTGCTGGCGCTGACCATCGCCTTCTACGTCTTTGTTTACACGATCTGGCTGAAACGCCGCACCCCGCACAACATCGTGATCGGCGGGGCGGCTGGCGCACTGCCGCCGCTGATCGGCTGGGCCGCGGTCACCGGTGATGTCGGCTGGGGTGCGGTTGCGCTGTTCGCAATCATCTTTTTTTGGACGCCGCCGCATTTCTGGGCATTGTCGCTGTACCGCGCCGCGGAATACGCCGCCGCCGGGATCCCGATGCTGCCGGTGGTTGCCGGCGCGCGCGAAACCAAGCGCCAGATGCTGCTTTATACGCTGATGCTGTGGCCGGCGACGCTGACGCCGTGGCTGCTCGGGCTCGCCGGGCCTTGGTACGCGGTCTGCGCCGGGGCGCTCAGCCTGGTGTTCACCGGCAGCGCGATCCGGGTCTGGCGTGACGACACCGAGCGCAGCGCACGGCAGATGTTTGCGTTTTCGCTGCTCTATCTTTTCCTGATCTTCACGGTGCTGCTGGTCGACCGTATCGGCGCAGGTGCCGCTTGACTTCCGGCGCGGTCATGGACGCCAAGGGGACCAATGAGCGCGAGCGCCGGATGCGGGCGCGCAACCGCGCGCTCCTCGCCCTCCTGCTCGCGCTGGTGGCGCTGTTTTACGTCATCACCATCGTACGGATCAGCGGAGGCTAGGCGCCATGGCCGCTCCAACGCCTCGCCGCCGCACCGCCGCAACCGTGCTGCCGCTCGCCGCGGTGGTGGCCGCAATGGTCGGGTTGTCATTCGCCTCGGTGCCGCTCTATCGGCTGTTTTGCCAGGCTACCGGTTACGGCGGCACGACCCAGCGCGCCGCTTTTGCACCGCAAGAGGTCGCCGACGCCGTCATCACGGTGCGCTTCGATGCCGCGACCGCGCCCGATCTGGGCTGGGAATTCCGTCCGCTTACGCCCGAGGTGCAGGTTCATCCCGGCGAGCAGCGTGAGGTATTCTTCCGCGCGATCAACCGCAGCGCCGACCCGGTAACCGGGACGGCGACCTACAACGTCACGCCGACAAAAACCGGAATCTATTTCGACAAGCTGCAATGCTTCTGCTTCACCGAGCAGCGCCTCCTGCCGGGCGAGAGCCGCGACATGGGCGTCGTGTTCTTTGTCGATCCCGATCTGCTGCGCGACCCGCATACCAGCGAGGTGCGCACGATAACCTTGTCCTACACGATGTTCCGGGCGCCCGATTCCGGCGCCCCGGCCGCATCGGCTAACCCGGCCCCGGCGGTGACCCGGGTGGTGAATTGAGCGATAAACCAGGCGATTTTGGCGGACGGATATGACCGACACCCACGCCCATGACCCCCATGCCAATGCCCATGGTGCCCATGGTGCCCATGGTGCGCCCAAGCACCCCTACCATCTGGTCGATCCGAGCCCGTGGCCGATCCTCGGCGCAATCGCCGCCGGGCTGCTCGCCGCCGGCGGGGTGCTGTTCATGCATGGCTATGGCTCGATCGTGATGATATTGGGCTTCATCGCCGTGCCGGCGACGATGGCGGTGTGGTGGCGCGACGTGATCCGCGAGGCGACCTTCGAGGGCTACCATAACCCGGTCGTGCAGCTCGGCCTGCGCTATGGCATGGCGTTGTTCATCGCCTCCGAGGTGATGTTCTTTTCGGCGTTTTTCTGGGCGTTCTTCTCGGCGAGCCTGTTCCCGGCCGAGGGCGTGTGGCCGCCCAAAGGCATCCACCCGTTCGACCCGTTCGAATTCCCATTCCTCAATACGTTGATCCTCTTGCTGTCCGGGACGACGGTGACCTGGGCACATCATTCGCTCCTCGAAGGTAATCAGAAAGGCCTGATCCAGGGTCTTACCGTGACGGTTCTCCTTGGCCTCTCGTTCACCTCGATCCAGGCTTACGAATACAGCCATGCCGCGTTCACGTTTACCGGCGGGATCTATCCTTCGACGTTTTTCATGGCGACCGGGTTTCACGGATTTCACGTCATCGTCGGGACGATCTTTCTCGCCGTCTGCCTGTGGCGCGCGACGCAGGGCCATTTCAAGCCGGACCATCATTTCGGGTTGGAGGCGGCGGCCTGGTACTGGCACTTCGTCGACGTGGTCTGGCTGTTCCTGTTCGTCTGCATCTATTGGTGGGGCATGGGCAGCGCCCTGCCGCACGGCGAGTGAGGCGGCCCGGGGCTGGATCGATGCCCTGCGTCCTTCGAGACGCACGCCTCCGGCGTGCTCCTCAGGATGAGCAGCTTTTCGTTATGCTATCAAAGATAAACCTCATGCTGAGGAGCGCCCAACGGGCGCGTCTCGAAGCACGCATAGCGGCGACGCAGCCTTTGGTTGAGGCATAAGTGATAGGCGACGCGCGACACTTCGCGCCGGTTTCGATTACGCGGGCCGCGTTCGCGTGCCGGTGCCCGCGCTGCGGCGAGGGCCGCCTGTTCAAGGGCCTGTTGACCGTGCGCCCGGCCTGCCCCTCCTGCGGGCTCGACTTTTCCGCCGAGGATGCCGGCGACGGCCCGCAGGTGTTCGTGATTTTCTTTCTCGGGCTGATCATTGTCGGGCTTGCCGTCTGGGTCGAGCTCAAATTCGCCCCGCCGATCTGGGTCCATATGCTGGTGTGGACGCCGCTGATCCTGGGCGGCGCGATCCTGATGCTGCGGCCGCTCAAGGCCGGCCTCATTGCGCTGCAATACCGGCACGATCTCTTGCATTCGTCGCCCAGGGCCTGAACCCGGGCATGAGCGGGTTTCGCCCGCGCCTCGCGCCGACGCTGTTCACAATCCCGGTCGTCCTCTTCTGCGCCGCGCTCGGGGTGTGGCAGCTCGAGCGCCTGGACTGGAAGCGCGGCCTCATCGCCCAGCGCGAGGCGGCGGTGACGGCGGCCCCGGTCGCGCCGCCGCAGCCCCTCGTCGATGCCCGCGCGCTCGAATTCCACCGAATCTTCGCTGCGGGCGTGTTCCTGCACGACAAGGAGATCTTTCTCAATGCGATCGCGCCGAAGGGCGGCGCCGGCTTCGACGTGCTGACGCCGCTGCGCGAAGCCGGCGGCCGCATCGTGCTGGTCAACCGCGGCTTTGTCCCCTCTGAGCTCAAGGACCCGGCAAAACGCGCCGCCGGCCAGCCCGCCGGAACCGTCCGGGTCGCCGGCCTGTTGCGGCTACCGCCGGATCGGAAGCCGGGCTGGTTCGTGCCAGACAACCGGCCGGACCGCAATGAGTGGTTCTGGGTCGACCTGCCGGCGATCGGCGCGGCCGGCGGCCTCACCAATGTGGCGCCGTTCTACATCGATGCCGATGCGACCCCGCACCCGGGCATCTGGCCCCGGGGCGGCGTCACCCCGCTCGCCTTGCGCAACGATCACCTGCAATACGCGATCACCTGGTTTTCGCTCGCAGTCACGGCGCTGGTGATCTATCTGCTGTCGCAACGCAGTGGTGCCCAGGGGCGATAACAGCGCCGATAACACGGGCGGTAACAGGAATGACAAGCGCCTACCCGGAACTTGAAGCGCGCTTCCGCCGCCTCGGCGTGGTCGAGGAGGCGATCGCGATGCTGCATTGGGACGCCGCCGCTGTCATGCCGCCGGGCGGCGCGGCATCGCGCGCCGAGCAGATCGCCACGCTGCGGGTCATTGCCCATCAGCTGTTGAGCGCGCCCGAAATCGCCGATTTGCTCACCGCCGCGGAGGCCGAAGCAAATTCGCTCGGGGCCTGGCAGCGCGCCAACATCCGCGAGATGCGGCGGCGCTGGCGCCACGCCATCGCCGTGCCGGGCGATCTGATCGACGCGCTGTCGCGCGCCTGCTCGGCATCGGAAACCGTGTGGCGGCAGGCGCGCCCGGCCAATGATTTCGCCGCCGCTCTGCCCGGGCTCGAGCGCGTTCTCGGCCTGACGCGCGAGGTTGCTTCCGCCAAGGCCGAAGAGTTCGGCACCAGCCCTTACGAGGCGCTGCTCGATCAATACGAGCCGGGCGGCAGGGTCGCGCTGATCGATCGCCTGTTCGACGAACTCTCCGGCTTTCTGCCGGGATTGCTGGACGACGTGCTCGCCCGGCAGGCATCGAGAAACGCGCCGCCCGAGCCGCGCGGGCCCTTTCCGATCGCCGCCCAGCGTCGCGCGGCGATGGCGCTGATGGAGGCCGTCGGGTTCGATTTCGCGCAGGGCCGGATCGACGAAAGCGCCCACCCGTTCTGCGGCGGCACCTCGGATGACGTCCGGCTCACCACCCGCTACGACGAGGCGGACTTTGCAAAGGCATTGATGGGAGCGCTGCACGAAACCGGGCATGCCCTCTATAAGCGCGGCCTGCCGGCCGAATGGCGGCGCCAGCCGGTTGGCGCGGCGCGCGGCATGGCGGTGCATGAGAGCCAGTCGCTGCTCCTGGAAATGCAGGTCTGCCGCAGCCGCGCTTTCGCCGGGTTCGCCGCGCCGCTGTTGCAGGCGATCTTCGGCGGCGACCCCGAATCATGGGAGCCCGAGGCGTTGCATCGCCGGCAGATCGCGGTGCGGCCCGGCCCGATCCGCGTCGATGCCGACGAGGTCACCTACCCGACCCATGTGATCCTGCGCTACCGGCTGGAGCGGGCGATGATCGCCGGCGATTTGTTGCCGCGCGACCTGCCCGGCGCCTGGGCCGACGGGCAGAAGGCGTTGATCGGGATCGTGCCGGGATCGGATCGCGAGGGCGTGCTGCAGGATATTCATTGGTATGACGGCGCCTGGGGGTACTTCCCGACCTATACGCTGGGCGCGCTGATCGCGGCGCAGCTTTTCGCCGCCGCGCGCGCCGCGGTTCCGGGATTTGCCGAGGCGATCGGGCGCGGCGAGTTCGCGCCGCTCTTCGACTGGCTGCGGCACAATGTCCATGCCCGGGGCTCGCTGCTGTCGACCGCCGAACTGGTCCAGTCGGCGACCGGCGCACCGCTCGGCACTGCCGCCTTCGAACGCCATCTGCGCGAGCGCTATCTTGGCTAGCCCTCACTCGCCACGCGAAGGTTTACAGCGCTGCCTCAACCGGCCATATGTCACCCGCCGCGCGTGGCGGAGACAAAGCCGCCAACAGGGCGTTTAGCGAGGGCCAACGCTAACGGGGGAGCCCAATTGTTCGATACAGCAATCCAGCAACCCGCGCGCCTTGACGACCGCAATTTGGAGCGCGACCTTTTCGCAGCCGTTCGCCGCGAGACCGAGTCCCTGGCCGCCAATCTGACGCCCGAGGACCAGGCGATCCAGTCGATGCCCGACGCCAGCCCGACGAAGTGGCATCTGGCGCATACCAGCTGGTTTTTCGAGACCTTCATCCTCGGCCCCCTCGACGCCGGCTATCGGGTGTTCGATCCGGCCTTCGCCTACCTGTTCAACTCCTATTACGAGGCGGTCGGCCCGCGCCATCCGCGCCCCGAACGCGGGTTGCTGTCGCGCCCAACGATCGATGCGGTCGGCGCCTATCGCCACCACGTCACCACGGCGATGCTCCGCCTGATCGAACAGGCGGGCGAGGCGGTATGGCGCGAGGCGGCACCCCGGATCGAACTCGGCCTCAACCACGAGCAGCAGCATCAGGAGCTGATCCTGATGGACATCAAGCACGTGTTTTCGGTCAATCCGCTGCTGCCCGCATACCAGGCGCCGCGCCCCTATGCATTGCCGTCCACGGCACCGCCCGGCTGGGTCGGGTTCGCCGGCGGGTTGCGAGAGATCGGCGATGCCGGCCTGGGCTTCGCCTTCGATAACGAGGGGCCGCGCCACAAGGTCTGGCTCGACCCGTTCCGCCTCGCGAGCCATCCGGTCTCGTGCGGCGAATACCGCGAATTCATCGCCGATGGCGGCTACCGCCGGCCCGAATTCTGGCTGTCGGATGGCTGGGCGATCGTCCAGCAGCAGGGCTGGCAGGCACCGCTCTATTGGCGCGTTGAGGACGGCGAGTGGCTGATCTTCACGCTGTCGGGCGAGCGGCCGATTGAGCCGGCGGAGCCGGTCTGCCATGTCAGCTGCTACGAGGCCGACGCATTCGCCCGCTGGGCCGGCAGGCGGCTGCCGACCGAGGCCGAGTGGGAGGTCGCCGCCGAGCCAAAGGGCGAAGGCGCGCCGCTCACCGGCAACCTCGCCGACAGCCGCCATTTCCATCCCTGTCCTGACCCGGCGTCGGGGCAGCGAGAGCCGGGGCTACGCCAGATGATCGGCGATGTCTGGGAGTGGACGGCGAGCCCCTACATCGCCTATCCGCGCTTTCGCCCGGTCGCGGGCGCGATCGGCGAATACAACGGCAAGTTCATGTCGAACCAGATGGTGCTGCGCGGCGGCGCGGCAGTGACGCCGGCCGGCCATATCCGCATCACATACCGCAATTTCTTCCCGCCCTCGGCCCGCTGGGCGTTCTCGGGGCTGCGCCTCGCGGAGGACGCTTGAGGATGGGTGACGCCGCCTTCGCCTTTCACGATCTGGCGCCGGGCGAGGAGAATTTTCGCGATGCGGTGCTCGCCGGGCTCGGCCGCGCGGCGAAGGCGCTGCCGTGCAAATTCTTCTACGACACGCGCGGCTCGGCCTTGTTCGAGCAGATCAGCCGCCTGCCGGAATACTACCTGACCCGCACCGAGATCGCGATCCTCGAGGAATATGCCGGTGCGATTGCGGCCTATATCGGCGCCAATTGCCGCCTCATCGAATTGGGCAGCGGTGCCAGCCGCAAGGTGCGCATCTTGCTTGAGGCGCTCGAGGCGCCGGCGGCCTACGTGCCGGTCGACATCTCGCGCGAGCATCTGCGCGAGGGTGCCGCCCAGCTCGCCGCCGATTTTCCCGCGCTGCCGGTCATCGCGGTGTGCGCCGATTACACCCGCCCGTTTCCGTTGCCGCCGCTGCCCGGCCCGGCGGGCAAGCGCGTCGGCTTTTTCCCGGGATCGACGATCGGCAATTTCGAGCCCGACGCGGTCGTCCGCTTCCTCGATCACTGCGCCCAATTGCTCGGACCCGAGGGGGAGATGCTGATCGGGGTCGACCTCAAAAAGGCGCCCAGCATTCTTAATGCCGCCTACAACGACCGGGCAGAAATCAACGCCGCCTTCAACCTCAACCTGTTGGAGCGGGTCAATCGCGAGCTTGGCGGCGATATCGATATCGACCGGTTCGAGCATCTGGCCTTCTACAACGAGGAGAAAGGCCGGATGGAGCTCTACCTCAAGAGCCTGGCCGATCAGACCGCATCGATCGCCGGCCGGCACTTCCGTTTCGCCGAGGGCGAGCTGATCCACACCGAGAACTCATACAAATACGCCGTTGACGAATTTCGCGCCCTCGCCGCCCGCGCCGGCTTCGCCGCCGCCCACACTTGGACAGACCGCGACATCCTGTTCAGCGTGCACTACTTCCGGCAGGGGTAGGTGGTCCTATCTCGGCGTACATCTTTGAGTGCGGATTGGCCCGGGCCGTCACCTTCTGACGTTGTGATAGTGTTTTATACTTAAATTTCCGAGTGCTCGCTGGATCGCCTGGAGTCTCTCGGGGTCCGCTGAGATAGCCGCGGTCTCCAGCTTGGCCTTGGCACCGGCAAATTCATCGGCCGAACATTCAAAATGATTGCCCGCGATGAATGCCAGAGCCTCTTCCCTGGCTTCGTATGAATCGTTTACTATAACGTCCGCGAGTATCAGGAGCGGAACATTCACTTTAAGTTGCTCAAGGGAATAGAGCAACGTGCCCCGCGATCCTATGGTGTTAGGCCGGGTCAGCAGATCAATTAAAACATCTTTGGCGCCGTTGGCTCGCAAATCCGCCAATGCCAATGCAGCAGCATTGCGAACGCGCGAGGAGTTCGTTTGCTGGAGTAGTTGCATGGCCTTGGCAGTCCGCGAGCCACGCGGGGATCGTTGGCTTTTCAGGCTTCGCATCTCTGCGACTAACCGACCCTCATCTCCGGCAGATAACGCGGTCTGCGGTGTGTTAGCGTGCGTGGAATGCCTCATTGCGGATGGATCCGTTCATTTTGCGAGTGGGCGACCGCGGCTTACCCACTCGTCATAGGCCTGCTCGGCTTCGCGACGGTCGCCAATGTCGCCGCCGCCCGCTTCATCTTTGCCCTCCCGATGCCACAAATGCCTCAAATCACCAAAGTCAGACTTTTGTTCAAGGCCGAACCACCTGTCTCGTCGCGCGCTTCGTCCGCCCCGCATTAGCTTTTGACATCGCTCATGCCGTCGCGGCGCCGTCGACCGGGAGTGCCGCCCCCGACACGAACGACGCCTCGTCGGATAACAGGAACAGCGCGGCGTTGGCGATTTCCTCCGGTCGGCCGGTGCGGCGCATCGGGTTCTGCTGGCCGCGCTGCACGACGAGCTGCTCCTTGTCCATGCCGGAGGTGCGTTGCTGGTCGGGGCGGGCAACGAACACCCGCAGCATCGGCGTGTCGATCGGGCCCGGGCAGATCGCGTTGACCCGGATCTTTTCGGGCGCCAAGCGCTTTGCCAGCGAGCGCACGAAGCCGACCACGCCGAACTTCGCCATCGAATAGACCGGGCTGAAGGCCGAGCCGACCAGGCCCGAGGTCGAGGCGGTAAAGAGCAGCGCGCCGCCGCCGCGCGCCCGCAGTTCCGGGATCGCCGCCTCGGTCGTCACCAGAATGGTGCGCAAATTGAGGTCGATCGCGATCTCGAAATCGGCCATGTCGATGCCCTCGATCGAGGCCGGTCCGGGATGGCCGACATGGTCCCACACGAAGTCGAGCCCGCCAAAGGCGTTGGCGGTGCGCCGCACGATGTCGCGGGCAAAGGCGTCCTGGCGCAGATCGCCGACGAGGCCGAGCGCCCGGCCGCCGGCGGCGGTGATCTCCCGCACCACGGCATCGACGCCGACTTGATCGATGTCGACCACCCCGACCGCCGCGCCCTCGCGCGCGAAGCGCAACGCGCCGGCCCGCCCCATCCCCGAAGCCGCCGCCGTGACAATGCCGTTTTTGCCTTGCAATCGCATGACTTTCCTCCCAACGCAGTCACCCCAGCCCCCACCCTGCCCTCCCCCGCTTGCGGGGGAGGGAGTTACGCGCGGGTGCCGCCATTATAACCCTCCCCCGCAAGCGGGGGAGGGCAGGGTGGGGGCTTACGCCGCCATCCCCTTGCCGTCGTAGAGCGTGTCGAACGCCGCCTGATAGGCCTCGCGGATGGCGTGGCGGCGGATCTTCAAGGTCGGGGTCAGCTGCGCGTTGACCAGGCTGAACGGCTCGCCGGCGACGGTGAACCGGCGCACCCGCTCGATGGCGGCCAGACCCTCGTTGACCCGGGCAACGACATCGCCGAGCGCCCTGTGGAACCCGGCATCCTGCGCGAGCGCGGCAAGATCCGCCGCGGCCCCGTGCGATGCCGCGTAGGCGGCGGCAAACTCCGGGTCGGGAACGATGACCGCGACAAGGTAGGGCCGGCGGTCGCCCGATACCATCGCTTGGGCGATTTCCGGCGCGAGAGTCAGGGCGCCCTCGACCCGCGACGGCGCGATCGTGTCGCCCCCCGAATTCTTGATGAAATCGCGTTTCCGGTCGGTGATGCTCAGATATCCGTCGGGGTCGAGCCGGCCGATATCGCCGGTGTAGAGCCAGCCGTCGATCAGCGTGCGCGCGCTTGCCTCGGGGTCGTTCCAATAGCCCTTCATGACATTGTCGCCGGCGACCAGGATCTCGCCATCCTCGGCGATCCGCAATTCGACCCCGTCGAGCGGCGGGCCGACCGTGTCGATCCTGATATGCCCGGGCGGGTTGCAGCAAACCACCGGCGCCGCCTCGGTCTGGCCATAGCCCTGCAGCAGCTCGACACCGAGCGCAAGGAAGAAGCCGCCGATCTCGGGATTGAGCGGCGCGCCGCCTGAGATCATCGCCTTGAGCCGGCCGCCGAAACGCGCCCGCACCTTATCGCGCACCAGCTTGTCGAGCAGCGGGTCGATCAGCCGCTCGCCGAGCGACAGCGTCTGGTGGGCGAGGCGCTTCTTGCCGATCGCGACGGCGCGCTCGAACAGTCGGCGCTTCAGCCCGCGCTCGCGCTCGACGGCGAGGCGGATGCGCTGGTGCATCGTCTCGTAGAGCCGCGGCACCGCGGTCATGATCGTCGGCCGCGCCTCGACCAAATTGTGCGCCAGCGTCTCGGCGCCTTCGGCGAAATAGATCTCGGCGCCGATCGAGATCGGAAACATCAGCCCGGCGGTGTGCTCGTAGGAGTGCGACAGCGGCAGAAAGCTGAGGAATACCTCGTCGTCGAGCCCGAGCGTCTCCAACAGGCGATAGGCGCCGCGGCAATTGCCGATGATGTTGCGGTGGCTCAACAGCACGCCCTTGGGCACCCCGCCGGTGCCGGAGGTGTAGATGATGCACGCGGTGTCATCGGGCGACAGCGCGGCAATCCGCCCGGCGATGTCGTCGCTGGTCTCGCTGCCGAGCGCCAGCACCGCATCCCAGGCGCGCTGATCGATGCGCGAGCCCGGCTCGCGCACCGGCTCGATCGCGCCCCCCTCGATCGCGATGACCGCCCGCACGCTCGGCACCTGCGCGGCGGCGGGGATGACGCGGCCGGCCAGCGCCGCGCTCGACACGATCGCCGCCCGCGCCCCGCTGTTGCCGAGGACATGGCGGTGGTCCTCGACGGTGTTGGTGACATAGGCCGGGACGGTGACCGCGCCGGCGCTCATGATCGCCAGATCGGCGATGACCCATTCCGGCCGGTTTTCCGAAACCAGCGCGACCCGGTCGCCGGGCTCGATGCCGAGCGCGGCGAGGCCGCGCGCCAGCCGCATTACCGCATCAGCCGCCTCCGCCCAGCTCAGCTTGTGGTATTCCCGGTGGTGCTTGGCCCACAGAAACGGCCGCGCCGCGCGTTGCCGCGCCACCTCGAAGAACATCGCCGGCAGGCTGCGACAGGTCGCGTAATCCATCTCGTCCCCAACGGTAGCCGGCCGGCGTGGTCGGCGGCGTGCCATCCGCGCCCCGGTTCACGCCACGATGATAGCCGAATTCCGCGGCCGAGGCAGCGATGGTTCGACACCCGGCGGCGGCGGGGCGGGGGCGGCCTTGCTGCGAGCCCGCCGGCGACGCCTTCACCGGGGCGAGAACGAGCAGCGCCTCTCCCAACCTCAGTCCTTTCGCCTCGATAACTTCCGCCTTGCCCTCGTGCCTGGTCATGGTGTGCACCCTTCACGGGCCGGAGACGTTGAACATCATCACCAGCCTGCCATGACCGCCTGAGGCGGCCGCCTTATTGCTGAACCTTGCGCCCACTATCCCTCGCGGCCGCGCAGGTCGCGATAACGCGGTCCGCTGTTCGGACGCCGCGGGGCCATCGAGCAGGCCATCCGCTGGACCAGCCTGTGGGAGATCACCTTTGAACGGGCGGCTACCTGCGGATATGATGGCTCCATGAGGCGCCTTAGCCGATATTTCTACAGATACCTGCATTACGTCGCTCCGCTGCCGATCCTGCTCGCGGGTTTCTTTGCCTGGGCGAGCAATGCAGACGCACTTTCGCACTTCAGATTATCCGTGTTTGACGAGTTTCTGCGCCTGAAGCCGCGGGAATACGAGCCGATCCCGGTGCGCATCGTCGATATCGATGACGACAGCCTGGCACGTTTCGGCCAATGGCCATGGCCGCGGACGCTCCTGACGAAACTTGTCAACCGGCTCAACGAGCTTGGTGTCACGACGATCGCCTTCGACATTCTCTTTATCGACGCGGATCGCACGACGCCTTCGCGCCTGCTCGCCGATATCGAGGGCATCGCCCCCGACGATCCTCTGATCGCGCGGTTCGCCAGCATGTCCGACCACGACCAGATCTTCGCGGAGGCGATTGGGCGTTCTCGTGTGGTCCTGGGCTTCGCACCGCGCGGGAAGGAGCGTTCGCGGCTTCCCGAGGCGAAAGCGAGCTTCGCTATCGCGGGCGACGATCCGCGGCCCTGGGTACCTCACTTCCGCGGCGCCGCGAGCAGCCTGCGCGTTCTGGAGGCGGCCGCCGCGGGGAACGGCATGCTCGGCATGCTGCCCGAGCGCGACGGCATCTCGCGGCGGGTGCCGCTCGTCACCGCGATCGGCGATCGGCTCTATCCGGCATTGGGCGCGGATGCCTTGCGGGTTGCCCAAGGGGCCCGCACCTACGTCGTCAAATCGAGCGGCGCGAGCGGGGTGATCGCGTTCGGCGAGCATGCCGGCGTCAGCTCGATCAAAATCGGCCAAATCGTGGTGCCTACCGGCGCCGATGGCACTGTGTGGATCCACTTTACGCCGCATCAGCCGGAGCGCTTCGTGCCGGCATGGAAGATTTTGGACGGCAGCGCCGACCCGGAACTGATCAAGGGCAATATCGTCCTGGTGGGGACCACCGCCGAGGGGCTCAAGGAGTTTCGTCCGACTCCGCTCGATCCGGCGGCGGCCGGGGTCGAGATCCACGCCCAGCTGATCGAGCAGATGCTGCTTGGCGACAACGTCCAGCGGCCCGATTGGGCGCCCGGCGCCGAGGCCGCGTTCATGCTCGCGATCGGGGTGGTCCTGCTTCTCCTGCTGCCCCGCGTTGGCCCACGATGGACGGCGTTGCTCGGCATAGCTGTTACGGCGCCGGTGATCGGTGGTTCGTGGTACGCCTATGCCGAATACAACTGGTTGATCGACCCGGTCTTCCCCTCACTCGTCGGGTCGCTCGTCTATCTCTCGTCCTCGACCGTGATGTTCGTGCGCACTGAGAGCGAGCGCCGACAGGTGCGCCATGCCTTCAGCCGCTATCTGGCGCCTGCGGTCATCGCGCAGCTTGCCGAACATCCGGAGCGGTTGACGCTCGGCGGCGAGCTGCGCGAGATGACGTTGATGTTCAGCGACATCCGAAGCTTTACCACAATCGCCGAAGGGCTCGATGCGCATGGCCTGACGAGTTTCCTCAATCACTATCTGACGCCGATGACCGACGCGATCATGTCGCACCGGGGTACCGTCGACAAATACATGGCCGACGGAATCATGGCGTTTTGGAATGCTCCGCTGGACGATCCGGCGCATGCCGAGCACGCCTGTCGCACCGCGTTGGCGATGCGCAGCCAGCTGGCCCGCCTCAACGATGGATGGCGTGCCGAGGCCGCCACGCAAGGCCGGCCGTTCCGCGAGGTTCGCGCCGGCATCGGGCTCAATACCGGCGAGTGCGTTGTCGGCAATCTCGGTTCTGACCAGCGCTTCGACTATTCGGTGCTCGGCGACGATGCCAACGTCGCCTCGCGGCTCGAAGGTCAGACCAAGACATATCTGGTCGACATCATCATCGGCGAGCGCACGGCCGAACAGGCGCCGCAATTCGCCCTGCTCGAACTCGACCTGATCCAGGTGGTCGGCAAAACCAAACCGGTACGCATTTTCTTTCTTTTCGGCGACGAGTCCGTCGCTTCCACCGAAGCCTTCGCCTCGCTCGCCTGCGCGCATGGGTCGATGATCGCCGCGTACCGCGGCAGGCAGTGGGAAGAGGCGTTGGCGCAGCTGGAAGTCTGCCGCAACCAAGCCCCCGACATCATGCGGGATTTCTACCAGCTCTACGAGGAACGGATAGGTAATTTGCTGGCGTCGCCGCCACCTGCCGCCTGGGACGGAGTCTTCGAGGCGCTGACAAAGTGAAACCACGCCTCCCGCTCACGTCTTCCTGTTCTTGCGACAGGCAGAGATTTCGATGCGGACGATCGCGCTCGCTGCGCTGGCCTTCCCCCGCCTCGGCCGGTGGTTTGCTGCAGTGGTGATCATCGCCGGGAACCGGCGCCGATCCCCGGCGTCGTTTCTTGGAGCCTTAGCGTTTTTCCGCGGCCAAACTGGCGCTCGGCGGTGCGGCCGCGGGTTTCGGGCCAACTTTGATCAGGGCAATCCCGCCGCGAACCGTAACCGCGCCGGACGGCGTCAGAAACGAGACGTCGGTCTTTTTGCTGATTTTCCCGCCGACATAGCGCAGGACTCCGGTCGTCATTGTTGCCGTCATGGTGCCCGCTTGCTTCTTCGGATCGTAAACAAACTCATCAATGATGATCTCGGAATTCTCCGCGAGCGTCAAGGTAGACTGATCAGCGAAGATTAGCTGTACCGACCCTTTGTTAAAGGTGGAGATCTTTTCATTGCGGACGATGTTATGGCCGATGACGAGCTGTTCGACGGGCCCCTTGGGCGTTTGACCGGTAGCCTGCGGGTTAACCGCGCCGGCGACGCCAACCGAATTCTGTTGCGCGAAACCGGGCACGGCCGAGCAAGCCAGGATTATCGCGGCAAAAACGTGGCAAGCCGAAGAGCGCATATGCCATCTCCTGCTGGCTGGGGGGACCGGAATGGCAGTTTCTGGCAGTTCTATTTAAAACCACGTTAATGCATACCATCTGGCGATTGCCGATGCAAACGATGACACCGAATGCGCCGGACCGGGTCATTCCAACAACGAAAGGGTGTATCTAATGACCGCCGGAGCGACCGGTCTCACCGTATGCAGGTACGAGGGTTGCGCAGGATAGGCCGGTGCCGCCAGGTCGCGCCCGGCATCGGCGACACCGTAGTCCGGATGAATGGAGGGAAGAGATGCCCGAGCGCAATCGACAGATTCTCTTAAAACGGCGGCCGAGCGGCCTGCCGGTATCCGAGGATTTCGCAATCGTCGAGGCCAAGCTGCCCGAGCCCGGCGAGGGCGAGGTGGTGCTGCGCGGCATCTATCTCTCGCTCGACCCCTATATGCGCGGCCGCATCAGCGGGGTGCGCTCCTATGCGCGGCCGGTCGCGATCGGCGAGGTTATCGAAGGCCGCGTCGTCGGGCAGGTGGTGCGCTCGCGCGACCCCGCCTTGCGCGACGGCGACTATGCGTCGGGTGGCTATGGCTGGCAGCTCTACAGCGCGGTCCCGGCCAGCGGATTGTTGAAACTTGATCCGGCGGAGGCGCCGATCTCGACCGCCCTCGGCGTGCTCGGCATGCCGGGCATGACCGCCTATATCGGATTGAGCGACATCGGCCAGCCCAAGACGGGCGAGACGGTCGTCGTGGCAGCCGCCTCGGGTGCGGTCGGCGCGGTCGCCGGACAGCTCGCCAAACGCCAGGGCGCGCGGGTCGTCGGCATCGCCGGCGGGGCTGAGAAATGCCGCTATGTCGAGGAGGAGCTCGGCTTCGATGCGGCGATCGACCATCAACGCGGCGATCTCGGCGCCATGCTCGACCACGCCTGCCCCAAGGGCATCGATGTCTATTTCGAGAATGTCGGCGGCGCGGTGCAAGAGGCGGTGTTCCCGCGGCTCAACGATTTCGCCCGCATGGTCATGTGCGGCATGATCGCGGAATACAACGACACGAACCCCCGGCCCGGCCCCAATCTCGGCGCGGTCATCCGCAAACGCCTCCGGATCCAGGGCTTCATCGTCAGCGACCAGCGCCATCGCTACGGCGAATTCCGCGCCCTGGCGGCGCCCTTGGTGAAGAGCGGTCAGCTCAAATACCGCGAGGACATCGTCGAGGGGCTGAAGCGCGCGCCCGAGGCTTTCATCGGCCTCCTGCAGGGCAAAAATTTCGGCAAGCTGCTGATCAAGCTCGGCGACGATCCGAGCCGCTGACCCGCATGGAGGCTGTGCGGCCAGTCCCGAAGCCAAAAATTTTGCAACGCCGGATTCTCGATCTAGGTAGATTCCGAGGCTGGTATCGGCGTTATACTAACGGCGTCAGATCGTGACCTGTGCCCATTGGCGTTCAGTAATCGAGCGGATGCGCTCGGGGTCTGCGAGGAAGGCGTTCCAGGCGTCGCAGCAGGCGTCGAGGATATAGGTCAGGGTGCCGTGCTGGCCGACGCGCGCCTCGTCCCCGGCCTTCGCCGGGGCAGGCTTGTATGGGG
>CAYMRQ010000060.1:0-8623 GCA_964392845.1 uncultured Rhizobium sp.
AGCGGCCGCGCGGTCCGAGGCCTCGTTCGATAAGGTGTAGACCGATAGCCCGCGCATCGCGCGGTCGGGCAGCGCATCGGCATGGATCGACAGAAACAATTGGGCCCGGTGCGCCCGCGCCCGCGCGACCCGCCCGCGCAGCGACACAAAGGTATCGCCGCGCCGGGTCAGCACGGTGCGGTAGCGGCCGGTCGCCTCGAGCCGGCGCGCCAGCTCGCGCGCGGTCGCGAGGGTTACCGCCTTTTCGTAAAGCCGGTGCGGGCTGATGGCGCCGGGATCGACCCCGCCATGGCCGGGATCGAGCGCGACCACGCGGCGATGCGCCCGCGAGTGCCGCGACTTGCCTTTACCCGGCGACTGCGCACCGCTCGGGCATATCGGCCAGATACCCGCGGCAATGCCGGCGGCCAGCGCCAGCAGCGCCCGCCGGGCGATGATGATGTCCGGCATGTCCCCCACCCAAGCAGCGCCCTCGCCGGGAGAGCGGGCACTGGTCGCGCAAGACTATGGCGCAATTGCGCTTTCAGTTCCAGCGCGAGCGCCGATCAGCGCCGCAGCGGTTCGAGAATGCTGACGAAATTCGCCACGGCGGCGCCGCCCATATTGAGAATGCCGGCGAGCGCGGCGCCCGGGATTTGCATGTCGCCGGCCTGGCCGGTGACCTGCATCGAGGCCAGCACATGCATCGAGACGCCGGTGGCGCCGACCGGATGGCCCTTTGATTTGAGCCCGCCCGAAGGATTGACCGGCAATCTGCCGTCCTTCTCGGTCCAGCCTTCGAGGATGGCGCGCGCCCCCTCGCCTTGCGGCGCGAGGCCCATCGCCTCGTATTCTATGAGCTCGGCGATCGTGAAGCAGTCATGCGTCTCGACCAGATCGAGATCGCCGAGGCTGAGCCGGGCGGCGGAAAGCGCCTTTTTCCAGGCGAGCGCCGGGCCGTCGAAGGCGAGAATATCGCGCCGGCTGATCGGCAGGAAATCGTTGACCTGCTCGGCCGCGCGGAACGCCACCGCCTTCTTCATCGCCAGCGCAGTCTGGGTATCGGCAAGCACCACCGCGGCCGCGCCGTCGGACACCAGCGAGCAATCGGTGCGCTTCAACGGCCCGGCGACGAATGGGTTCTTGTCGGAGACATTGCGGCAGAACTCGTAGCCGAGGTCGCGGCGCATCTGCGCCAATGGGTTGGCGACGCCATTCTTGTGGTTCTTCGCGGCGATGCGCGCCAGCGCGTCGGACTGGTCGCCGTAGCGCTGGAAGTATTTTTGCGCGATCTGGCCGAAGATGCCGGCAAAACCGCCCTCGATCTGGTCCTCCTCCTTGCGGTAGGAGGCGCGCAGCAACAGGTCGTTGACCTCGGCGCCCGACACCTCGGTCATCTTCTCGACGCCGACGACGAGCACGAGGCGCGCCTTGCCGGCGGCAATCGTGTTGAGCCCCATATGGATCGCCGCCGAGCCGGTGGCGCAGGCGTTCTCGACCCTTGTCGCCGGCTTGAAGCGGAACGCCGGGTCGGCCTGGAAGACCAGCGAAGCGGGAAACTCCTGCTTCACAAAACCGCCATTCATCGTGCCGAGATAAACCGAATCGATGTCGGCGGCGGCAACGCCTGCATCGGCGAGCGCGCCCTCCGTCACCTCGACGATCAGCGATTCGATGTCGCGCCCGTCATGCTTGCCGAACTTCGTGTGCGCCCACCCGACGATGCACCCGGTCATCTTGATCTCCTCAGTTTGCGACGGCGACGATAGCAAGCCGCCGCGCCGCGCTCTATCGTGATATGGGAATTTTGCGAGTGAGCAACATGGCGGAAAATCCCGACACCCTCACGATCCGCCGGCCCGACGACTGGCACGTCCACTTCCGCGACGGTGCGATGCTGCGGGCGGTGCTGCCTTCCACCGCGCGCCAGTTCGCCCGCGCCATCGTCATGCCGAACCTGGTGCCGCCGGTCAGCGATATAGCGGCCGCGCGCGCCTATCGCGACCGCATCCTCGCCGCGCTTCCCGGCGGAGCGAACTTCACCCCGCTGATGACGTGCTATCTGACCGACACGACCGACGCCGCGGAGGTCGCGCGCGGCCACGCCGAGGGGGTGTTCACCGCCGTCAAGCTGTATCCGGCGCACGCGACGACCCATTCGGCGCACGGCGTCACCGATATCGAGCGGGTCATGCCGGTGCTCGAACGCATGGCGGCAACAGGCATGCCGCTGTTGATCCATGGCGAGGCGACCGACCCGGAAATCGACGTGTTCGACCGCGAGGCGGTGTTCATCGAGCGCGTGCTCGACCCGTTGCGCCGCCGCCTGCCCGAACTGCGCATCGTCCTGGAGCACGTCACGACCGAGGAGGCGGTCGCCTATGTCGGCGCGGGCGGCACCAATCTGGCGGCGACGATCACCGCGCATCATTTGATCATCAACCGCAACGCCCTGTTTGTCGGCGGCATCCGGCCGCATCTCTATTGCCTGCCGATCGCCAAGCGCGAGAAGCATCGCCGCGCGCTGCGTCGCGCCGCGACTTCGGGGAACCCGGCCTTCTTTCTCGGCACCGACAGCGCGCCGCATGCGATCCCGACCAAGGAGACCGCCTGCGGCTGCGCCGGCATTTTCACCGCGCCGGCCGCGCTCGAACTCTATGCCGAAATGTTCGAGGAGGAACGCGCGCTCGACCGGTTCGAAGCGTTCGCCGCGCTCAACGGGCCGGCCTTTTACCGGCTGCCGGTCAACGAGAGCCGGGTGACATTGCGTCGCGAGAAGTGGACCGTGCCGCGGCGCGTCGGCGAAGGGGACGAAGCCGTCGCGCCGTTCCGCGCCGGCGAGACGCTGCGTTGGCGGTTGGCGGACTAAGTCGTCCAGTTCTCGACCTGCAAGCCGGGCATGCGCTCGAACTCGCGGACATTATTGGTAACCGCACCGCCTCCGGCTCGGCGGGGCTGCCGCGAGGGGTTTCGCCAATCGCCTTGCCCGATTGATAAATACTCGTAAAAGAGGTTATAGTTGACTTAACTCAATTTAATGCTGCCTTATCGGCCTTAGCGTCGTGCGCGGACGAGGCGGAGGGGCGATATGAGCGAAGACTAGGTGCGGGCCTGGCCGCCGGACGGCGCGGCGCATCCCGCCATCGCCGGGCGCCAGCGCACTGCGGCCGAGCTACCCAGCTACCGCGAAGCATTGGAACGGAGCCTCGCCGAGCATGTCGCCGATCTCGCCGCGGCGAACGGCCAGCTCGCCGCCGCCCTCAAGGAACTCGAGGGGTTCGCCTATTCGGTCTCGCACGATTTGCGGGCGCCGTTGCGCGCGATCGACGGCTTTTCGCGCATCCTGCTCGAAGACTACGCCGACAAGCTCGACCCGGAGGGGCAGCGCATCCTCAACGTGGTGCGCGACAGCACGCTGAAGATGAGCCGGATGATCGACGGCATCCTGGCGTTTTCGCGTGTTGCGCGCCTGGAAATGAAACCGGAGCCGGTCGATATGGCGGCGCTGGTCCGCCAAACGCTCGGCGATGAATTGGCGGTGTCTGTCGCCGGGCGCGCGCTGCCGATCGAGATCGGAGCCCTGCCGGAGGCGCATGGCGATAAAGCCATGCTGCGGAGCATCTGGACGAACCTGCTCGACAACGCGATCAAATTCACCGCCGGCAAGCCCGGCGCCCGGATCGAAATCGGCGCCCAAGCCGGCGATGGCGAGACAATCTACTTCGTCCGCGATACCGGCGCCGGCTTTGACATGCGATACGCCGACAAGCTGTTTGAGGCGTTCCAGCAGCTGCATGGCGGCGAGTTCGCCGGCACGGGGATTGGGCTGGCGATCGTCAAGCGGATTGTCACCCGGCATGGCGGCAGGGTGTGGGCCGAGGGCAAGGTCGGCGACGGCGCGATTTTTTATTTCGCGCTGCCGACGAAGGGAGCCAGCTGATGAACGATCCATATGGACGGGTGGAACTTCTGCTCGTCGATGACAGTCCGACCGATGCGGAACTGTGCATGCGGACATTGAAAAAAAACCATCTTGCCAACGATATAACATGGGTCAAGGACGGCGAGCAGGCGCTCGATTTTCTGTTTGCCCGGGGCGAGTTTGCCGGCCGCACGATGGAGCAGCAGCCGAAAGTCGTGCTGCTCGATCTGCGGCTGCCCAAGGTGGATGGGCTGGAGGTATTGCGCCAGGTCAGGGCCGACGATCGGCTGAAGCCGATCCCGGTCGTCGTCCTCTCTTCGTCCAAAGAGGATCGCGACATCATTGAAAGCTACCGGCTCGGCGCCAACGGCTATGTCAGCAAGCCGGTCGAGTTCCATGAATTCTCCGATGCGGTGACGAAACTCGGCCTCTATTGGCTCCTCGTCAACAAGCCGCCGCCGTACTAGCGGCGGCGGGCGAAAACCCGGCGGTGTTTCAAATGCCCCCCGATGAGCTGGGTTTGCGCGGTGTCGATGCCGCACTGATGCAAGACAGGCCCCGGCCGAACGCGCCCGGCCCGGTTTCGGCGCCGACACAGATCGAGAGCCCGCACGCGCTGAAAATCCTCCTCCTGGAGGACGATCCGAACGACGCGGAGTTGATGCAGCGCGAATTGCGCACGGCGGGGCTCGATTTTATCGCAAAGCGGGTCGATACCCGGGCCGATTTCGTCGTGGCGCTCGAAACCTTCGCGCCCGATCTTGTGCTGGCCGACTACAAGCTGCCCGACTTCAATGGCGCCGAGGCGTTGGCGCATGTCCGGCAGGTCCACCCCGAGATCCCGGTCGTCATGGTCACCGGAACGCTGGGCGAAGAGGCGGCAGTCGAACTTTTGAAGGCCGGCGCCAAGGACTACGTGCTGAAAAGCAGCCTGCTGCGGCTGCCGTCCGCGGTGGAGCGGGCGATCTCGATCGAAGAGGGCATCCGCGCCCGAAAGGCCGCCGAAGCGGCAGTGCGCGAGAGCGAAGAGAAGTTCCGCGCGTTCACCGCTGCCGCGCCGACCGGGATCGTGGTCATCGACGCTTCGAGCACGATTTCCTATTGGAACCCGGCGGCCGAACGGATCTTCGGGTACACGGCGGAAGAGGCGGTAGGCCGCAAGATTCACCAGTGGCTGGTGCCGGCGCGCTTTCAGGCCGCGGCGGAAGCCGGCTTTCGCGCGTTCTCCAAGACCGGACAGGGCCCGGTGATCGGCCGCACCATCGAGGTTGCCGGGCGGCGCAAGGACGGCGTCGAGATCCCGATCGAGCTGTCGCTGAACGCTCTGCGCGTCGGCGCGGAGTGGCACGCCGTCGGCATCCTGCACGACATCAGCGAGCGCAAGCACGCCGAAGCCGCGCTGAGCGCGTCGCACACGCTACTCGAGACGGCGGAGCGGATCGCCCATATCGGGGGCTTCGAGTGGGATATCGCCAGCGGTCAGGTCGTCTGGTCGGAAGAACTTTACCGGATATTTGGGCAGTCGCCCGGTCAGTTCGTGCCGACACGAGCCAATTTTATCAACTGCGTTCATCCGGATGACCGAGGGCCTGTGCAGGAGGCAATCGACGCGAGTGTGACGCGAAACGCGCCATACGATATCGAATTTCGCATCGTGCGGCCGGACCAGACGGAGCGGATCATCCAGACGCGCGGTGAATTGGCCCGCGACGCAGCGGGAAAACCCATCCGCATGACCGGGACCAGCCAGGACATCACCGAGCGCAAGCGCGCCGAAGAAACCATCCGCGAGGACGACGCGAAATTCCGCAGCCTGGTCGAGCAGAACGTCGCCGGCATCTTCATCGTCCGGGAAGACGGCACGATCGGTTACGTCAACCCGTTTTTCGCCAGCCTGCTCGGCTACGCGGCAGCGGAGCTGATCGGGCATCCGCTGCTCGATTTCATCCCGGAGGAGAGCAGGGCGTATGCAGGAGAGAAACTGGGGGCGGAGCTTGCCGGCGGTCTCGGGTTTCTGCAGGAGACCTCGGCCATGCAGAGGGGGGACGGGGGGAGGATCGACGTTCTGCTCAACGCCTCGCGGTCGATTTTCGAGGGCCGCCCAGCCTCGCTCGCGGTCGTCCTCGACGTCACCGAGCGCAACAAGGCGCAGCGCGAACTGGCGTCCACCGCCGCGATCCTCACCACCGAGCACGAAGTCTCGCCAGACGGGATTGTCGCCGTTGACGCGCAGCGGTCGATCATCTCGTTCAACCGGCGTTTCGTCGAGATGTGGGGTTTCCCGACCGAGATCATTGCCTCCAAATCCGAGGAGCAGACCTTTGGCTGGGCATTGCAAAATAGGATCGCCGACCCGGCAGCCATTGCCCCGCAGATGGAGGAGGCGCTCGCGCATCCGGAGGAGCGCGGTCATCACGAAGCGGCACTGACGGACGGCCGGGTTTTCGAGATCCACCGTTCGCCGATGACGCGGCCGGATGGCGGTTCTATGGGCCGCGTCTGGTTTTTCCGCGACATCACCGAGCACAAGGCGGCCGAACGCACGCTGCGCCGGCTCAACCGCACCCTGAGGACGCTGAGCCGCGGCAACGAGGCGCTGGTGCGCGCCGCAACCGAGCCAGACTTGCTTAACGACATGTGCCAAGCCATCGTCGAGAACGGCGGCTATCGCATGGCCTGGGTCGGCGTGCCGCAACAAGATGCGGCAAAGACGGTCACCCCCGTTGCCTGGGCCGGCATTGGCGCCGAATTCTTCGACGGCCCGCCGCTGCACAGCTGGGCGGGCGAGTCCGAAGGCGGCTGCGTCTGCGGCCTCGCCCTTAACAGCGGGCAATCGCAGACCAGCCAGGACCTGATGAAAGATTCGGCGATGACGCTCTGGCGCGCCAGGTTCGCCAGACACGGCATCAGCGCCGCTGCGTCATTCCCGCTGAACAACGGCACGGACGGGTTTACGGTCCTCACGATCTACGCCGCCGAGGCGGACGCTTTCGACAGCGACGAACTGAAGCTCCTGCAAGAACTCGCCGCCGATCTCGCCTTCGGCATTCGCTCGCTGCGCGAGCACACCGCGCGCGAGGCACTGGACAAGCGCTGGCGGGCGAGCCTCGAAGCCACGATCGGCGCGATCGCCAGTACCGTCGAGATGCGCGATCCCTATACCGCCGGCCATCAGCAGCGCGTCGCCAGCCTCGCCGTCGCGATGGCGCGCGAGCTTCACCTGCCGGAGGAGCAGATCGACGGGCTGTATCTGGCCGGTATCGTCCACGATGTCGGCAAGATCGACATTCCGGCCGAAATCCTCAACAAGCCCGGCAAGCTCTCCAAGCTTCAGTACCAGCTGATCCAGGCGCATGCCCAGGCGGGTTACGACATCGTCAAGGGGGTCGATTTCCCGTGGCCGATCGCCGATATGGTGCGGCAGCACCATGAGCGGCTCGACGGGTCGGGCTACCCGCAGGGGCTCAAGGCCGAGGCCATCCTCCCCGAGGCCAAGATCCTCGCCGTTGCCGACGTGGTCGAGGCGATGATGTCGCACCGGCCGTACCGGGCCTCGCTCGGCATCGCGGCGGCGCTGGCGGAAATCGAGGAAGGCAAGGGCCGGCTCTACGATCTCGCGGCGGTCGCGGCCTGCACCGCGCTGTTCCGGCACAACGGGTTCAGTTTCGAATGAGGAGGAACACATGCTAGCGGAACACGCCGAGGCTGAGATCGTGCGCAACCAGCACCCGCTGATGCTGCCGACGACCACGACGGTGGTGCAGGCGGCTCGCCAGATGGACAGCCAAAGAGTGAGCGCGGTTCTGGTGACCGAAGGCGATGCCAAAATCGTCGGCATCTTTACCGGGCGCGATGCCGTCACCCGCGTCCTGGCCAAAGGAAGGGACCCGGTCAAGACGACGCTGGCCGAGGTCATGACCTATCTTCCCGTCAGTATGACCCCAGGCCACAGCGCAATAGAGGCGCTGCGCCTGATGCAGAATGCGCACTGTCGTCACCTGCCCATCGTCCATGAAGGCAAGATCGTCGGGCTCATTTCGCGCGGCGATTTTCGCGGCATCGAGCAGGAACGCCTCGACGAGTGACGCCGTCCGCGGCAGGGCCGAGACTATCTCGCCGGCGCGGGCCGGCACGTGATATTTCGTGGCGATGCCGCCGCCATTGCTTCTGCTGCAGGATATCCGCCTTAGCTTTGGCGCCACGCCGCTCCTGGCCGGTGCGGAGCTGGCCGTCGCCGCGGGCGACCGGGCCTGCCTTGTCGGGCGCAACGGGTCGGGCAAATCCACCTTGCTGCGCATTGCCGCCGGCCTCATCGAGCCCGATGCGGGGCGCCGCTTCGCCCAGCCCGGGACGACGATCCGTTATCTGTCGCAGGAACCGGATTTGTCCGGGTTCGCCACCGCGCTGGCCTATGTCGAGGCGGGGTTTGGCGAGGCCGGATTTGGCGGCGAGGCGGCCGACGGTCGCCACCGTGCGCTTTACCTATTGAAAGAGCTCGGCCTCTCCGGCGCCGAAGACCCCGCTTCGCTGTCCGGCGGCGAGATGCGCCGCGCCGCGCTGGCCCGCGCCTTGGCTCCTTCGCCCGACATCCTGCTGCTCGACGAGCCGACCAACCATCTTGATCTTCCAGGTATCGAGTGGCTGGAGCGCGAGTTGGCCGGGATCCGCTCGGGCATCGTGCTGATCAGCCACGACCGCCGGATGCTCGAGCGCCTCTCGCGC
>CAYMRQ010000060.1:8633-16928 GCA_964392845.1 uncultured Rhizobium sp.
AGCCCGACCCCTGCGGTGGCGCTCGAGGAGGCGGACCGGCTGTGGCTGGTCGGCGAGCGCGCCTTCCTCGATGGCCTGCACCCGCTCGCCCGCCGGATGCTCGAGCGCCTCTCGCGCACCACAATCTGGCTCGACCGCGGCATCACCCGGAACCTGGACGAGGGTTTCGCGGCGTTCGAGCCGTGGCGCGACAGGGTACTGGAACAGGAGGAAAAGGAGCAGCACAAGCTCGGCCGCAAAATCGCGATGGAGGAGGATTGGCTGCGCTATGGGGTCACCGCCCGGCGCACCCGCAACCAGAAGCGGCTCGCCGATCTCTTCGCGCTGCGCAAGAAGCGCAAGGAGCAACGTTCCGCCCAGGGCCTGGTCCGGCTGGCGGCCGCCCAGGCCGATCTGTCCGGCCGGCTGGTCATCGTTGCCGAGGGCGTGGCGAAATCCTACGCGGGCCGCCCGATCGTCCGCAATTTTTCCGCACGCATCCTGCGCGGCGACCGGGTCGGCATCGTCGGCCCCAACGGCGCCGGCAAGACGACATTGCTCAACCTCCTGACCGGCGCCCTGGCGCCCGATGCCGGCGAAGTCCGGCTCGGCACCAACCTCGCCCAGGTGACCCTCGACCAGCGGCGCGAGAGCCTCGACCCTCTAGAGAGCCTGAGCGACGCGCTGACCGGCTGCAGCGGCGACACGGTTTCGGTCGGCGGCCAGAGCCAGCACGTGGTCGGCTACATGAAGGACTTCCTGTTCCGCCCCGAGCAGGCCCGCACCCCGGTCGGCGTGCTGTCCGGCGGCGAGCGGGCCCGGCTGACCCTGGCCCGCGCGTTTGCTCGGCCGTCCAACCTCCTGATGCTGGACGAGCCGACCAACGATCTCGACCTGGAGACCCTCGACCTCTTGCAGGAACTTCTGGCGGAGTATCCGGGCACGGTGCTGCTGGTCAGCCATGACCGCGACTTCCTCGATCGCGTGGTGATTTCGACGATTGCCACCGCCGGCAACGGGCGCTGGATCGAGTACGCCGGCGGCTACACCGATATGCTGGCGCAGCGCGGCTCTCCACCCGCGCCGGCCGCGGTGGCGCAGCACCCGCGCCCGGTAACGCAGATCAGAGCGCAACCCGCCGCCCGGCCGCGCCGGATGAGTTTCAACGACCGGCATGCGCTGGAGACATTGCCGGCACGGATCGCGGCATTACAGGCAGAGATTGCCGGGCTGGATGCGGTCCTCGCCGACCCCGACCTCTATGCCCGTGATCCCGCGCGCTTCGGCGCAACGACCGAGGCGCTCGCCGTCGCGCGGAACGGGCTGGTGGCGGCTGAGGAGCGGTGGCTGGCCCTGGAGATGCTGCGCGAGGAGATCGACGATGCCGACCGAAAGCCGTGATGCATCGTCAAGTGGCGGGCTTCGGGAGGAAGCGGTTTTCCGGGCGCGGCAATCCGAGATTTTCGCGCAACGTGCGGCCTTCGTATTCCCGGCGGAAGAGGCCGCGGCGCTGCAGTTCCGGCACGACACGGTCGACGAAATCATCAAGGCCGCCCGGCACGTATGGGAACATGATGTTGAACCCGTCGCAGGCGTCGCTGTAGAGCCACTCCGCCATCTGGTCGGCGATCATCGCCGGGGTGCCGACCAGCGACAGCCCGCCATAGCTGCCGGCGATCCGGGCCAACTGGCGGACCGTCAGATTGTCGCGCCGGGCGCGGTCGATTACCCGCTGCCGGCCGCTCTTGCTGGCATTGCTTTCCGGGATCTCGGGTAGCGGACCATCGAGGTCGAACCCGGAGGCGTCGTGGCCGAGCGCGATCGACAGCGCGGCGATGCCGCTGTCCGGGTGCACCAGGCTGTCGAGCAAGGCCCGCTTGTCGCGCGCCTCGGCGGCGCTGTCGCCGACGACGACAAGCGCGCCGGGCATGATCTTCATGTGCTCAGGAATGCGCCCGAGCCTCTCCATGCGGCCCTTGACATCGGCGTAGAAACGCTGCGCATCGGCCAGATTGCCGCCGCTGGCGAAGATCACCTCGGCGGTTTCCGCGGCGAGCTGGCGGCCGGCGTCCGAGGCTCCGGCCTGGACGATGACCGGCCAGCCCTGGATCGGGCGCGCGATGTTGAGAGGCCCCCGCACCGACAGGAATTCCCCCTTGTGGTCAAGCACATGCAGTCGCGCGGGATCGAAAAAGAGCCCCTCTTCGACATCGCGGATGAAGGCGTCATCGGCCCAGCTGTCCCACAGCCCGGTCACAACGTCGAAGAACTCGCGCGCGCGGCGATAGCGCTCGCCATGTTCGAGATGTTCGGTGAGGCCGAAATTGAGCGCCGCGTCGGGGTTGGAGGTGGTGACCAGGTTCCACGCCGCGCGCCCGCCGCTGATGTGGTCGAGCGAGGCGAAGCGGCGCGCGATCAGATAGGGCGGCTCGAAGGTGGTGGACGCGGTCGCGATCAAGCCGAGATGTTCGGTGACCATGGCCAGCGCCGGCAACAAGGTCAGCGGATCGAACGAGGTCACCGTGGCGCTGCGCTTCAAGGCCGCCATCGGCATGTTCAGCAGCGACAGATGGTCGGCCATGAAGAAGGCGTCGAACCGGCCGCGCTCCAATGTCTGGGCGAAGCGGATCAGGTGCTTGAGGTTGAAATTGGCGTCGGGGTAGGCGCCGGGATAGCGCCACCAGGCGGTATGGATGCCCACCGGGCGCATGAAGGCGCCCAGCCGTAATTGCCGCGATGCCGTCATCCCTGGCGCTCCCTGGCCGCTTGCGCGATCATAATTGAGCGGCGGCTCGATTGCGATCAGGCGAAGTGTGCGCGGTGCGACAGCGTCATGAGGGAATCGACGAGATCAAGGAGCTCCGAGACGGCTATGGGCTTTGCCATGTAGCCGTCGCACCCGCTCGCCCGGATCTTCTCCTCGTCGCCGCGCAGCGCGTAGGCCGTCGTGGCGATAATCAGGATGTCGCGAGTGGCCTCGTCCGCCTTCAGGCTGCGCGTGACGTCCAGCCCCGACATGCCAGGCAATTGTATATCCATGATGATCAGGTCTGGGTGCTGCTGGCGCGCCAGATCGAGACCGCCAAGACCGTCGCTCGCTTTCAGCACATCATAGCCTTGCGACGCGATCATCGCGCTGAACAGCTTCATGTTGAGGGGGTTATCCTCAACAACGAGGACGCACCTGCGGGCGCTCGCCGGGTTTGACGCGGGTACTGCCGAGGAAGGTTCAGGAATCGTCATCTGCCCGGCCCTTGTCGTCCAGCAAATCCGTCAACATCGTAGATTAGTATGTAATGGCTTGTGGAGATATTAAGATACCCCTCTCAACTGTCGTAAACGACCATCGAGGTGAGCGGCACGTTGAGGCGGCGACGGCCATTGAGGAAAGCCAGCTCGATGATGCAGGCGGCGCTGGCAACCGTGCCGCCCTGTCGTTGCACCAGATTGATCGCCGCCTCCATGGTACCCCCGGTGGCGACCAGATCATCGACAACGATGATGCGCTGGCCGGGTGAGATCGCGTCGTGCTGAACCTCGATCGTGTCGGTGCCGTATTCGAGATCATACGAGAATCGCACGGTCTTGCCGGGCAGCTTGCCTTTCTTGCGGATCATCGCAAAGCCGCTGCCGATCGCGTAGGCGAGCGGCGCGGCGACGAGAAAGCCGCGCGATTCGATGCCCACGAGAAGGTCGGGCCGGTGCGGGCGAATTGCCGCGGCGAGCTGCTCCACAGTCGCGCGCCATGCCTGCGGGTGGGCGAGCAGCGTCGAAATGTCGTAGAACAGGATCCCGGGTTTCGGGAAATCCGGTATGGCGCGGATGTGCTCTTTGAAGTCCATCGCTCTCTCTTGCGGCTGGCGCCGACGGTAGTCGTTGCGGAATACCGGGTTTTCGCGTAGTTGGGAAGACTCGAGCTATCGCCTTGATGTTACCATAGACTGCTGCCGACAGAGCATGGCGCCGCCCGCAACCATCGTCGCCTCGGAGGAGGCGGGCGCGCTCACCCTGCGGGCTGAGGGCAGTTGGCTGGTCGCCACCGCCGCGGAGCTCGATCGCCAGCTGCACGCTCTCGACCTGCCGACCGGCCGGCGGGTGACGATCGATCTCGCCGGGATCGAGCATCTCGATACCGCCGGCGCCTGGCTCGTGCTGCGCACCGAGCATGCCCTCGCCGACCGCGGCAACAACGTCGCGCTCGCCAATATGCGGCCGAGCTTCGCGCCGCTGATCGACCAGATACGCGCTCGCGGCGGCGCGGTGCCGCGAGCGCATCCGATCCCGCCGCATCACACGCTCATTGGCTTTGTCGCACGGATCGGCGAGATCACGATCGAGATCCTGCGCCGGGCCTATTCGATCCTTGGCTTTGCCGGCCTGGTGTCGATCACCATAGCCACGTTGTTTCGGCGTCCCGGCCGCTTGCGGATGATCGCGACCCTGGTGCAGATGGAAAAGACCGGGCTCGACGCGATACCGATCGTCGGGCTCTTGTCGTTCCTGATCGGCGTCGTGATGGCGTATCAGGGGGCGGACCAGTTGCGCCGCTTCGGCGCCGAGATCTACACGGTCAACCTGCTCGGCGTCTCGATCCTGCGCGAACTGGGGGTGCTGCTCTCGGCGATCGTCATCGCCGGCCGCTCGGGCAGCGCCTTTACCGCCCAGATCGGGACGATGCAGGTCAACCAGGAGATCGACGCGCTGCGCACCCTGGGCCTCGACCCGATCGAGGTCCTCGTGCTGCCACGGGTGTTCGGGCTCACCCTGACGCTGCCCCTCCTGGTGTTTTTCGCCGATGCGATGGGAATTCTGGGCGGCGGGCTGATGACCTGGGTGACGCTCGGGATCCCGGTGGCGCCTTTTCTCGAACAGCTGCGCGGCGCGATCACCGCGTGGACGCTGTGGGTTGGCGTTATCAAGGCGCCGTTCTTCGCCGTGATCATCGCGATGGTGGGCTGCTACGAGGGCTTTAACGTAACCGGCAGCGCCGACAGCGTGGGTCGTCTGACCACCCAGTCGGTGGTCGAATCGATCTTCCTCGTCATTGTCGTCGATGCGGCATTCTCGATCCTGTTCTCGATCCTGAAGATTTGACCATGGCGCCGAGGACTGACAGCAGCAACGACGACATCGTGATCCGGGTACGCGGGCTGGTCACCCGGTTCGGCACGCAGACGGTCCATGACCAGCTCGATATCGACGTCCGGCGCGGCGAGGTGATGGGCGTCGTCGGCGGTTCGGGCACCGGCAAGTCGGTGCTGCTGCGCACCGTCATCGGCCTCAAGCGGCCGGAAGCCGGCAGTATCGATGTGCTCGGCTACGATGTGCCGCATCTCAGCGAAACCGAGGCGCAAGAGTTGGAACAGCGGTGGGGCGTCCTGTTCCAGGACGGCGCGCTGTTCAGCTCGCTGACCGTGGCGCAGAACATCGAGGTGCCGCTGCGCGAGCACCTGCGGATGCCGGACCTGCTGATGGACGAGATTGCCGCCTGCAAGATCGCAATCGTCGGGCTTCCCGAGGAAACCGCAGACAAGTTCCCGGCGCAGCTCTCCGGCGGGATGCGCAAGCGCGCCGGTCTCGCCCGCGCGCTCGCCCTCGACCCGGAGATCCTGTTCCTCGACGAACCGACCGCCGGGCTCGACCCGATCGCCGCCGCCGCGTTCGATCAGCTGATCCGCGACCTGAAAGCGAGCCTCGGCCTCACCGTGTTCCTGGTGACGCACGATCTCGATACCCTGTTCGCGATCTGCGACCGCGTCGCGGTGCTCGTCGACAACAAGATACGGATAGGTACATTGGCGCAGCACCTGAAGGACGATCATCCGTGGATCCACGCTTACTTCCACGGGCCGCGCGGCCGCGCGGCGCAACCCGCGACCATGCGTTAGGCAAACACGATGGAAACCCGAGCTCATTACGTTGCGGTCGGTGGTTTTGTGCTGGGGATGGTCGCTCTCGGCTTCATCGCGGTGCTGTGGATGGCGCGGGCCAGCCTGACGACCGAATACACGCGTTACGACATCTACTTCAAAGGGCCGGTAACCGGCCTGAGGAACGGCGCCGTCGTCGAATACAGCGGTGTCCCGATCGGCAAGGTAGTCGACATAAGAATAGTTTCGTTCGATAGAAAATATACCGAAGAAGAAGATGCCGGGGAAACCATCGGCGCCGAGCAAGCGCCGGCGGCAATGATCCGGGTTACCGCCGATCTCGACCCCAAGACCGAGATCAAGCAGGATGTCCGCGCCAGCGTCGAAACCAACATCCTCAGCGGCGTTTCGTACATCCTTATCGTCAAGGGCACCCAGACCGCGCCGGTGCTGCAGGCCAAATCCGGCGAGCGCTATCCGGTGATCAGGGCGCACCGCTCCCGCCTCGC
Source organism: uncultured Rhizobium sp. (assembly GCA_964392845.1). Classification (GTDB taxonomy): domain Bacteria; phylum Pseudomonadota; class Alphaproteobacteria; order ATCC43930; family CGMCC-115725; genus DATARH01. The sequence goes on from CAYMRQ010000060.1 coordinate 14,992, forward strand.
CAGCGTCGTCGCCCGCGTCCCCGAACTGATGGTAAAGATCGACGAGGCGCTGGAAAGCGCAAACAAATTGCTCGGCGAAAAGAACCAGCAGGCCTTCGCCGAGAGCCTCGACAACATCCGCGCCTTCACCGCCGGCCTCGCCGAGCGCAAGCAGGACATCGCCGATCTGATGGCCGGCGCCAACAAGGCCGCGGCGACCCTGACGACGCTGCTCGACAACGTCGATAAAAGCTATTCCGGCCCCGACGGGCTCGGCAACCGGGCGGCGACGGCGATCGCCGATTTCGACCGCCTCGCCACGAGCCTGACCGATACCAATCGACAGCTTCAGCTCACGCTGCAGGACGTGCGGCCGGGCGTTCGCGCCTTCACTCAGCACACCTTGAGCGATGTCAGGGTCCTCGTCGGCGAGACCCGGCAGCTGATTTCGGGATTGAACCGGCTGACCGCCCAGATCGAGCGCGATCCGAGCCGGGTCCTGTTCGGCGACCGCCGCGAAGGATACCGCCCGCGATGACCGCTCACTCGCCGCGTCTTCGGTGCCGCCTGATCGCGATCCTGTCGCTGGTCCCGCTGCTGGCGGGTTGCGGCGGGCTGCTCTCCGAGGCGCCAAAGCGACAGCTTTATCGGGTAACCCCAACGCCCGCCTTTGCCGCCGGGCTGCCACATGTCGGGGCCCAGCTCCTCGTCGCCACGCCAACCGCGCCGGCCGGGCTCGACACGGCGCGGATCGCGTTGAGCCGCGCGCCGGTCTCGCTCGATTATTTTGCCGATGCCGAATGGACCGACCGCGTGCCGTTCCTGGTCCAAACCGCCCTCGTCGAGGGGTTCGAAAAAAGCGCGGCAATCCCCGCGGTCGGGCCGGAGAGCCTCGGCCTGCGCGCCGATTTCGTGCTGGAGACCGCGATAGGTGATTTCGAGGCGATCTACGATTCGCCCAATGGACCGCCGCGCATCTCCGTGAGGCTCAATGCAAAGCTCGTCCGCACCCCGGAGCGCAGGATCGTGGCCCAGATCTCGGTCAGCCGCGAGGCGACCGCGGCGGCCAATGCGCTGCCCGAAATCGTGCGCGGCTTCGACGCGGCGCTGGGCGGCGCGATCCAGGAGATCGTGACCTGGACCCTCAGCAATCGCGCCTTGTCGGAACGGCGCTGATCGGTAATATCGGACACGTTTCGTTCACGCAATCGGAGGCAGAGAACCGTGAATTGGCGGGAGCGCGAGGCCGAGGCGGCCGCGACGCTGCGCGACTGCCGCGAGGCCATCGCCGCGCGCGGCAGCTCGGTTATCCGTGAGGCGACGGGCATCCGCGAGGTGACGAGCGCCGACGCTGGCGATCTCGCTGGCGATATCGTTGCCGGTATGGCTGATTGGCGGCACTATCCCGCGGGCGAGGTTTACGACCCGGCCAGTCACGCCCAGTATTTCTACCATCGCCACCCCGGCCCGACCCGGCTGCACCCCGCGGAGAAGCAAGCGGCGAAAATCGAGCACGGCCTGTTCCTGCGCGGCGAGGGGGTGCCCGCCGGGATCACGCCGCTGCTGCTGCCGGAGCTCGCGGTCGCGAATGCTCCGGCGCCGCGCCAATCCGCGCCGCTGAAGCGCGGCAGAAGCGACCAGGTCTGCCACCTCGTGGCGATCGGGGTGGACCGGTGCGGCGAGCCGACCCGGCTGTTCACGACCAACCGCTGGGTCACCGGCGAGACCTGGTATCGGGCCGACGACGTGATCGGGATGCTCGACCGCTTTCGCGTGCAAGGCGACCACCCCTCGGCGCTGCTCAACCGTTGGATCGGCGCGCTCGTTCGCCTGTTTCAGTCCGAAATCGCCACCCTGCTGCGCGATCGCGACCAGGCGATATTGGAGCAGCGCTGGCGGTCGCGCGGCAACGTCCTGGAGGACCCGCGGCTCGAAATCACATCGAGCCTCGATATCGA
>CAYMRQ010000060.1:16938-21922 GCA_964392845.1 uncultured Rhizobium sp.
GACGCACACGGCCAACACAAGCAGCCCGCTGCAAAGCCAACCGGCGCGGCGAGCTACAACCCAACTGCGCGACGAACCAGACTCCCGACGCTTGCCATCCATAGCAACGGCATTTGCCGTGCCTCCGCGGCGGTCATTCCGGGGCCGGCCCGCGGGTCCGCCCTCCGGGCGGCCCGAGGATAAACTCCGCCGGGGCCCGGAACCCATGAACACAGGCGGATCGTAGAACGCACCGGCGAGCGTGCGATGCTGCCCACCTATCGTGTTCTTGGGTTCCGGGCTCGGCGCTTCGCGCCGCCCCGGAATGACAGGATATGTGCGGCGGCTCTCCAGGGAGTCCTCCGTCAGGTGTGATCCACCAGCTCCGAACCCACGCTGAGAACAACAATTGCAAGCGATCTGGGTTTTCCTCACCGATTTCGGCGACACCGCGGTAACCGTGCCGCTCGCGGTGCTGATGGTCGGCTTCCTCCTCGTCGCGCGGCAGCCGCGCCTGGCGATCGGCTGGGGGCTGGCGATCGTCGGCTGCGCCGGCGCGATCGGGGGACTGAAACTCGGGTTTGCCGTTTGCGGTCACCCACTCGACGGCGCCCGCGTCGCGAGTCCGAGCGGGCACACCGCGATGAGCATCGTGGTCTATGGCGGCTTTGCCGCGGTCGTCGGCGCAACCCTCACGCGCCTGGCGCGCGCGCCGCTGATTGCCGGCACCGCTGTCCCGGTGATTGGCATCCCGCTATCGCGCACCATCGTCAGTGGCCATACCACAAACGAAGTGGTGGTCGGGCTGGCGGTCGGGATCGCCGCGCTCGGCGCAATCATCGCCGTCATGGCGCGATACCGGCCGGAACGGTTGCCGCTCGCCTGGCTCGCCGCCGGAGCGCTCGTCGTCTTCATGCTGTTTCATGGCACGCATTGGCCCGCCGAACAGGCGGTCCACCGCCTCGCCGGCCTGCTCGCCTTCCTGCGGCCGTACTGCCGCTGACGTATCGACCCTCTCCCGCGGTGCGGGAGAGGGTAAGAACCGCGCCTAAGCCAGCGCCGGCTCGGGCACCTTCGCCTTGGCGAAAGCCGGCATCACCTCGGTGGCGAAGCGCTCGAGCTGTTCGAGGCAGACCGCCTTGGGCACGCCGACCGGCTGTTGAACCGAGACGCGGTCGAGACCGGGATAGCGCTTTTCGACCGCCTTGAGGTGCTCGATGATCTGCTCGGACGTGCCGCACAACACGCCGCCGGCTTTGATCGCATCCTCGATGCGCGGCAGCCCGGCGGTGGGCGCGCGCTTGGGATCGCGCATGATCTCGATCTGCTCGTCGGTCAACGCGCGCAGGAGGCGCAACTCGCCGAACATCTTCTGGTTCTCTTCGTAGTATTTGCCGGCTTCGCGGATGCCCGCTTCGCGGCTTTCGGCGATATGGAACTGGAAGCCGAAGCAGAGGCGCTCGCCCAATTCGATGTGCTTGCCGATACGGGCATGCGCCGCCTGCCAGTCGAGCACGACCTTGTGCATCGCGCCGCCTTCGGCCGCACCGCCGCCGACCAACCCCTGGATGCCGTGCTTCGCCATGAAATCCAGCGCCCGCGTGCTGCCGCCCTGGATCGGCTGCCAGCATTCGACCGGCAGCCGCAGCGGCCGCGGCACCACGGTCAGCTCCTTCAAATCGTAGCCGCGATAGGGCACCCGCGCCGGAATCGTGTAGTACTTGCCCTCGTGGGAGAAGGAATCGTTGTTGAACGCCTTGAAGACGATGTCGACCTGCTCCTCGAACAGCTCGCGGTTGGCGGCCTGGTCGATCAGCGGCGAGCCGAAGGTCTCGACCTCGCGGGTATGATAGCCGCGGCCGACCCCGAAAATGACCCGCCCACCGGTCAGGATGTCGACCGTCGCATAATCCTCGGCGAGGCGCAGCGGGTGCCACATCGGGGTGATGTTGAAGCCGCAGCCGATATTGATGCGCCGCGTCACATGCGCGAGGTGCAGCGCCATCATCAAGACGTTGGGGAGGCACTCGTAGCCTTCGTACTGAAAGTGATGCTCGGCCATCCAGAACGTGTCGTAGCCGAGCCGGTCCATCGACTGGGCCATCGCCTGGGCCTTGTCGAAGGCGGTAACCAAGTGCTCGTTGGGAAACCGGCGGTCGTTCACCGGGATCCCGCCATAGCCGACATTGTCCATGTCGACATGACCGGCGAACAGGCTGTCGAATTTGGTGATCATGGCTGGGATCTCCGTGGCGATGCGCACGCGTTTTCGCGCGCTCGCGCCATAGTGGACCCGGGGCGCCGCCCTGGTCAAACCGCTGCCGACGCATGGGGCCTTCCTGTTTAAGGCGGGGGCCATTGCAAGCGGAGCGCCGGCGATGCAAGGTTTGCTCCGACACCATGCGAGGGTACTGCCATGGCTGCGGACAATCATAATGCCCCGGGGCATCATCCCCATGACCACGCGCACGGCTCGGACCACGAGCCGTCGGAATTATCAGAGATGCAGTTGCGGGTGCGCGCGCTCGAAACCATCCTGACCGAGAAGGGCTATGTCGAGCCGGCCGCGCTCGACCAGATCGTCGAGAATGTCGAAACCAAGATCGGGCCGCATATCGGCGCGCGCATCGTCGCCCGCGCCTGGGTCGATCCCGAATTCAAGCGGCGGCTGCTGGCGGACGCGACCGAGGCGGTGAATTCCATGGTCGGATTCGATCCCGTCGCTAGTCACCTGATCGCCGTCGAAAACACCCCGAACCTCCACCACATCGTCGTCTGCACGCTGTGCTCGTGCTATCCGTGGTCGGTGCTGGGGCTGCCGCCGGTGTGGTACAAATCGTTCGCCTACCGCTCGCGCGCGGTGATCGACCCCAAGGGCGTGCTGTCCGATTTCGGCGTGAAACTGCCGCCCGAGACCGAGATCCGGATCTGGGATTCGACGGCCGAGACGCGCTTTCTGGTATTGCCGATGCGGCCCGCCGGCACCGACGGCTGGAGCGAAGAGCAGCTCGCCGGGCTCGTGACGCGCGACAGCATGGTCGGCACCGGCCTGGCGAAGTCGCCGGCGGAGGTTGGGCGATGACCAACTCGATCCACGATATGGGCGGCATGCACGGCTTCGGCCCGGTCGAGGCCGAGGCGGACGAGCCGGTATTCCATGAGAAGTGGGAGGGCCGGGTCCTCGCGATGCAGCGGGCGATGGGCTACACGAGGCTGTGGACGATCGATGGCGGGCGCGCCTCGCTGGAAAACCTGCCGCCCTTGACCTATCTCGCCTCCTCCTATTACGAGCGCTGGTTTCGCGGGCTGGAGCGCCGGGTCGTCGCGCATGGTCTGGTCGGCGAGGACGAGCTGGCGACCGGCCGCGCGTTGCGGCCGGGGATTAGGCTGAACCGCAAGCTGACTGCGGAGGATGCGAAGGCGCCGATGTGGGCGCATTTTGACCGACCGGCCGCCGGCCCGGCGCGCTTCGAGAAGGGCGAGCGGGTGCGCACTCGCAACATCAACCCGGCGACGCATACGCGGCTGCCGCGCTATGCCCGCGGCAAGGTCGGCACGGTCGAGGCGGTACGCGGCTGCCATGTGTTCCCGGACAGCGCCGCGATCGGCGCCGGCGACAACCCGCAATGGCTCTACACGGTGGTGTTTCCGGCGCGCGAATTGTGGGGCGAAGAGGCCGACCCGACAATCAGCGTGTCGATCGAGGCCTTTGAGCCCTATCTCGCCCCAGAATGAGCGCATCAGCGCATGAGCGCATGAGCGGGACGCAAGAGGACGCTGTTGCCGGCCTGGCGGCGGCACTGCCGAGCCTGCCGCGCGACGAAGGCGGCCCGGTGTTTCGCGAGCCGTGGGAGGCGCAGGCCTTTGCGATGACCCTGACGCTCTACCGGCGCGGCCTCTTCACCTGGACCGAATGGGCGGCGACCCTGGCCGAGGAGATCAAGCGGGCGCAGGCCGCCGGCGACCCCGACACCGGCGAGACCTATTACAATCACTGGCTCGCCGCGCTCGAACGCCTCGTCGCCGAAAAGGGCGTCGCCGATCGGGCCAGCATCGAGCGCTACCGCGACGCCTGGGACCGCGCCGCCGACCGCACCCCGCACGGCACGCCCATAGGGCTGCGCCCGGAGGATTTTAAGGGTTGACCTACTCCCACTCGATTGTGCCGGGGGGTTTTGAGGTGATGTCGTAGACGACGCGGTTGATGCCGCGCACCTCGTTGATGATGCGGGTCGCGATGCGGCCGAGGATCTCGTGCGGGAACGGGAAATAGTCGGCGGTCATGCCGTCGGTCGAGGTCACCGCCCGCAGCGCGCAGGCGAAATCGTAGGAGCGCGCGTCGCCCATCACGCCGACCGTGCGCACCGGCAATAAGACGGCAAAGGCCTGCCAGATCGCGTCGTAAAGCCCGGCGCTGCGGATCTCTTCGAGAAACACCGTGTCGGCCCGGCGCAGGATGTCGAGGCGGTCGCTTGTCACTTCGCCGGGGATGCGGATCGCCAGGCCGGGGCCGGGAAACGGGTGGCGGTCGACGAAATGCTCGGGCAGGCCCAGCTCGCGGCCCAGCGCGCGCACCTCGTCCTTGAACAATTCGCGCAGCGGCTCGACCAGCTTGAGGTTCATCCGCGCCGGCAGCCCGCCGACATTGTGGTGCGACTTGATCGTGACGGAGGGACCGCCGGTGGCGCTGACCGATTCGATGACATCGGGGTAGAGCGTGCCTTGCGCGAGGAACTCGACGCCGCCGATCCGCTGCGCCTCCTCGTCAAACACATCGATAAAGGTCGCGCCGATCGTCTTGCGCTTTTCCTCGGGGTCGGTGATTCCGGCGAGCTTTTCAAGAAACAGCGCGCTCGCGTCGCGATGAATCAGCGGGATGTTGTAATGGCCGCGGAAGAGCCGCACGACCTCCTCGGCCTCGCCCAGGCGCAGGAGGCCGGTATCGACAAAGATGCAGGTCAGCTGGTCGCCGATCGCCTCGTGCAGCAGCGCTGCGGTCACCGCC
>CAYMRQ010000061.1:0-21900 GCA_964392845.1 uncultured Rhizobium sp.
CCGCGAAGAGGATGAAACCGGCCAGCGCGAAGAGCCCGCTCACCCCAGTTGCTCCAGGAATTCGCCGAGGCGCTGGATGATCTGGTGCCGTCCATCGGTCAAGAGGCTCCAATGGTCGAAGCCGCGCAGCACATAAAGCCGCGACTGCGGCATGAGGCTATTGAGGCGCATGCCGTTTTCCGGCGGGGTTTCGCGGTCCTGATCGCCATAGACCAGGACCGAAGGGCAGCGCACCGCGCGCGCTACCGCGGTAAGGTCCTCGGTGACCGCCTTGACCAGGATCGGCCGCAACTTCCCGGCCGCACGGTAATCGGCGCTGCCGAAGCGCTCGCGCAGCCGGTCGCGCGCCGGCCCTTCGGAGGTGAATTGCCGCGCCAGCCGAAACGCCCAGCGCCGCGCCGCCACCCGGGCCCACGCCCACAGCGTCCGCCGCGGCGACAGACCGGCCGCCGCCATCAGAAAGAGCCCATCGAGCGTCTCGGGGTGGCGCGCCGCGAGTTGCAGCCCGACCCGGCAGCCGAACGAATGCGCGATCCAGATGCGCCGTGCCGGCGGGAGGCCACCGAGCCATTCCGCCATCGCATCGGCGTAATCCGCCGTGCTCCAGGGTACCGGCGGCAAGGGCGAGGCGCCGAAGCCGGGAAAATCGATAAGGATCGATCGGGCAGAGCGCCGCATCGCCTGCGCGAGCGGCAACAGCGCCGCGTGCGTCTGGCCCCATCCATGCGCCCAGATCAGCTCAACCGGTCCCGCCGCCGAATCGCCTTCGAGGTGAAACAGCGCAAGCTCGGTGCCGCGGACGCGAACAGAATCGGACTTCACGCCGCGACCCAGGGGCTGATGCCCGGGCTGATGTCCGGGCGATTGTGCCGGTCGCGGCGGCGAGAGTAGCTTTCGAGCAGGTCCATGGCCTGGTGGGCGGGTTGCATGATTGGGGTACAGGATGCCGAGCAGGAATGAAACCCGTGTCGCGGTGTTCCTCGGCGGGCGCTCGCCCGAGCATGACGTCAGCGTAATCACCGGGCTGCAGGCGCTGAAGGCGATCGACCAGGAGCGATTTGTCGCATTTCCGGTCTACGTCGATCCGCGCGGCGCGTGGTTCGTCGGCGAGGCGCTGGCAGAGCGCCGCAACTACCTGCCCGATCTGCGCATCGCGGGCGAATTGACCGAAGTGAGCCTGTCGCTCGGCGAAGCCGGTCGCGGCGTTCTCGTCCCCAAGCGCAGCGGATTTTTCAGCCGCCGCGCGACGACGGAATTCGATGTCGCCCTTTTGGCCTTTCATGGTCTCGGCGGCGAGGACGGGCAGATGCAAGGCCTGTTCGAGACCGCCAACCTGCCCTATACCGGCATGCGCACCCTCGCCTCCGCGGTTTTCATGGACAAGGCGGCGACCAAGCGCCTGCTGCGCGGCCTCGACATCCCGCTGTTGCCTTATGCTGTGGTGCCGCGCGCCGCCGGCGGGCTGCCGTCGGTGGAGTCGCTGACGGCGCTGCTGTCGGGCATCGCTTTCCCCTGGATCGTCAAGCCGGCCCATCTCGGCAGCAGCATCGGCGTCGGCAAGGCCGACAATTTCGATGAGGTACGGGCCTTGTTGCCGATGATCTTCGGGCTCGATACGCAGGCCTTGATCGAACCCTTCGTCGCCAACCTCGTCGAGTACAATCTCGCGGTGATGCGGATCGGGGGTGTGGTGCGCACCTCGGCGATCGAACGCCCCAAGCGCGCCGAGGAACTCCTCGATTTCCGCCAAAAATACCTGTCGGGCGGCAACGGCAAGGCCGGCACCAAAGGCGATGCGGGGAACAGCCAGGGGATGCTGTCGCTGACCCGCGACATCAACCCGGAACTCCCCGCCGCGCTGGAAGCCGATTTGCGGCGCTGGGCGACCCTGGCGTTCGACGCGGTGGACGGGTACGGCGCGCCGCGCGTCGATTTCTACTGCAACGAAAGAACCGGCGAGACCTGGCTCAACGAGGTCAACCCGTGCCCAGGCTCGTTCGGCTATTTCCTGTGGGAAGCTGCAGAGCCGCCGATCGGGTTCACCGCGCTGTTGTCGCTGCTGATCGACGAGGCGCTGGCGCGCCATCGCGAGTGCCAGCTGCCCGACGATCCGGTGCCGCCGGAAGCGCGTTTGCTGCGGCGATCGTGACTTGCCGCTAATCGCGATGATAGGGATGGCCGGCGAGGATCTGCTGTGCCCGGTAGAGCTGCTCCAGGAGCATGCTGCGCACAAAAAGATGCGGCCACGTCATCATGCCGAGCGAGATGACCGCATCTGCGCTCTCGATGACCGCTTGCCCGAGCCCCTCGGCGCCGCCGATCGCAAAGGCGAGGGTGGCGGCGCCGCCGTCGCGCCAAGCGGCGAGCCGGTCGGCGAAATCGCGGCTGGTCCAGCTTGCGCCGCTTTGATCGAGCGCGACGAGGCGGGCGCCGGCCGGCCGGGCGCCTAGGATCAGCTCGGCTTCGCGTAGCTTGAGAGCGGCGGGCGGCAGGCGGCGCTTTTCCTCCAGCTCGATGATCGTGACCGGCGGCGACAGGCGCCCGGCATAGAGCGCCTGCACCTCATAAAGCGGCCCGCGCCGCAGCCGGCCGATGGCGAGGAGATAGAGGCGGATCGCCGCGCGCCTATCAGAGGGCGGCCTCGGCCCCGGTCTCGACATCAGGCAGCGCCGAGCCCCACATCTTTTCGAGATTGTAATAGGCGCGGATGTCCGGCCGGAAAATGTGCACGATGACATCGCTGGCGTCGATCAGCACCCAGTCGCCTTGGGCCTTCCCTTCGATCGCGATGCGGCCGGGGAGGATCTGTTCCAAATGGTCGGTCAGCGCGACCACCTGCCGCGCCGAACGGCCTGAAGCGATCACCAGGTAATCGGCGATCGTGGTCTTGCCGGCGAGGTCGATCGTTACGATCTCCTCGGCCTTGCCGTCTTCGAGGCTGTCGATGATGCGGCGGAGCAGCTCCGGCGCAGGAAGCCTTTGCCGGCGGCGGGGCGCCAGCGTGGCGATGGCGGTCGCTTCATGGGTCACTTCGGGTGTTTTCTCCTTTCGGGGTTGCAGCAGTTGCTCGGCCCGGATGCGGGTGGCCGAGCGCGAGTCGAGCCTTGTGTGGAAAAACACCCAGGCGGGCGGCGGCATCAGCGCGAGACCGCGCGCCGCCAGGGTCGGTATGCGCGCTCGGGCAAAGCGGCGTGCGGCGATCCCCGCGAGCGCCGTCAACGAGGTGCTCGGGCGATCGAAGACCGCAATCGGAGCCGTGCGGAAGATGTCTTGCCACCGCTTCCAATATGGCAGCTGGACGAGGTTGTCGCCACCCATCAGCCAGACGAAACGGGCGCGCGGAAAGCGCCGGCGGAGCGTTTTCAGCGTGTCGGCGGTGTAGGTCGAGCCGAGCCGAGCCTCGATGTCGCTGACCCGAATGCGCCGCTCGGCGCCAGCGGCCTTGGCGGCCGCTTCCAGGCGCTCTGCGAAAGGCGCCATGCCGGCGCCAGGCTTCAACGGGTTTTGCGGCGATACCAGCCACCACACCTCGTCGAGATCAAGCCGGCTGAGCGCCAGCCGGCTGATATGCAGATGGCCGCCATGGGCCGGGTTGAACGAGCCGCCCACGAGGCCGATCCGGCGACCCCGAAGCCCCCACCCCGACCCTCCCCCGCTCGCGGCGGGGCTGTCCGGGGAAACCAGATCGACCGTCGTTTGCACAGTCTTACGCCGAATTCGCCGCAACCAAGCCCCCTTGGCCGGGCTTGTCCCGGCCATCCACGTCTTGAAGCGGCCGTGAACGTGAACAGAAAGACATGGGTGGCCGGGACAAGCCCGGCCAAGGGGTATCTGTGGTTGCGATTGTGTACTCTGTTCCAACCGAATCCGCTTCCCTGGACAGCCCTGCGCCCGCGGGGGAGGGAGGGACCCGCGCCGGAGGCGTGGGAGGGTGGGGGCTGGAGTCGGTGGGCTTGTTCAGGGGCGCACCTGGCCGCTGCCACGGACGAGGTATTTGTAGGTGGTCAGCTCCGCCGCGCCGACCGGCCCGCGCGGCGGCAGGCGCTGGGTCGAGATGCCGATCTCGGCGCCCATCCCAAATTCGCCGCCATCGGCAAACTGGGTCGAGGCGTTGACCAGCACGATCGCGCTGTCGATTTCGCGCAGGAAGCGCTCGGCTGCGGCCTCGTCCTCGGTCACGATCGCGTCGGTGTGGTGCGAGCCGTAGCGGTTGATGTGCTCGATCGCCTGAGCAGCGCCGTCGACGACCCGCACCGCGAGAATCGCGTCGAGATATTCGGTGCGCCAATCCGCTTCGATCGCCGGCACCGCTTCAGGGTCGATCGCCAGGGTTTCGGGGTCGCCGCGCAACTCGCAGCCGGCAGCGCGCAGATCGGCCAGGATCGGCGGCAGCATCCTGGCGGCCACCGCGCGATCGACCAGCAAGGTCTCGGTCGCGCCGCAGATCGATACCCGCCGCATCTTGGCGTTGAGCACGATCGCGCTCGCCTTCTTCGGGTCGGCGGCGCTGTGGATATAGGTGTGGCACAGCCCTTCGAGATGGGCGATGACCGGGATGCGGCTCTCGCGCTGGACGCGCTCGATCAAAGACGCCCCGCCGCGCGGCACGATCACATCGATGACCCCGCTCATCTTCAGCATCAGGCCGACCGCGGCGCGGTCGCGGGTCGGCACGAGCTGGATCGCGTCCTGCGGCAGATCGGCCGCGCGCAGCCCCTGGCGCAGCGCAGCGACGAGCGCGCGCGAGGAATGAAAGCTTTCGGAGCCGCCGCGCAGGATCGCCGCGTTGCCGGATTTGAGGGCGAGCCCGCCTGCGTCGGCGGTCACGTTCGGGCGGCTCTCGTAGATGATGCCGATGACCCCGAGCGGTACGCTGACCCGCGAGATCTTGAGGCCGTTGGGCCGGGTCCAGTCGGCCAGCACGCGGCCAATGGGATCGGGCAGCGCCGCGATGTCCTCGAGCCCGCGCGCGACCGCTTCGAGCCGCTTTGGGTCGAGCGCGAGGCGGTCGATCAGCGCAGCGCCGATCCCGGCGCCCTTGGCTTCGCCGACATCCTCGGCATTTGCGGCGAGAATTTCATTCGCCTGGGAACGCACCGCGGCGGCAGCCGCCCGAAGCGCCGTCACCTTGGCCTCGGCCGGGGCGAGCGCCAGCACCGCCGCGGCATCGCGCGCGCATCGCCCGATCTGCACCATCGTCACGGCGAGATCGGCGGCCGCTGTCTGTTCCCGGGTCAGCGTTTCGGCAGTGGAAATTGGCGTCACCCTCGTTCGGTTACCACCAGATCGTCGCGGTGGATGATCTCGTCCCGCCCACGGTAGCCCAGAATGGTTGCAATTTCACCGCTCTTGTGTCCGGCGATGCGACGGATATCGGCGCTCGAATAGGCCGAGAGGCCGCGCCCGGCATCACCCCCGGCGCGGGTGCGGACAGTCACACAATCGCCGCGCTCGAACGAGCCTTCGACCGCGACGATGCCGGCCGGGAGGAGGCTCTTGCCGCCGCGCAATGCTCGCGCCGCGCCGTCATCGACAATGAGCACGCCGGCCGGATTGACTGCGGCGGCGATCCACGCCTTGCGCGCCGAGCGCGGCTCGCCGCCGGGCAGGAACAAGGTGGCCTTGGCGCCGGCCTCGATCGCCGCCAGCGGGCCGGCAGCAGCGCCATCGAGCCGGGGATCGCCCTCGGCGATCAGCATATGGCAGCCGGCCTGCATCGCGATCCGCGCCGCCGCCAGTTTGGTGACCATCCCGCCGGAGCTGTAGCCGGGCGGCGCCGCGCCGGCCATCGCCTCGATTTCGGGCCCGATCTCGCGCACCAGCGGAATATGCCGCGCCGCCGGATCGGCGCGCGGGTCGGCCGTATAGAGGCCGTCGATGTCGGACAGCAGCACCAGCATGTCGGCGCTGGTCATTTGCGCGACGCGGGCGGCGAGGCGGTCGTTGTCGCCGAAGCGGATCTCGGCGGTGGCGATCGTGTCGTTCTCGTTGACCACCGGCACCGCGCCGAGCGCGAGCAATTGCCCGAAGGTCGCGCGCGCGTTCAGATGGCGGCGCCGCTCCTCGGTGTCGTCCGGGGTCAAGAGGATCTGCGCGACGGTGACGCGGTGTCGCGCCAATGCCTCCTGATAGGCGTGCGCCAGGCGGATCTGTCCGGTGGCGGCGGCGGCCTGCTGTTCCTCGAGCCGCAGGGCGCGCCCACGCAAGCCCAGATGGCGGCGTCCGACCGCGATCGCCCCGGAGGATACGATGATCAGCTCCTGACCGCGCCGGCGGCAGCGCACGACATCGTCGACCAGCGACTCGAGCCAGGCGCGGCGGATCTCGCCGTCCTCCCCCACCAGCAACGCCGAGCCGATCTTCAGCACAACCCGGCGCACCGCCTTCAGTGCCGCCGCGGGGGTGAGGTCACTCCTACCAGCCGTTGCCGCGTCGCCCCCACCCCAACCCTCCCCCGCTTGCGGGGGAGGGAGCGCGCCGGAGCCTGAAAGACCCTCCCCCGCAAGCGGAGGAGGGAGGGGCCCGCGCCCCAATGGAGTTACCTGCCGTGGGAGGGTGGGGGCTGGCTCCCTCTTAGAAGCGCTCATCCCGCATCGACCAGCGCGTCGGGTGCGTCCGCGCGGGCTGCTTCGATTGCGGTAAGCAAGGCGCCGAGCACCGGCGTGAGGCCAGCTCCGCTGACCCCTGACAACGGCAGCACCGAGGCGCCGGGCCGCGCGGCGCGGGCCAGCGCCCGGCACTTCCGCGCGACATCGGCGGGATCGATCGCGTCGATCTTGTTGAGGCCGACGATTTCCGGCTTGTCGGCAAGACCATGGCCGTAATCGGCGAGCTCGCGGCGGATCGTCCGATAGGCGCCGACGACGTCATCCTCGGTCCCGTCGATCAAATGGAGGATCACGGCGCAGCGCTCGACATGGCCGAGAAAGCGGGTGCCGAGCCCGGCGCCTTCGCTGGCGCCCTCGATGAGGCCGGGCAGGTCGGCGAGCACGAATTCGGCATCATCGCCGAGCCGCACCACCCCGAGCTGGGGGTGCAGTGTGGTGAACGGGTAATCGGCAATTTTCGGCCGAGCGTGGGAGAGGCGGGCGAGCAGAGTCGATTTGCCGGCGTTTGGCAGACCGACGAGACCGGCATCGGCGATCAACTTCAGCCGCAGCCAGACCCATAATTCGCGGCCCGGCCAGCCTGGATTGGCGCGGCGCGGCGCCTGATTGGTCGAGCTTTTGTAATGGGCATTGCCGAACCCGCCATCGCCGCCGCGCAGCAGTACGACACGCTGGCCGGGGCGCGTCAAATCGGCGAGCAGGCTCTCCTTGTCGTCGGCGAGGATCTGGGTCCCGACCGGTACGCGCAGCACGATATCCCGCCCGTTAGCGCCGGTGCGGTTCGCCCCGGCCCCGCCGCGCCCGTTCTGCGCCCGGAAATGCTGCCGGTAGCGGTAGTCGATCAGCGTATTGAGATTGTCGGCGGCGAGAAAAACGATGTCGCCGCCGGTGCCCCCATTGCCGCCATCGGGGCCGCCGAACTCGATGAATTTCTCACGGCGGAAGCTCATGGCGCCGCTGCCGCCGTCGCCGCTCTTCAGATAGATCTTGCACTGGTCGAGAAATTTCATTGGGCTTTTGTGTCCGAAACGAAAAGGGGAGTGGCCGGGCCGCTCCCCTCGGTTCCGGTCGGTCCGGGGAACGGCTACTCGGCGGCTTCGGCCGGCTGGTCGCTGGTGCCTCGCGGCACCACCGAGATGAAGGTGCGCCCGCCGATCCCCTTCTTGAACTGCACCGCGCCGCCGTCGAGCGCGAACAGCGTGTGATCGCGCCCCATGCCGACCCGGTCGCCGGGATGAAACTTGGTGCCGCGCTGCCGGACGATGATGTTGCCGGGAATGACGATCTCGCCGCCGAATTTCTTGACCCCGAGCCGCCGCCCGGCGCTGTCGCGGCCGTTGCGCGAGGAGCCGCCTGCCTTTTTGTGTGCCATCTCGAGCCCTCCTGCGCCGCTCAGCTGCCGATCATCAAGTGCGTATAATCAAGTCCCGGGGCGGATCTCGTCGATCCGCAGCACGGTCTGGAGCTGGCGGTGGCCGTTTTTGCGGCGGTAATTGTGCCGCCGCTTTTTCTTGAAGACGATGATCTTGGCGGCGCGGCGCTGCTCGACCAAGGTGGCGCTGACCGAGGCGCCGGACAACAGCGGCGTCCCCGCCGCCACCGTGGCGCCGTCGCCGACCATCAGCACCTCGCCCAATTCGATCGTCGCGCCGGGCTCGCCGACGAGCTTCTCGACCGCGATCACATCGTCCTTGGCGACCTTGTATTGCTTGCCGCCGGTGCGGATCACTGCAAACATCATAAGAACCGATATCGGTTGGCGCGCCCGTCGCGGCAAGCCCGCGTGGTCACAAATGCGCAACGGACGGGGCACCCCGTCCGCGAGCCGCGCACTATAGTGGCGCGCCCTCCGGTGTCAACGATCTCTCCGCCCTCGGATGGATCAGACTGGATCAACCGCCGACTGCCCGGAACCCGCCGGCGAACGTTGCGACACCGGCCGGTTCGGCGCGGTGCGCGTCGTCGTGCGGCACTGCCCGCTGTGCGAAGGCCGACCAGCGACACTATGTACGCGGTGCTGAACCAGCCTAGAGCCAGGCCGATGGGACGAGACTTTGGCCGGAGCGCGGGGCTCGCCCTCGCCCTGTCGACACCGGGCGGCATCGCCATTGCCGTCCTCTTCGCGCTCGGCTTTCTCGATGGCACGGCGGCGATCGTCGCGGCGGCGGCGATGCTGGCGCTAGCGGCGTTGATGGCCATCCCGCTGGTGCTCTCGCTGGCCGGGGCGCGCGCCGCGATCGACCGGCTCGGCCCCGATGCGGCGCCGGGCGGGGCGGCAGCGCCGGGCTATCGAAATCACCGGCTGAGCCTCGCGGTACGCGTGATATGGCCGGCGGTGCTGCGGTTGCGACGGTCCTGGCGCGAGCACGCAGCGCAGGCCGAGGCGCGGCTCGCCGCCGCCGAGGCGGTCATCGCCGCGGTGCCGGATCCGCTGATCCTGATCGATCGCCAGCGCCGCATCGTCCGCAGCAACGCCGCGGCGGCGGAATTCGTCGGACCGGGAGCGCAGCCGCGCGACCTGGCGGCGGCGCTGCGCAACCCCGCGCTACTCGCTGCCGCCGACGCGGTGCTGCGCGGCGAGCCGGTCCGCAGCGTCGAGTTCGCCCTGTCGGGGCCTATCGAACGGGTGCTGCGCGCCCATTTCGCCCGGATCGCCAACGGTCCGAACCACGGCCCGGCGCTCGCTGGCGCGGCGGCGATCCTGACGCTGCATGATGTCACCGCGCTCAAGCGCAGCGAGCAGATCATCGCCAATGCCGGGCACGAGCTGAAGACGCCGCTGGCGACCTTGATCGGCTTCATCGAGACGCTGCTCGGGCCGGCGCGCGACGATGTCGCCGCCCGCGAGCGCTTTCTCGGGATCATGCGCGAG
Source organism: uncultured Rhizobium sp. (assembly GCA_964392845.1). GTDB lineage: Bacteria > Pseudomonadota > Alphaproteobacteria > ATCC43930 > CGMCC-115725 > DATARH01. The sequence continues at coordinate 9,481 of CAYMRQ010000061.1, forward strand.
CAGGCGCAGCGCATGGCGCGGCTCGTCGACGATTTACTGTCGCTGTCACTCATCGAGCTGAACGAGCACGTCGCGCCGACCGGCCGGGTCGCGCTTGCGCTGGTGATCGATGAGGTCGCTCGCGGGTTCGAACTGCGCGCCGCCGAACGCGACATCCGCGTCGTCCGCGCCTTGCCGGCCGATCTCCCGGAGGTGCAGGGGGACCGCGACGAGCTGGCCCAGATCTTCCAGAACCTCTTCGACAACGCGGTCAAATACGGCCGGCCGCACAGCGAAATCACGGTGACCGGCGGGACCGGCAGCGGGACGGCGACGGCGCTGGTGCGGGTCGTGATCGCCGACCAGAGCGACGGCATCCCGAGCGAGCACCTGCCGCGGCTGACCGAGCGCTTCTACCGGGTCGATACCGCGCGCTCGCGCGAGCTGGGCGGAACCGGGCTCGGCCTCGCGATCGTCAAGCACATCCTCAACCGCCATCGCGGCCGGCTCGATATTGCCAGCGAGGTCGGCCGGGGCTCGACCTTTACGGTGTGGCTGCGGGCGGCCGGAGCGCCCGGCGCTGTCATCGAACGGTAACGCAAGCGTCATAGAAGCGCCTCGGGGAACGGGTAGAAGGTGCGCAACCGGCCGGTCGCCGACAATTCCATGATGGAGTGAGCTGTGGCTGTTTTCCGTTTCGCGCTGGTGGCGGCGCTGGTTGCTGCCTTCGGCATGGCAGGGCCTGCTGGCGCCGCCGATATTTCCGGCGCCGGGGCCACCTTCCCCTACCCGGTCTATGCCAAATGGGCGGAGGCCTACAAGGCCAAGACCGGGCTGAACATGAACTACCAGTCGATCGGCTCGGGCGGCGGCATCGCCCAGATCACCGCCAAGACGGTCGATTTCGGCGCGTCCGACATGCCGCTCAAGCCGGAAGAGCTGGCGAAGAAAGGGTTGACCCAATTTCCGCCGGTCATTGGCGGCGAGGTCATGGTCGTGAACCTGCCCGGTATTCAGCCGGGTCAGCTGACGCTCGATGGCCCGACCATCGCCAGCATCTACCTGGGCAAGATCACCAAATGGAATGACCCGGCGATCGCCAGGCTCAATCCCGGCGTGACGTTGCCCGATACGGGGATCGCTGTCGTCCATCGTTCCGACGGTTCGGGCACGACCTTCATCTTCACCAACTATTTGTCGAAGATCAGCGCGGACTGGAAGGCCAAGGTCAGCGAGGGCACCGCCGTCGAGTGGCCGACCGGGATCGGCGGCAAGGGCAACGAGGGCGTCGCGGCGTTGACGGCGCGCACGACGGGTGCGATCGGCTATGTCGAATACACTTATGCGATCCAGACCAAGATGGTCCACACAAAGTTGATCAACCACGATGGCATGACATTGCAGGCGAGTAGCAAGGTATTTCAGGCCGCTGCCGCCAATGCAGACTGGAAGGCCGCACCCGGCTTCTACGTGATCCTCACCGACCAGCCGGGCAAGGAGAGCTGGCCGATCACTGGGGCGACCTTCATCTTGATGCATAAGAAGCAGGATCACCCGAAAAGGGCAAAGGAGGTACTTAATTTCTTTGCCTGGGCTTACAAGAACGGTGGGCAGCTGGCGGAATCGCTCGATTACATCCCGATGCCGCAGAACGCCGTCGCCCTCTTCGAGGAGAGCTGGAAACAGATTGTCGGACCGGACGGCAAGCCGGTGTGGACCGGGCCTGCATCCTGACACCGTCAAGGAGCGGGAGGCTCTCCGGCCTCCGGCTTCCCGCGGTCGATACATAAAGCGCTCCAGGAGACCAATTGTGGCGACTGAGGTTGAGGTGGTTCCACGCGCGATGGCGCAGCGGCACGCGGCGGGCGGAGTCGGCGACGCTATATTCCGGGCGCTGACCTTGGGTTTCGCTCTCATTGTTTTGCTGATCCTCGGCGGCATCATCATCTCGTTGCTCGCTGGGGCGCTGCCGGCGCTGAAAGAGTTCGGCTTCGGCTTTTTCGTTACCGACCGGTGGAACCCGGTCACCGAGAAATTCGGCGCGTTGGCGCCGATCTACGGCACGCTCGTCACCTCGGCGATCGCGATGCTGATCGCGATCCCGGTCGCGTTCGGGATCGCGCTGTTCATCACCGAATTGTGCCCGATCTGGCTCAAGCGCCCGCTCGCGACAACGATCGAGCTGCTCGCCGCGATCCCCAGCATCATTTACGGGATCTGGGGCCTTTTTGTGCTGGCGCCGTTTGTCCAGGATTACCTCGAGCCGGCGCTGATCGCCTCGATCGGGCAGCTCCCGGGGGTGGGCCTCTTGTTCGCCGGGCCGCCGCTCGGCATCGGCGTCTTGACCGCCGGGTTCATCCTGTCCGTCATGGTGTTGCCGCTGATCTCCTCGATCATGCGCGACGTGTTCGAGACCGTGCCGCCGGTGCTGAAGGAGAGCGCCTATGCGCTCGGCGCGACGACGGCCGAGGTCGCCTGGCACGTCGTCCTGCCCTATACGCGAATCGGCGTCGTCGGCGGCATCCTGTTGGGGCTCGGGCGCGCGCTCGGCGAGACGATGGCGGTCACCTTCGTGATCGGCAACTCGTATCACATCAATCTCTCGATCCTGCAGCCCGGCACGACGATCTCGGCGGCGCTGGCCAACGAATTCACCGAGGCGGTGGGCGAGCTCTATTTGTCCTCGCTGATCGCGCTCGGGTTGATCCTCTTTCTGATCACCCTGATCGTGCTGGCGACAGCCAAGCTGCTGCTGATCAGGTTGCAGCGACAGGCGGGGAGCTGAGCCGATGGACCTCTACACCCGGCGCCGCGCGGCGAATGTCGTCGTGATGGCGCTGTCGATGGCGGCCACGGCGCTCGGCTTATTGTGGCTCGTCCTCGTGCTGTGGACCTTGCTGGTGAACGGCATCGGCGCGCTCGGCCCGGCCTTGTTCACGCAGATGACGCCGCCGCCGGGCAGCAGCGGCGGTCTGTTGAACGCGATTTTCGGCAGCATCGCGATGACCGCGATCGCCACGCTGGTCGGCACCCCGACCGGCATCCTCGCCGGCACTTTTCTCGCCGAATACGCCCGCGGCAGCCGGTTCGGCGATACGGTGCGCTTCGTCAACGACATCCTGTTGAGCGCGCCGTCGATCATCATCGGCCTGTTCGTCTATGAGGCGATGGTGGTTCGCATGGGCCATTTCTCCGGCTGGGCCGGCGCGATGGCGTTGGCGATCATCGTGGTGCCGGTCGTCGTGCGCACCACCGAGGACATGCTCCGCCTGGTTCCCGATTCGCTGCGCGAGGCGGCGGCGGCGCTCGGGGCGCCGCGCTGGAAGGTCATCGTGATGATCGCCTACCGCGCCGCGCTTCAGGGCATGTTGACCGGTGTTTTGCTCGCGGTCGCGCGGATCTCCGGGGAAACCGCCCCGCTGTTGTTCACCGCGCTCAACAACCAGTTCTGGAGCGTCGACCTCGACGCGCCCTTGGCCAATCTGCCGGTCGTGATCTTTCAGTTCGCGATGAGCCCCTATGCCGATTGGCAGGCGCTCGCCTGGGGCGGGGCGTTGTTGATCACCGCCGCGATCCTGTGTCTCAACATCACCGCGCGCGTCTTTGCCGCATGGAGCAGCTTCAAGCAATGAGCGTCTCGACGATGCAAGCCCGCCAACTCGATCCGTCGGTGGGGGCGGAACGCGCCGGCGAGCTCGCGACCGCCGATCGGCCCGCCGTCAAGGCCGAGATCCGCAGGGTCAGCTTTTTCTACGGGAAATTTCAGGCGCTGAAAGAAATCAGCCTGCCGCTCTACGACCGCAGCGTAACGGCGTTCATCGGTCCCTCCGGCTGCGGGAAGTCGACCTTGCTGCGCATCCTCAACCGGATCTACCAGCTTTATCCCGGCCAGGTGGCGAGCGGCGAGGTGTTTGTCGATGGCGAAAACATCCTGGCCCCGGGGCTCGATCTGATCCGGCTGCGGGCGCGGATCGGCATGGTGTTCCAGAAGCCGACACCGTTTCCGATGTCGATTTATGACAACATCGCTTTCGGCATTCGGCTCTACGAGAAGCTACCCAAATCCGAGCTTGACGACCGCGTTGAATCGGCCTTGCGCCGCGCGGCATTGTGGGACGAGGTCAAAAGCAAGCTGCGGGAAAGCGGCCTCAGCCTGTCGGGCGGGCAACAGCAGCGGCTGTGCATCGCCCGGGCGATTGCGATCGAGCCCGAGATCCTGTTGCTCGACGAGCCGGCTTCCGCGCTCGACCCGATTTCGACCCAGCGCATCGAGGAGTTGATAGCCGAGCTCAAAGCCGACTATTGCATCGCCATGGTCACGCACAACATGCAACAGGCGGCGCGCAGCTCGGACTACACCGCGTTTCTTTACTTGGGCGAGCTGGTTGAGTTCGATGAGACCGAGCGCATTTTCACGCATCCCACGGTGCGCCGCACCGAGGATTATATCACGGGCCGGTTTGGCTGAGGGTGAGGGCAAGCATGGCCGCCGAACACATCATTAAGAGCTACGATGACGAGCTGGAGCGCCTCAACAGAATCATCGTCGAGATGGGTGGTCTCGCCGAGAGCCAGCTTGCCGCCGCGATCGAGGTCGTCATCGACCGCGACAGCGATCGCGCCACCCGCATCGTCGAGGGTGATGAGCAGGTCGACCAGCTCGAACGTGACCTCGACAATCTGGCGATCCGCCTCTTGGCGTTGCGCCAACCGATGGCGCGCGATTTGCGCGAGATCGTTGCCGCGCTCAAGATTGCCAGCGATCTCGAACGCATCTGCGATTACGCCGCCAATGTCGCCAAGCGCTCGATCGCGCTGGCGCAGACCCCGCCGATCCAGCCGGTCCACGCATTGCCGCGGATGGCGCATTTCGCGCTGCTGGAGATCAAGGATGTCATCGACGCTTACGTCGCGCGCGATGCAGACAAGGCGTTCGCGGTGTGGATACGCGATGAAGAGCTCGACGATTTGTACGCCAGCCTCTTCCGGGTGTTGCTGACTTACATGATGGAGGACCCGCGCAACATCGGCCCCTGTACGCATTTGCTGTTCATAGCAAAGAACATCGAGCGAATTGGCGACCACGCGACCAATATTGCCGAGAACGTGTATTATTTGGTGCACGGTATCCCACTCACCGAGGCGCGACCGAAGGGTGACAAGTCGAGCCTCGAAGTCGTCGCGCCGGAGCGCCCGCCTGGCCAGGCCGGGGCGCGATGAAGGCGCTTGGCCTGCCCTTGGTGCTGCCCCGGGTGCTGATCGTCGAGGACGAGGCGCCGCTAGTCACGATGCTGCGCTACAATCTCGAACGCGAGGGTTTTGCGGTCGACGCGGCCGCCGACGGGGAGGAGGCCCTGCTGCGCATCGCCGAGCACCGGCCCGATGCCGTGCTGCTCGACTGGATGCTGCCGCTGATCTCCGGCCTTGAAGTGTGCCGACAGATCCGCCGGGCACCGGCGACCCGCTTGCTGCCGGTGATCATGCTGACCGCGCGCGGCGCGGAGGGCGACCGCATCCGCGGGCTCGACAGCGGTGCCGACGACTATGTCGTGAAGCCGTTCAGCCCGAGCGAATTGGTGGCGCGGCTGCGCGCGGTGATCCGCCGCGCCCGGCCGAATGCGGCCGACAATGTTCTGCGTTACGCCGATGTCGCGATGGATCTCACCGCCCATCGCGTGTCGCGCGCCGGCAAGCCGATCCATCTCGGCCCGACCGAATTCCGCCTGCTGCGCCATTTTCTGCAACATCCCGGCCGCGTGTTCTCGCGCGGGCAGCTGCTCGACCGGGTATGGGGCGACGATTCGGAGGTCGAGATGCGCACCGTCGACGTGCATATCCGCCGGCTGCGCCAGGCGCTCAATGCCGCCGGCGGCGCGGATCTCTTGCGCACCGTGCGCTCGGTGGGCTACGCGCTCGACAGCATCCGCTGACCGGCTGGCGCGGGGCGGTCAGCCGATCAACAGCGATACCGGGATCATCACGGCGGCGGCCTGCAACGGCCAGACGGGTTGTTTGGTTTGACCCCGGGCGATGCTAGGCTGATCGAGCGAAGGTTGGGGTCCGCCGCTTGCCCATGAAACGTGCCATTCTCTGCGTCTCGTTGGTAGCGCTCTCGCTGGCCGCCTGCTCTGAGGATCCCTTGGGCAAGGACGTCATCGCGCAGGCCAGACCCGACGGGCGGATCGCGTTCGACGTGGTCAAGATCGACGACGCGGTGCTGACCACATTGCTGGCGCGGCCACAGCCCGCGTTTCCCGAGCAGTTCAAGAAATACCTGCCGCCGCCCGATCTAAAGATCGCGGTCGGCGACACGGTCTCGGTCGTGATCTGGGAATCGGCGGCCAACGGCCTCTTCGGCAACTCGCTGACCGAATTGTTGTTTCCGGCGGGCGCCGTGACCGGCCTGCAGACCAGCCGATTGCCAACGCTGGGAGGGGTCCCCAGCACGCCGCAGGGCCTGACCGCCTCGCCCGATACCCTGGGCCAGTTGTTCGGTGGGGGGCTGGCGCAAGGTGGGGCGGCAGCGCAGGGCGGGGCGCTAGCGCAAGGCGGGTTGGCGGCGCAGGGGTTTGCCGGTTTCGCCGAGCAGACGGGCACCGTCTCGGGTTCGCTATCAACGCTAGGCTACGATGTGCTCTCCGGCGGGACCGCAACCGGTTCCGCTGCCGGCACCACGACCGGCCCGGCTGCCGGCACCGTACCCGGCTTCGCTGTCGGCGCCACACCCGGCTTCGCTGCCGGCGCTACACCCGGCCCCGCTGCCGGGACCGCGACCGGAACCGCGACCGGTCCCGCTGCCGGCACCACACCGGGCCAACGCCAGGCCCCCGGGATGGAAAACTCACCCGAGCAACGACTGGAGGAGTTGCTGAAAGTGGCCGGGCAATCCGGCCGGCCCGGCACCCGGATCCCCGATCAGCAGGTCGCCTCCGACGGGGCGATCAGCATTCCCTATGCCGGGCGCATCGAGGTCGCCGGCCGAACAGTGGCGCAGGTGCAGAGCACGATCGAAAAACTCCTTGGCCCGAAGGCGCTCGACCCGCAGGCGCTGGTGGTCACCAAGCGGAGCGCGGCCAATTCGGTTTCGGTGGCGGGCGAAGTCATCGGCGGCGCGCGCGTCCCGCTCTCGCCCGGCGGCGACCGCCTGCTGCAGGTGATTGCCGCCGCCGGCGGCGCCAAGGCACCGCCCCACGACACCTTCGTGCGGCTGTCCCGCCACGGCATCACCGCGACCGTGCCGCTTGCCACCCTGGTCGCCGACCCGGATCAGGACATCTTTGCCGAGCCGGGTGACGTATTGACCCTGGTGCGGCGCCCGCAAACCTTCAGCGTCTTTGGCGCCACCGGCAGGAATGCCGCAATCACCTTCAACAGCGACCGGCTGTCATTAACCGAGGCTTTGGCGAAGGCGGGCGGACTGCTCGACGATCGCGCCGACCCGCGCGCGGTGTTCCTGTTCCGCCATGAGCCGGTCGAAATTGTCCAGGCGCTCGGACAGCCGATCGCGACCGGCGCGCAGGGCGGCCTCTCGCCGATCGTCTACCGTCTCGACCTGAAGGACGCCAACTCCTACCTTCTCGCCCGCCGCTTCGCGGTGCACGACAAGGACGTCATCTTTGTCGCGAACGCCGAAAGCCAGCCGATTTATTATTTCTTCCGAGCGTTGTCGCAACTCACCGGACCGATCCAAACCGGCCTGGCCCCCTGCTACTATGCGAATGCGAAGTGCTGAGCAGCTTCCGGCTCGCCTTCTATTCGCGTAGATCCTCGAAGAATTCCTTGACCCGGGCAAAGAAGCCTTCGCTTTCCGGGCTGGTCTTGCGGTTCTCGCCGGCCTGTTCGAATTCGCGCAACAGCTCCTGCTGGCGTTTCGTCAGGTTGACCGGCGTCTCGACGATCGCATTGATGTACATGTCGCCGCGCACCGGCGAGCGCAGCACCGTCATGCCTTTCCCGCGCAGTCGGAATTGGTGCCCCGATTGGGTCCCGGGCGGCACCGTCACCCGCGACCGGCTGCCCTCGACCGTCGGCACCTCGATCGTGCCGCCGAGCGCAGCGGTGGTGACCGGGATCGGCACCCGGCAGAAGATATTGGCGCCGTCGCGCTGGAAGATCGGGTGCGCGGCGATGCTGACAAAGATGTAGAGGTCGCCTGGCGCGGCACGGTGCAATCCGACCTCGCCCTCGCCGGCAAGGCGAATGCGGGTGCCGTCTTCGACACCGGGCGGGATGTTGACCGACAGCGTCTTTTCGCGTCGCACCCTGCCTTGTCCGCCGCAGCCCTTGCACGGCTTTTCGATGATTTGGCCCGAGCCCTGGCACGTCGGGCAGGTGCGCTCGATCGTGAAAAAGCCCTGTTGCGCGCGAACCCGGCCATGCCCCTGGCAGGTTCGGCAGGTGGCAGGGCGCGAGCCCGGCTCGCCGCCGCTGCCCTTGCAGGTATCGCAATGGACAAAGGTGGCGACGCGGATCGTCGTCTGCTTGCCGCGAAAGGCATCTTCGAGCGACACCTCGAAATTGTAGCGCAGGTCGCTGCCGCGGCTGGGGCCGCTCTGGGTGCGGCGGCCGCCGCCCATCGCGCCGAACATCTCTTCGAAAATATCGGCAAAGCCGCCGGAGAACCCTCCGGCAAAGCCGGCATCGCCGCCGCGGCTGCCGTTTTCGAACGCTGCATGGCCGAACCGGTCATAGGCGGCCCGCTTCTGGTCGTCCTTCAGGACATCATAGGCCTCGTTGAGCTCCTTGAACTTCTGCTCGGCGGATTTGTCGCCGGCATTGCGGTCCGGGTGACATTCCATCGCGAGCTTGCGGTAGGATCGCTTCAACTCATCGGCATCGGCCGATCGCGACACGCCAAGGATTTCGTAAAAGTCCTGCTTCGCCATTGTCGACGGACGCCCGGCGCTAATTCAGTGGGAGAGGGACCGCCCCCGGGCCGAAGCCCGGAGGCAGCCATTGCCTGGGAGGCACCGGCAGCGCTTACGCGGAGCCGCGCTTCTTCTGATCGTCGACTTCCTCGAAATCGACGTCAACGACCTTGTCGCTGCCATGGCCGCTGCCGGGCCCGCCTTGCGGGCCCCCTGGAGCCTCGCCGTCGGCGCCCGGCTGCGCCTTGTAGAGCGCCTCGCCGAGCTTCATCGCGACCTGCGCCAAGGCCTCGGTCTTCACTTTGATCTGCTCGGCATCCTCGCTGGCCAGGGTGTCCTTCAAGGCCTGCACCGCATTCTGCACCGCCTCGCGATCGCCGGTGGGGACCTTGTCGCCGGCCTCCGCGAGGCTGCGTTCGGTGGTGTGGATCAGCCCGTCGGCATGGTTCCTCGCCTCGACCAGCTCGCGCCGCTTCTTGTCCTCGGTGGCATGGGCCTCGGCATCCTTGACCATCTTGTCGATATCGCCTTCCGACAAACCGCCCGAGGCCTGGATGCGGATCTGCTGCTCCTTGCCGGTCGCCTTGTCCTTGGCCGAGACGTTGACGATGCCGTTGGCATCGATGTCGAAGGTGACCTCGATCTGCGGCATGCCGCGCGGCGCCGGCGGGATGCCGACCAGGTCGAATTGGCCCAAGAGCTTGTTGTCGGCCGCCATCTCGCGCTCACCCTGGAACACGCGGATCGTGACCGCGGTCTGGTGGTCCTCGGCGGTCGAGAAGGTCTGGCTTTTCTTGGTCGGGATCGTCGTGTTGCGGTCGATCAGCCGGGTGAAGACGCCACCCAACGTCTCGATACCGAGCGACAGCGGCGTCACGTCAAGCAAGAGGACGTCCTTGACCTCGCCCTGCAGCACGCCGGCCTGGATCGCGGCGCCGATGGCGACCACCTCGTCGGGGTTGACGCTGCGATTCGGCTCCTTGCCGAAGAACTGTTTGACCGTCTCGGTGACCTTCGGCATACGGATCATGCCGCCGACCAGGATCACCTCGTCGATCTCCGACGCCTTGAGTCCGGCGTCCTTGAGCGCGGCGCGGCACGGCTCGATCGTCTTCTGGATCAAATCGTCGACCAGCTGCTCGAGTTTTGCCCGGCTCAGCTTGATCGTGAGGTGCTTCGGCCCGTTTTGGTCGGCGGTGATGAACGGCAGGTTGACCTCGGTCTGCACCGAGGACGACAACTCGATCTTCGCCTTTTCCGCCGCCTCTTTCAGGCGCTGCAAGGCGAGCTTGTCGTTGCGCAGGTCGATGCCCTGATCCTTTTTGAACTCGTCGGCGAGGTAGTCGATGATCTGCTTGTCGAAGTCTTCACCGCCGAGGAAGGTGTCGCCATTGGTCGATTTGACCTCGAAAACGCCATCGCCGATTTCGAGCGTCGAGACGTCGAAGGTGCCGCCGCCGAGGTCATAGACCCCGATCGTGCCTGTCCCTTTTTTCTCCATGCCATAGGCGAGCGCGGCCGCGGTCGGCTCGTTGATGATGCGCAAGACTTCCAGCCCGGCGATGCGGCCGGCATCCTTGGTCGCCTGGCGCTGGCTGTCGTTGAAATAGGCCGGCACGGTGATGACCGCCTGGGTCACCGTCTCGCCGAGATAAGCCTCGGCGGTTTCCTTCATCTTCTGCAAGATGAACGCGCTGATCTGGGAGGGCGCGTATTTCTTGCCGCGGCTCTCGACCCAGGCGTCGCCATTGTCGCCGGGAATGATCTGGTAGGGGACCAGATCCATGTCCTTCTTGACCATCGGGTCATCAAAGCGGCGCCCGATCAGCCGCTTGATGGCGAAAAACGTGTTCTCGGGATTGGTGACCGCCTGGCGTTTCGCCGCCTGGCCGACGAGGCGCTCGCCCGATTCGGTGAATGCGACCATCGAGGGCGTGGTGCGCGCGCCCTCGGCGTTTTCGATGACCTTGGCACTCCTGCCCTCCATCACGGCGACGCAGGAATTGGTCGTGCCGAGATCAATGCCGATAACCTTGCTCATGGGGACCTCATGTCAAAAGCAGGACCGGTCGGCCCGGGAAAGCACCGTCCCGATCCCCCGGGAGATGCGACAGCCACCGGGTGTCTAGCGAACTGGGCGGCTGCGCGGGCTATATATGTGGCGGGTGGGGCGCCTATCAACCGGCGCCGGACCGTAGTTTGACCTGCTCCGAGCCTGATTTGAGTTCTTGGGGAGCGCGTTCGCGTGATCGTCTCGGCGAGCTATCGCACCGATATTCCGGCCTTTTATGCGGGCTGGTTCTTGCGGCGGCTGTGTGCCGGCTCTTGCCGCGTCGCCAACCCGTATGGCGGCGGCTCGCACGAGGTGTCGCTCGCGCCCGGCGCGGTGGACGGGTTCATAATGTGGACCCGCAACCTGCGGCCGCTGCTGTCCGATCTCGACGCGGTGCGGCTGGTGGCGCCGTTTACCGTGCAATTCACGGTGACCGGCTATGCCAGGGCGCTCGAGACCTCGGTCATCGCCGCGCAGGAGGCGGTCGAGCAGCTGCGCGAGCTGCGCCGGCGCTTTGGACCGCGCGTGGCGGTGTGGCGCTACGACCCGATCGTCGTCACCAGCGAGCTCGATGCCGCGGCGCATGCCGCCGGCTTCGCGGTGCTGGCACGGGCGCTCAAGGGCACGGTCGACGAGGTGGTCCTGTCGGTTATGCACCCCTACCGGAAGACGCGGCGCAACCTCGACAGGGCCGCTGCCCGCTCCGGCTTTCTCTGGCGCGACCCGCCCGCCGAGGAGAAACGGCATCTCCTTAGCCGGCTCACCGCGATCGCCCTGGAGAATGGCATCGCGCCGACCCTATGCAGCCAGCCCGAGCTGCTGGTCCCAGGGCTGGGCGAGGCAAGCTGCATCGACGCCGCGCGCCTCGCCGATGTCGCCCAGCGCCCGATCGCGGCGCCGACCGGCGGCAATCGGCCGGGCTGCCGCTGCGCCCTGTCGCGCGATATCGGCGCCTACGACACTTGCCCGCATGGCTGCGTCTATTGCTATGCCGTCGCCGATCGCAACCGCGCCGTCGCGAATTTTCGCGCCCACGATCCCGACGCGCCATCGCTGCGGGTCTGAGGCGCGCGCAGGTCAGCGGCGGTGATGACCGCCGCCGCCGTGGGATCTACCGCCGCCGCGATGGGATCCGCCGCCGCCGCGGGACCCGTGATGACGCAAGCCATGGCCGAAGCCAGCACCGAGGCCGAGTGTGACCGGGGCATAGGTGTAATAGGGATAAGCGTAGGTGCCGGAGTAGGGATAAGCGTAGGCGCCGGCGCAGCCATAGGGATAGTAATAGGGATTACAGTATGCTGAATAATACGGATTGTACGCATAATAAGGGTAATATTGCGCGTTGGCCGGAGCCGTCACCCCACCCGCTGCAAGGATACCGGTGGCGAGCAGGGCTGCGGCGATCAGGGGGCGGCGCAACCAACGGGTAGCGATGGCCGGGGACATGACACGCTCCGCTCAATGGTACAGGGGAATCGCATTTGAAAAAGCTGTTGCGTTGGAGGGTGTAGAGGGATTCTA
>CAYMRQ010000062.1:0-12404 GCA_964392845.1 uncultured Rhizobium sp.
GACCGCAAAGGCGCTCGGCCTCACCGTGCCGCAATCGCTCTTCGCCCGCGCCGACGAGGTGATCGAGTGAAACGCCGCGACCTGATGTTCCTCCTGGGTGGGGCTGCGCTCGTCCGGCCGCTGCCCGTGCGCGCGCAGCAGAAGGCGATGCCGGTGATCGGCTACCTCAGTGGCGGATCAGCCGGCTATAATGCGCCGAACGTGGCCGCGTTCCGCCAGGGGCTGGGCGAAGCCGGCTATGTCGAAGAACAGAACCTGACGATCGAATACCGCTGGGCGGAGAACCACTATGATCGGCTGCCTGCACTGGCCGCCAAGCTCGTCGGCCGCAAGGTGGACCTGATCGCAGCAAGCGGCGGCGATCTGGCCTCACGCGCGGCAAAAAGCGCAACCGCGACGATCCCGATTGTCTTCACCAGCGGCGGCGACCCTGTTGCGGACGGCCGCGTCGCCAGCCTCGCCCGGCCCGGTGGAAACCTCACGGGCGTCAGCTTCCTCGTAGCCGAGCTGCATCCCAAGCGGCTCGAACTGCTTGTCGAGTTCGTTCCCCAGGCCAGGGTGATTGCCCTGCTCGTGAACCCTGACAGTCCCCACACTGAGCGCGTGATGCGAGAGGTGCAGGATGCGGCCCGCGCGAAGCAGGTGCAGCTCCAAATCCTCAAGGCCCGCGCCGAGAGTGAGATCGAAACCGCCTTCACGACCCTTGTTCAACTGCAAGCCGGCGCGCTCCTCGTCCAAGCCGATCCATTCATCGACAGCCGGCGCGAGCAGCTCGTCGGGCTGGCGGCGCGCCACGCCGTTCCTACGATCTATGGCTTTCGTGAAATCGCCACGGCCGGCGGCCTGATCAGCTATCGGGTGAGCATCACCGCTGTTTACCGCCAGCTCGGCGTCTATGCCGGCAAGATCCTCAAGGGCGCAAAGCCGGCCGATCTGCCGGTCATCCAGCCGACCCGCTTCGAGCTGGTCATCAACCTCAAGACCGCCAAGGCGCTCGGCCTCACCGTGCCACAAACACTCCTCGCCCGCGCCGACGAGGTGATCGAATGAGGCGCCGCTGGACCGCGTGGTAGCTCAATCACCACGGAGGCACGGCGGAAACGGAGAGAGGCTGTCATTGCGAGCGCAGCGAAGCAATCTCGCGCAGTCTTGCGCTAACCTGGTCGAGATTGCTTCGTCGCGCGATGCGCTCCTCGCAATGACGAGGTATCCTTCTCCGTGTTCTTCGTGCCTCCGTGGTGAATTCCAATCGAAGGAGAAATTCATGCCGCGTCACATCAAGACGGCAGCGCTCGCCGGAACGCAGGACGAGGCCGACGCCAAGACGCGCGCCACGGTCGAGGCGATCATCGCCGATGTCCGGGCGCGCGGCGACGCTGCGGTGCGCGAACTCAGCGAGCGGTTCGACAAATGGTCCCCGGCGAGCTTCCGCCTCAGCGATGACGAGATCGGCGCGCTGGTCGCCAAAGTGTCGCCGCAGACGATCGACGACATCAAATTCGCCCAGGCGCAGATCCGCAATTTCGCGCAGATCCAGCGCGCCGCGCTGAAGGATGTCGAGGTCGAGACATTGCCCGGTGTGATCCTCGGCCATCGCCACATCCCGGTCGGCTCGGTCGGCTGCTATGTGCCGGGCGGGCGCTACCCGATGGTCGCCTCGGCGCATATGAGTATCGTGACCGCCAAGGTCGCCGGGGTCGGCCATATCGCCGCCTGCACCCCGCCCAACCAGGGCGGGCCGCACCCCGAGACGATCGCGGCGATGTATCTGGGCGGTGCCGACGAGATTTATGTGCTGGGCGGGGTGCAGGCGGTGGCGGCGATGGCGCTCGGCACCGACATTTTCGCGCCGGTCGACATGCTGGTCGGCCCCGGCAACGCCTATGTCGCCGAGGCGAAGCGCCAGCTTTACGGCAAGGTCGGCATCGATCTGTTCGCCGGGCCGACCGAGGTATTGGTGATCGCCGACGAGACGGCCGACGCCGAGATGTGCGCGACCGACCTCCTCGGTCAGGCCGAGCACGGCCCGACCTCGCCGGCGACCTTGCTGACCACTTCGGAAAAGCTGGCGCACGACACGGTCGCCGAAATCGCCCGCCAGCTCACCGTGCTGCCGACCGCCGATGTCGCCGGGGTGGCGTGGCGCGATTATGGCGAGGTGATCGTGTGCGCCGATGAGGATGAAATGATCGCCGAGGCCGACCGCATCGCCGCCGAGCATGTCGAGGTGCTCTGCCGCGAGCCGCGCCGTTATCTCCACCGCCTGAGGAATTACGGCGCCTTGTTCCTCGGCCCCGAGACCAATGTCTCCTATGGCGACAAGGTGATCGGCACCAACCACACGCTGCCGACCAAGGGCGCGGCGCGCTACACCGGCGGGTTGTGGGTCGGCAAGTTTTTGAAGACCTGCACCTACCAGGAAGTGAAGACCCCCGAGGCGAGCGCGATGGTCGGCGAATATTGCAGCCGGCTCTGCGCCATCGAGCGCTTCTGGGGCCACAAGGAACAGGCCGATCTGCGCGTCCGGCGCTATGGCCGCAAGAACGCGGCGGATTGATTTCGGGGTAATTTATCAGACCATCCCAGCAAAGGCCGGGACCCATTTCGGCGGCAAGTTCGATGTTCTACGTCTATCTGCTGGCCAGCAAGCCGTACGGAACCCTTTATATCGGGACGACATCCGACCTCGCGCGGCGGGTTTGGGAACACAAGAACCAAGTCGTCCCCGGCTTTACCAGCCGCTGCAACGTCGACCGGCTCGTGTGGTTCGAGGCTTACCAATCCGCGGACATGGCGCTGCGGCGCGAGAAACAACTCAATGAATGGCGACGCGACTGGAAGATCAACCCGATCGAACGCGACAATCCGCACTGGGATGATCTGTACCCGACATTGACGGCGTGACTGGGAGCAACAAGAAATTCTGTCCATCCCGGCGAAGGCCGGGACCCATTTCCGCCATAGGCACCGGCCTTCGCCGGTGTGGGCAACGTGGGAGGCAAGCGCGATGGTCGGCGAATCGGCCCGCAGCATTGCGATCCCGCCGAAGGTCAAGCGGCATCTCGGTCTTGATGCCGATGCGTCGTGGATCGTGCTCGACGAGGTCAATGAATTCGTCTGGCCCGGCGTCGACCTGCGCCCGGTATCGGGTTTGAAGCCGGGGGTGTGGACCTTCGGCGTGCTGCCGACCGAAATCTTCGACGAGATCCGGGCCAAGCTGCGCACCGTGCTGCAGCAGCGCCGAACGGTGCGGAGCGAATGAGTGCCGGCGCCGTGTCACACCTCGGGCAAACCGGCCTTGCGCAGGCCGTCGGCCCAGAGCGCGGCGATGCGTGCTGAAACACCGCGCGGCATAACCTGGTTTGAGAGTGTCGCGACCGAAAAACCCGGGCTCAGCTCCAGGAGCCGCTGCAGGCAGTTGCGGCTTTCTTCGGTCAATCCCAACAGGCCGCAAACGCCAAGTTTGAACACCGTGGCGTTTACCGCCCTCGGCTGTTCGAGCAGCGCTTTGTCGACCCATTGCAAGGCCTCCTCGAGGCGGCCCGCGACGAAGTGGCAACGAGCCATGCCGTACTGTTGTGAATAGTTTCTCGGATCCAGCGGGCTCAAGCGCATTGCCCGAGTGAAGCATTCAATTGCCTGCTCCGGTTGTTCCAACCAGACCAGCATCCAGCCGCGCGTGCTCCAGGCGTGAGCCTGATTGGGATTGAGCGCAATGGCACGCTCCGCCGCGCGGCATCCCGCGGCGAGGTCTCCTGCCAGAAAGGCCAGGGCAAAAGCGGCATGCGAGAGCGAGTCGGGATCGTCTCTTCCGATCTCTATGGCAATTCTCGCCAGGCGCACGGCCTGCGCCACATCCGTATCCGCAACCGTCCCCCAGGCGTGATACTGTCGCGCGGCCCAACTCTGCGCAGCCAGCGCCGCCGCGGGAGCGTAGGAGCCATCGAGCGTCAGCGCCCGGTCGAGCAGCTCGATCGCCGCATTGTTGCCGTCGAATGTCGTCTTCTGGAATTCGGCGAGGGCGCGAAGGTACAGATCGTACGCATCCAGGCTCCCGGTCGGCTTGCGGCCGGCGCGCTCGATCTCGGCGAGGCGGAGCCGGGGTTCGATCGCACCGACGACGCCGCTCGCCACCTCGTCCTGCAATTCGAAAACATCGTCGAGCGCGCCGTCGAAGCGGTCGGTCCAGATATGCGCGCCGGTTGCGGTGTCGATCAGCTGGCCGGTGATGCGGACCCGGTTGCCGGCCTTCCTGACAGAGCCTTCGAGCACGTAGCGCACGCCCAACTCGCGTGCCACCTGCTTCACGTCGGCCGCCTTGCCCTTGTACGTAAAACTCGAATTGCGCGCGATCACGAACAGCCAGGGCAGCCGCGCGATCGCCGTGGTGATCTCCTCGACGATGCCGTCGGCGAAATACTCCTGCTCGGGATCGCCCGACATGTTCTGAAATGGCAGCACGGCGAGCGAGGGCTTGTCGGGTAGGGACAGCGGCGTCTCGCCCGCCCCCCTCCCTAACCCTCCCCCGCTTGCGGGGGAGGGAAGGGTGGGGGCATGCGGGCCGGAGGCGCGCGGTCCGATGCGATAGACGTGCACCGGGCGGGCGATGTTTTTGACCTGCTGCTCGCCCAAATCGTCGAAAGCAATGTCGAGCTTGTCGCGGACATGATCGTGCACCGTCCCCGACACGCAGATCCCGCCCGGCTCGGCCAATGCCTCCAGCCGCGCTGCGACATTGACGCCGTCGCCGTAGATGTCGTTGTCGTCGCTGATGATGTCGCCGAGGTTGATGCCGATGCGGAATGCGATGCGCCGCTCGGCCGGCGCATCGGCGTTGCGCTCGGCCATTCCCCGCTGCACCTCGACGGCGCAGCGCACCGCGTCGACGACGCTGGCGAATTCGACCAGCATCCCGTCGCCGGTCGTCTTGACGATGCGCCCGCGATGCTCGGCGATTTTCGGGTCGCCCAGCTCGGCCCGGATCGCCTTCAGGGCGGCGAGGGTCCTTTCTTCGTCCGCTCCCATCAGCCGCGAGTAGCCCGCGACATCGGCGGCCAGTATCGCCGCCAGCCGGCGTTCGGCGCGCTCTGGCCTCCCTGCGTTCATGGCTGCGATCTTAATCCCAGTTTGCGCTGCCCCGGTAGCAAACCTTGGCGGAGCTACCGATTCGCGACTGGGCGCCCGGCGGCCTCCGGTATCCTTCAATCGCCCGAGGTTGCCCCGCAAATCGCAGAACACCGCAGCGGCTTTCTCCTGCGCTTTTTCGGCGCAACGCGCGGTCGGACCCGTGAGCTGCAAGCCCCTCGTTCCGCGCCAATGCGGAATGTGCCATGGTTCGCGCAGCGGAACGCGGAGCGATTGCGATGACCCATGGGGCGAAGCGGAGAGAACGTGGCGGGGCGGGCGCGCTAGCCGTTGCCGCAGCCTTGGTTCTCGGGATTTGCGGGTTTCCGGGCAGCGCGCTCGCCTACACCGCGGCCGGTGACCGGCTGTTCGCGGCGAGCGCAGTGCTGCCGCAGATCGCGCCCGGTGACGAATTCTACACCTGGGGGTGGACCGTGCCGCTTGCCGGCGGGCCCGTCGGAGCGGCAAGCCGGGCCAGCAATTTCGGCGCTGTGTTCAGCAAGACGATCACCGAGCGCCTGGGCATCGTGCTCGAAGATAGCTGGTGTCCCGTCGAGCGGGTCGGCAAGGGTCCTGTGTTCGGCTGGCGGAATTTCAATGCTGAGGTCAAATTCCTGGCGATCGACAATCACCCGCACGAGTTTCTGCTGACCCTCGGTCTCCATCGCGAATTCGCCACCGGGGCGCAGCGCATCGGCGAGTCCCCCAAGAGTGCGACCGAGCCGCGGATCTATTTCGGCAAGGGGCTGGGCGATCTCGATATCGGCTATCTCCGGCCGCTCGCCGTCACCGGAATGGTCGGCTACAAATTCTCCGATGCGGCTCCCCGCGCCGATCGGGTGAACCTCGGCGTCGTCGTCGAATATTCGGTTCCCTATCTGCAATCGAAGGTGCAGAGCTTCGACCTTCCCGAGATCATCCGCGGGCTGACGCCGATGACCGAGGTGTCGATCGGGGTGCCGGCAGGGCGCAGCTTCGGTGCGCGGACGACCGTGCTGATCTCGCCGGGCGTCAGTTATGCCGGCGAAGGCTGGGAATTCCATCTCGCGGCGCTGGTGCCGGCGACCCGCGCCACCGCGGCGGGGGCCGGCGTCATCGCGCAGCTTCACCTGTCCCTTGATTTCCTCTTTCCCGATACGATCGGCCGGCCGTTGTTTTCGGCTCGCTGACCAGGAGCGCGATATGCTCAGCCCCGAGAAACGCATCGTCCCGCGCGCGCTGCGCCATCCGCTGATCGCGGCTGCGCTTCTGCTGCTCTGCGCCGGGATTGCCCTGGCCGCGCCGGCCGGTACGGTGGTCGGGGTGAGCGGGGCGTGCTTTGTCGAAAGCGGCGGCAACCGCAGTGCACTCAAAATCGGCACGCCGGTGCAGGTCGGCGACACCGTCGAGGTGTCAGCGGATGGCAAGTTGAAGCTGCGGATGACCGACGGTTCGGTGATTTCGGTCGCCGCCGGCAGCCGATTGACGATCGCCGCTTATTCGATCGACGGCGCCGGACAGCGCCAGGGTGCCCACCTCTCGCTCGGGCAAGGGCTGTTGCGGGCGGTCGTCGCTCCGGTCGAACGCCCGGCGCGCTTCGAGGTCGAGACCGCGGTCGGCACCGCGGCGGTGCGCTCGACCGACTGGTTTGTCGAGGCATCGCCGGTGGCGATGCAGGTCGGTGTGCTGAGTGGCAGCGTCGACATGACGAGCGCCGCGACGAAACGCGCCGTAGCGATCCCAGCGCGTTGGGGCGGCCGCCTCGAAGCCGGGCGGGACCCGGTCCCGCCGCGGGTGTGGAGCCAGGCGGAGTTCGACGCAGTCATCGGCCGCACCGATCTGAATTAGCGAGCCCGTGTTGCGCTGGTCGGCATCGGCGCGGTCTGGATTGGTCTGGGCACGAGGCGGCCGCGAAGCGGGGCTGGCCTTCATTGTGGCAATCGGCGTCCTGCTTTTCCTTACTTTTTACGATTCGGCGGTGATGCGCGGGCTGGAGACCGCCTCGCTCGATCTTCGCTTCCGCATCCGCGGCGCGCAGGCGCCGGAACCCGCGACAATTGTCGTTCTCGTTGACGACCACAGCCTCGCCAGGCTGGGGCGCTGGCCGCTCAGCCGGCGCCTGTTCGCCAAGGCGGTTGAGCGGCTCGATCGCGACGGGGCCCGCGTCATCGCCTTCGATCTCCTGTTCGCCGAACTCGAGCAGTCGATCCCGAGCGAGTTGCGCAGCGCCGCCCGGGCCGCGGCCGGCGCGCTGTCCGAGGCGCAAGATCCTCGGCTGCGCTCGGCGCTCGCACGCCTCGCCGAGGACGATCCCGACAGCGATTTCGCCGCCGCCCTGCGAGCCAGCGGCAAGGTATTGTTGTCGCTCGCGTTTTCTTTTCAAGGGCCAACCGAGGAAGCACCGTCGCAATTATCCGAGCAGGCGTACTTGCGGCTCGACCAAAGCCTCAACGAGCCGATCTTTCCGTTGCAGCCGCATTCGGCCGTATTGCCGATCCCGGAACTGGCCGGCGCTGCCGCCGGGCTCGGACATGCGAATATCGCCTTCGATCACGACGGCGAGCCGCGTTACGATTACCTCGCCTTGCCGTTCAGCGCGGATTTCTTCCCCTCTCTGCCGGTGCGCACCGCAGCCGCCTATTTTGGGCTGGCGTGGGGCGAGATCGGCCTCGCGCTTGGTGATGGCATCCAACTCGGTGACCGGTTGATCCCGACCGACCGGGCGATGCGGCTCGTCATCAACTATCGCGGCCCGCGCGGCACGATCCCGACTTATTCATTTGTCGATCTGGTCGAGGGCCGCCTTCGCCCAGACGCAACCGACCCCAAATTAAGGGTCGATTTCAAGGATCGCATCGTCCTGATCGGCGCCTCGTTCATCGGCATCGCCGACGCCTACCCAGGACCGTTCGGCAACACCCCGATCCCCGGCACCGAGCGCCTCGCCAACATCGTCGACACGATCATCGCCGGCGATTTCATCCGCGAAAACCCGCTGCCCTGGCCGTCGATCGTCATCGGGCTGGTCGCGGCGCTGGCGATCGCCACAGGGTTCGCGGCGGCACTGCTGCCGACCCGGTTCGCGGTGCTCGGCGGGGCCGTGCCGATCCTCGGCTGGGCCGGCGGTGCACAGATCGCGTTCGAGCACGGGCTGTGGCTGCCGCTCGTCAACCCGGCCGTCGCGTTGGGCATGGCGACCGCGAGCGTGCTGCTGTTTCGCTACGGCTTTGTCGATCAGCAGCGCCGCCTCATTCAATCAGCGTTCCGCCACTACCTCGCGCCCGATCTGGTCAACGCGCTGGCGGCGCATCCCGACCGGCTTCAGCTGGGCGGCGAAACCCGGATGCTGAGCGTGATGTTCTCCGACATCCGCGGCTTCACCGCGATCTCGGAGCAGTTCAAGGCGAACCCGCAGGGCCTCAGCCGGCTGATCAACCGCGGCTTCCTCTCGCCGATGACCAAGCTGATCATGGCCCGCCGCGGCACCATCGACAAATACATGGGCGATTGCGTGATGGCGTTCTGGAACGCGCCGCTCGACGATCCCGGCCATGTCGACCACGCCTGCGACAGCGCGCTGGCGATGCTCGCCGAACTCGATCGCATCAACCGCCAGCTCAAGGCCGAGGCCGAGGCGGACAACCGGGTTTTCCATCCGATCCACATCGGTGTCGGCATCAACACCGGCGAGTGCGTCGTCGGCAATATGGGCTCCGACGAGCGCTTCGCCTATACCGCGATGGGCGATGCGGTGAACCTCGCCTCGCGCCTCGAAGGCCAGGGCAAGACCTACGGCCTGTCGATCATCATCGGCGAGACGACGCGGCAAGCCGCGCCCACCTGGGCCACGCTCGAACTCGACCTGATCGCGGTCGTGGGCAAGGCGGAGGCGGTGCAGATCCATGCGCTGCTCGGCGATGCCGCGTATGGCGCAATACCCGGCTTCACCGAACTGGCGGAATGCCACGCCGTGATGCTCCAGCGCTACCGGGCGCAGGATTGGGCAGGGGCGCGCGCCGCCCTCAGCCACTGCCGCAGCCGCGACCCGCGGCTCGAGGCGCTCTACGATTTGTATGAAGAGCGGCTGGACTATTTCGTTGCCAACCCGCCGGCCGCCGACTGGGACGGCGTCTTCGTCGCGCTGTCGAAATAGAAGATTCACCACGGAGACACGGAGGACACGGACACGGAGAAGAGAGCCGTAGGATGGGTTGAGCGAAGCGAAACCCATCATCTCTCCACCGCAATTTGATCGATGGGTTTCGCTCCGCTCAACCCATCCTACTGGTTGTAAAATTCTCCGTGCTCTCCCGCGTCTCCGTGGTAATTTTCCTACCCGTCGTAACCCGGCGTCGCGAGCAATGGCTGGTCGGCGACCTCGGCCGTCAGAGCGCTGTCGAAGCCGTTGAAGCGGGTGCGCAGGCACGCGCCATAGGCGCCGAGCTGGCCCAGCTCGACCCAATCGCCTTCGCGCATGTCGGCGGGCAACAGGAAGGGCCCGGGCATCCGGTCGGCGCTGTCGCAGGTCGGTCCGAACAGCGTATATTCGCGCAGCGGCGCCGCGTCGTCCGCGACCCCCGTGGTGCAGATCCGCCGTGCCGGGAAGCGGAAGCCGGGCCGCCCGGCATCACTCAGGCTGCCATAGACGCCGTCATTGACGTAGAGCGCGTCGCCCCGCCGCAGCTGAACCTGTACGACCACCGAGCCGCCGCCGGCGACCAGCGCCCGCCCCGGCTCGGCCCACAGATGCACCGCGCTCTCGAAGCCCGACGCGGCGGCATCGCCGATCGCCGCGATGTAATCGTCGAGCGGCGGCGGCATGGTCCCGCGATAGCTGACCGGAAAACCGCCGCCGACATCGACGACATCGACGGCAACCGCCGCGCGGGCGACCGCCTCCGCGCACAGCGCCATGGCCCCGGCATAGGCCGCGGGGTCGAGGCATTGCGAGCCGACATGAAAACCGATGCCGAGCCGGGCCGCATGCGGGCGCGCCAGGCGCAGCAGCTCGGCCGCCAGCGCGACCGGCGCCCCGAACTTGCCCGAGAGGTCGTAGGTGCCGCCCTGCGCGACGGCGAGGCGCACGAAGAGGCCGAGCGTCGGCGGTGCGCCAACCAGGCCTACCGGCACCGTCTCCTGCAGGATTTTCGCCAGCTCGTCGGCGCTGTCGAACGCGAAATCGGTCACCCCGTGCTCGGCGAAGGCGGCGTGAATCGCGGCGCGCGCCTTGACCGGGTGCATGAAATGCACCTGAGCCCCGGGCAGCACCCGGCGCACCAAAGCAATCTCGGGCAGCGAGGCGCAATCGAAATGGCGCACCCCGCCGGCCCAGACCGCACGCAGCACGCGCGGCTCCGGGTTGCA
The DNA here is from genome assembly GCA_964392845.1 of uncultured Rhizobium sp. GTDB lineage: Bacteria > Pseudomonadota > Alphaproteobacteria > ATCC43930 > CGMCC-115725 > DATARH01. The sequence continues at coordinate 10,468 of CAYMRQ010000062.1, forward strand.
CTTCACCGCATAAAGGACATCGCCGGGAAACGCCTCGACAAAGCACCGCGCGGCCGCGGCGATCGCCGCCGGGCGCAGGCACAAAAGCGGCTCGGCCGGGCGCTCGCGCGCCACGACGGCATCGACCGATGGGAGAACGCCGGCCCGTGCCGGACGCGGCGCAACAAGGCGGAGCTTGGCCATCGCACGATCCTCCGAAACCAGGAGGCGACACCGCGCCCGCACGCGTTAAAGGCGGGCCGGTGACCGGTCAGGGTGAATGGCGCTTAGGGGCAACAGCGGCCCCAAAGCGTCAGACGATCATGCGAGGTCTTCGTTGCGCAACGCGCGGGGCGGCCAACATATCCGTTTCCCTTAAGGATACCGGCCCACAGGTGACCGGCTCTGCCGAAAGAGACGCGTTACGTCGTAGCAGCACCCCTGGGGGAGATGGGGTTCTAGGCACGTGCGATTGCGTCGGAGCCGTTAAATAGGCGGCCACGCCCCCAATGCAAGAAAGAAAATGGTAAATTCTTTCGGCCGCTCAGAGCCTTGTACGTGGCGCGAGGAGGGCGAGGTATTCCCAGGCCAGGGTCGCCGCGGCGAGCGCGGTAATCTCCGATACATCGTAGGGTGGCGACACCTCGACGACGTCCATGCCCTGAAACTTTAGGCCGGCGAGGCGGCGCATGATCGCCTGCGCCTGCCAGGTAGCGAGCCCGCCGATCTCGGGCGTGCCGGTGCCTGGCGCGAAGGCCGGGTCGAGCGCGTCGATGTCGAAGCTGAGATAGGCCGGCGCCTCGCCAATGACCTCGCGGATGCGCTCGGCTATCGCCTGCGGCCCGCGTTCGTGCACCGTCTCGGCAAAGAGGATCGTGACGCCCTTGCCGACGGTCCAGTCATGCACCGTTTTGTCCATCGCCGAACGGATGCCGATCTGCACGGCGCGGTGCGGGTCGATGAGGCCCTCCTCGATCGCGTGATAGAACGGCGAGCCATGACCGAAACGCTGGCCGCAGCTTTCCGGCCAGGTATCGACATGCGCGTCGAAATGCACCAGCGCCACCGGCCCGCTTCGCGCGGCCAGCGCGCGGAGCAGCCCGAGGGTGACGGTGTGGTCGCCGCCGAGCGCGACCAGGTGGTTGAGCGGCCTCGCCTGTGCCTCGATCGCCGCGAGCGAGCCGCCGATGTCGCCGTGGGCGATGCGAAAATCGCCGATATCGGCGATATCCCGATTCGCCGGCGTCGACCAGGCGATCGGGTGGTCGCCATCAGTGAGCATGCGGCTCGCCTGGCGGATCGCCGCCGGGCCAAAGCGGGCGCCCGGCCGGTTCGTGGTGCCCAGATCAAAGGGAATGCCGGCAACGCAGATCGCCGCCCCGGGATCGCTGCGCTCGATCCCGAGAAAGCTCGGCCGGGTCGCATAAGTCGGGACGGAAGTCATGCCCCTGATATGGGGATCGCGCTCCTCAGTCCCCACCCCGCCCGCTCCAGCAGCTTTTTTTGTAGGGCGGAAAAGCGTAGTGCATTCCGCCATTTTTTGTTGCGGCGCGCCGATCGGCGGAATGCGCTGCGCTTTTCCGCCCTACAAGCTACAGCGCGCTCCCCAGCCCCCACCCGTCCGCCACGCGGACTCCCTCCCCCGCAAGCGGGGGAGGGTCAGGGAGGGGGCATCGGTGCCGCTACACCCGCTCAAGCACCATGGCGATCCCCTGGCCGACGCCGACGCACATCGCCACGAGCGCATAGCGCCCGCCGGTGCGCTCCAATTGCCGCGCCGCGGTCAGGGCGATGCGCGGCCCCGAGGCGCCGAGCGGATGGCCGATCGCAATCGCCCCGCCATTCGGGTTGACCCGGCTGTCGTCGAAGGAGAGTTCGAGCCCGCGCAGACAGGCCAGCACCTGGGTGGCGAACGCCTCGTTGATCTCGATGACGTCGATATCCTTGATCGAAAGGCC
>CAYMRQ010000062.1:12414-15042 GCA_964392845.1 uncultured Rhizobium sp.
ATGCGCGGCTCGACCCCGGCGACGCCGGTCGACAGGATGCGCACGATCGGCCGCGCCCCGGCGGCATCGCCGGCCTTCCTGCTGGCGATGATCATCGCCACCGCGCCGTCATTGATGCCCGAGGCGTTGCCGGCGGTGGTCACGCCGTCCTTGAACAAGGGGCGCAATCTGGCAAGCGCGGCCATGTCGGTCTGCGGCCGCGGATGCTCGTCTTCGGCAACCGTGACCGGGCCGGCGCGGCCGCCCGGCACCTCGACCGCGATGATCTCGCCGGCATAGAACCCGTCGGCCTTGGCGGCGGCGTATTTCCGCTGCGACCCCGCGGCGAAGACATCGGCCTCTTCGCGGCTGATCTGGAAGTCGCGGGCGAGGTTGTCGGCGGTCTCGGGCATCGTGTCGGCGCCAAAGCGGCCCTCGACCTTGGGGTTGGGAAAGCGCGCGCCGATCGTCGAATCGAACACCCGCATGTCGCGGCTGAACGGCGCCTCGGCCTTGCCCATCACGTAGGGCGCCCGGCTCATGCTCTCGACCCCGCCGGCGACAAAGACATCGCCCTCGCCACAGGTGATCGCCTGTGCCGCCACCCCGATCGCGTTGAGACCGCTGCCGCAATTGCGCTGCAACACCGAGCCCGGGATCTCGATCGGCAATCCGGCGACCAGCGCGGCGTGGCGCGCAACGCAGCGGCTGTCCTCGCCGCCCTGGTTGGCGCAGCCAACGACGACATCCTCGATCTTGTCGGCGGCAAAGCCGCTCTCGGCGACAACCCTGGCGATGATCCCGGCGAGCATGTCGTCGGGCCGCAGCCGGGCCAGCGCCCCGGCATGGCGTCCAAAGGGGCTGCGCAGACCGGTGTACATATAAGCGTCAAGCATCGTGCCACTCCGTGCATTCCAGGGGCGAGCAACCAGTGACGCGCGCCCGGGCCTCGATGTCAAGAATTGGGCGCGAGACTCCTGTCCGGGGTGCATTTTCGCTATGATCGGGGCGATTCCGCTCCGAGGAGCAGCCAAGTGGCTCAGCACCACCACCAGCAAGCTGCCCACCGGCATGCGCATGGCCATGCCGGCCTGGATTACGGCCGTGCCTTCGCCATCGGCATCGGGTTGAACCTCGCCTATGTCGCGGCTGAAGCCGGATTTGGCGTTGTTTCAGGGTCGCTGGCGCTCTTGGCCGATGCCGGGCACAACCTTTCCGACGTGCTGGCGCTCGCCCTTTCGTGGGGCGCGGCGGTGCTGAGCCGGCGCCAGCCGAGCCAGCGCTTCACCTATGGCCTCAGGTCGAGCTCGATCCTCGCCGCGCTCGCCAACGCGATCATCCTGCTCGTCGTTACCGGCGGGATTGCCTGGGAAGCGCTGTGGCGGCTGTCACACCCGGTCGCGGTCGCCGGCGGGACCGTCGCCTGGGTCGCCGCGATCGGCATCCTGGTCAACGGCGGTACGGCGCTCTTGTTCGCGCGCGGCCGGAGCCGCGATCTCAACGTCAAAAGCGCCTTCCTGCACATGACGGCCGATGCGCTGGTCTCCGCCGGCGTTGTCGTCGCCGGGATCGCGATCGCGCTGACCGGGCTGCCCTGGCTCGATCCGGCGGTCGGCCTCGTCGTCTCGGCGGTCATCGTTTACGGCACCTGGGACCTGATCAAGGACGCGATGGGCCTCGCCCTCGATGCCGTGCCGGAAGGGATCGACGCGACAGCGGTGCGCGCTCATCTCGCATCCCTGCCCGGGGTCAGCGAGGTTCACGATCTGCATATCTGGGGCATGAGCACGACCGAAACCGCGCTGACCTGCCACCTGGTCATGCCGGGCGGCCATCCGGGCGACGCCGCGCTCGTCCGGATGGTGCGCGAGCTCGACGAGCGCTTCGGCATCCATCACGCGACGATCCAGATCGAACTGGCCGACAGCGACGAAATCTGCGCCCTCACTCCGGAAAGCGTCGTCTAGGCAGGAATCGGCACACCGTTCCATCACGGGCGCGGCGCGGCCGAGTTGCGCGGGCCTGAAACCTCCCGATAGAGTAGCCGGTAATTTTCGGATTGAGCTGATTTTGGGGAGATCGATATCGATGACCCGCGTTTTGGGCCGGGTGGCGGCCGTGAGCCTCATCTTCTGCGTTCTGATGCTGCCGGCCGCCGCCGATGGCCTCAGCCGTTTCGAGGAGGCGATGAAGCAGGCGCCGCCCGGAGCGCTCACGTATAAAAGCGCCAAGGCGCTCGGCGACAACGGCTTCGTGCTCGAAGGGGTGGTGGTGACACCGCCACCCGACGCGACCCCGGGTGGCAAGACCGAGCCGGTCGAGATCAAGCGGATTGCCGTCGAGGATTTCGACTTCGCCGCGATCGACAAGAATGCGCCGCCCAATTTCGCGCGCGTGCGGGTCGAGGGCATCGTCATCGGAGCGAAACCGGCCGAGGGCATCGACCTCGCCGAGCTTGCCGGCATCGACAAGATCACCGCCGATTTCCAGCTCGATTACCGGCTCGATCCGGAAAAGAAGACGATGACCCTCAGCCGGCTCGAACTCGACCTCACCGGGCTCGCCCGGATCGAGCTCTCGATGATCGTCGACGGGGTCAGCGCCGAGTCGCTCGACAAGCCCGAAGCGGCGATGAACGATGCGAGCCTG
>CAYMRQ010000062.1:15052-21787 GCA_964392845.1 uncultured Rhizobium sp.
CGCTCGCTGTTCAGTAAGGTGCTGCCGGCCGCAGCCAAGATGCAGAGCATGGAGTCCGCGGCGATGGTCGCGATCGGCAAGACGATGCTCGCCGGCCTGCGCGCCGGACAGGGGCCGGCGACCCTCGCCGTGCTCGACGCGCTCGGCTCCTATCTCGACGATTACAAAGAGCCCAAAGGGCCGTTGCGCCTGACCCTCAACCCGCCGGACAAGACCTCCGCCACCGCGCTCGCCGGCATGACCAACCCGGACGAGGCGATCGCGGCATTGGGGCTGGTGGTGTCCTATGCCGGGACCCGGCCGCAGGCGCCGCCCGCGCCCGCCCCGGCAAGCGCCAGCACGAAGGCTGGCTGCGCGCCGGGAGCGCGCTTTTTCGTGATGCGCGAGGAGGCCTGGTGGTCGGTCACGGCGCGCGAAGCCTCCAAATCGGGCGACCGGTGCATCGCCCGGGTCGACGGCGGCGCCGACGACGATGTCACCTTCCCGCTCGACAAGACCCTCGCCTGGTCGATCGACGGCCCGGGCAAGCCGGTCGCCAAATGCAGCGGCGGCGACAAGGTGCTGGTCAAGTACAAGGATGGCGGCTGGTATGCCGCCAAGGTCACCGGCAACGCCGCCGCAAGCGCCAAATGCCCAATCAAGTACGACAGCGACGACAGCAAGGAATCGGTCGAGCTGAAGCGGGTCCGCCGGCTTGATTGAGGGCGGAGCGGCACCAACCTCATCCGACGCTACACCATCGCCCGCGCCCTCTTGGGACCCGGGGCGAGGACTGAGCTACACCCGATTTCCTACCGTCATTCCCGCGAAAGCGGGAATCCAGGGCCGAAGGTCCCGCCGCTTGCCCTGGACCCCCGCTTTCGCGGGGGTGACGCCAACGAAGGCGGGCCTAGCCCGGATTTCTCAAACGGGGTAGGTGCATCGGGCTGCTGAATCTGAGAAAATCGTTGTGCAACAGCGGTTTGTGTCAGGTTCAGGGGATGCCCGATGCCGACAGAGCGTAGCGCGGATCTGTTTGGTTTCGCAGCGGTCGAGGGCGCGCGGTGGTGGCCGGGTTTGACGGCGGCAAGATCACCTCGCAGGCCGGCGCGATGTTGCTGGGCGCCACCGACCGGGCGATCGGGTTGATCGCGCGGTTTGCCGGCTGCTTCACGGACCACCGCGCGGCCGCTCTGATCGAGCATCGGGTGCCGACCCTGGCTCAATTGACGACGCGCCCTAGATTTGCTCTCCCCGCCGGAGTAGGCTAGCCTGGATTATACACGAGAGTTGGCGGGCTGTAGCCACCCCCTGCCTGGGGCGGCCAGACCTCTACCCAGCCAACCGTTCGAATAGGAAGGAAACGTCGATGACCCATCCGACGAGACGCTCGCTGCTCCGCGCATCCTTGGGTATCGCCGCCGCGGGGGCGCTGGCGCACCCCTCGATCGCCAACGCGCAAGCCAAGACCGCTTCCACGCCCACACCGAAGCCCAAGCTCGGCGGCACCGTCAACATGCATTCCTATTCGTTCCCGCCGCCCAACTGGCACCCGCACTGTACCAACACCGTGCAGGTCATCAGCTACTCGGGGATCTACAATCAGCTCATCGAGTACAACCCCGAGACCGAGGACCCGTTCGACCTGCGGGGTGACCTGGCCACCAAGTGGGAGCTCAGCGAGGACGGCAAGGTCTATACCTTCCACCTCAACCCAAAGGCCAAGTGGCACGACGGCAAGCCGGTCACCGCCGAGGACGTCGTGTACTCCATGGACAGCATGGTGGACGGGGACGCCAAGCCGCCTCGGACGGTGGTGAAGCCGGCGCTCGACCCCTATTACGAGAAGGGCACGGCGCGGGCGATTGATACCCACACCGTCGAGATACCCATCAAAGTCCCCTTTGCGGCTGACTTCCTGCCGACCCTCGCCTTGGATTTCTGCAAGATCATCGCCAAGCACTGGGGCGAATCGGGGACGGATCTGCAGAAATGGGAGAACGCCATCGGTTCCGGGCCCTTCAAGCCCGGCAAGTTTGTCAAGGACGTCTCGATCGAGCTGGTGAAAAACAAGGACTACTGGAAGCCGGGGCTTCCCTACATCGACAGCATGGTACATTACACCATCAAGGATAAAGGGACCGCCATCGCCGCCTACAAGACCGGGCGGGTGCTGATGACCAACGTTGCGATCACCAACCTGAGCAACAAGGAAGCGGTCCAGCTCGAGAAGGAATCGAAAGAGCTGCGGGTAGATTATATCAAGAACGCCGCCTTCTTTTTCTTCTTCATGAATACCAGCGCGGCGCCGTTCGATAATCCTAAGGTGAGGCAGGCCGTCAACCTGGCCCTGGACCGCCAGGCCATGTTCAGCATTTTCGGGGTGGCAGGATTCGATACCCTCGCGCCGCCGCTGGGCTCGGGGAGCTGGTTTGGCAGGACGGCGGAGGAGATCGCCCTGTTGCCCGGCTGGAGACAGCTCAACGGCGCGAAGCACCCCGATGACATCGCCAAAGCCAAAGCCCTCCTGGCCGAGGCGGGGCATCCCGACGGCTTCAAGGCCGAGATGTTGGTCAGGCAGGTGGTGGAGTTTCCCGACCAGGCCGTGGTCTACAAGGAGCAGTTGAAGAAGATAGGCCTAGACCTCACCATCAAGCTCGAAGAGAGCGCCACCGGGTTCGCGCGCTACCTGAAGGGCGACTGGGTGTGCGCGGCCCAGGGAGGCGCTCATTTCGTTATCGAGCCCGACGCCATCCTCGGCCGAAACTGGATGCCGGCGGGGACCTGGGCAAAGTACTCCAGGAACGTCCCGCCCCAGTGGTGGCAGGAGGCCTATACCCAGCAGGCGGGCGAGGCTAACAAGGATAAGCGCAAGGCCATTCTCCGGAAGATGGAGGACCACCTGATCCTGGAGGATCCCGGCGGCTCCGCGGTGATGTACGCGACAGCCAGAAGCTGGGTCATCAACAAGAAGATCAAGGGGATCCACGCCGCCGGTTCGCTCTGGAGCGGGTTCAAGCACGAGACCACCTGGTACGACCCTGCGGGCTAGGGGCATTCCGAGAAGCCAGGTCGGCACGAACCGGTTGCGGGAGGGCGTCAATGCAAGCGTATATCGCGAAACGATGCTTGCTGTTTATCCCGACCTTGCTGTTGGCCACGCTGCTGGCGTTTCTCCTGCTGCGCGTCATTCCCGGCGACCCGGCGCTGGTGAAGCTGGCGGGAGAGACCGGGGACGCCAGCTTCACGCAGGCGGAGCTTCACGATCTGCAGGTCAAGCTGGGAACCGACAATCCGCTGTACGTCCAGTACGGCAAATGGGTGTGGGGCATGCTCCAGCTCGACTTCGGCGAGTCCATGTACTTTGAAGAGCCCGTTGCCCAGGACCTGATCGACAAGTTTCCGATCACGCTGGAGTTGACCGTTCTGTCGATGCTGCTAGCCACCATCATCGCCGTGCCCCTGGGCCTGCTCTCCGCCATAAAGCAGGATACGCCTGCCGACTATGTTTCCAGGATCGTTTCCATCGCCGGGGTAGCCTTGCCAAACTTCTGGGTAGGCATTCTGATCGTCTATTTCCTGGTCCTTTTTTTCGCCTGGATGCCGCCCCTGGGCTACGCCAATTTGTGGGACGACCCGGCGACCAACCTGCAGCAGTTTATCTTTCCCGCGCTTGCTTTGGGTTTCTTCGAGATGGCTTTCACGGCGCGGGTGACCCGCTCATCGATGCTGGAGGTATACCGGGAAGACTACACCAGGACGGCACGCGGCAAGGGCCTCGCGGAGCGGGTTGTGATCCTCAGGCACGCCCTCAAGAATGCCCTGTTGCCCGTGGTCACCATTTCCGGCTTCCAGTTCGGCCGGCTTCTGGCTGGCACCGTGGTGATCGAGAACATCTTCATGATTCCGGGGATGGGTAGGCTCCTCCTCGATAGCGTATTCCACCGGGACTATACGATGGTTCAGGCCATCGTCGTGGTGATAACCGTCTCGGTACTGATTCTGAACCTGGTTCTGGATGTGCTCTACGGCTGGTTGAACCCCAGAATCCGTTACAGTTAACCGGTCAGGCCGTAGCACAGGAGCCAAGGAATGGCGGAGCAGAGCGGTAGCATAGCGGTGTCCTCGGGCGCGCCGATCCGCGGCTTGATGCCAACGGGCGCCATTTGGCAGCATCTGGGCCGCTTTGCCAGGAGAAAGCCTCTGGGAGCTTTTGGGGCCGTCATCGCCCTGATCCTCATCGTCGTTGCTGTCTTTGCCCCGTTTATCGCCACGCACGACCCCGCCGAGACGAACGGGGCTCTGGTCTACGCGCCTCCCGGGTCGCAGTTGTTGCTGGGCGGCGACCAGTTGGGCCGAGACGTCTTCAGCAGACTCGTCTATGGCGCAAGGGTTTCCCTGTACGCCGGGCTGCTCAGCGCTTTTATCGGGGCCACCATCGGCATGGTGGTGGGCGTTGCGAGCGTCCATTTCGGCGGCAAGACCGACCTCGTCGTCCAGCGCATAATCGATACCATGATGGCCTTCCCGCCCCTGATTCTGGCGATTGTCATCATGGCTGCCCTGGGAGCATCCCTGAACAACGTCGTCATCGCTCTCACCATCGCCTACATACCCAGTGCTGCCCGGGTTCTCCGCTCCCAGGCCCTGGCCGTCAAGGAGATGGACTACATACTGGCCGCCAGGGCGATAGGGGCCGGCCATGGGCGCATCATCTTTCGCTGTATGATTCCAAATTGCCTGGCCCTGTACATCGTGCTTGTCTCGGTCTTTCTGGGTACGGCGATCGTTGCGGAGGCCACCCTCAGCTTCCTGGGGATCGGTGTGCCTCCAGACGTCCCGTCCTGGGGGGGCATGTTGAATGGGGCCGCCCAGACGTACGTGCACCTGGCCCCGTGGCTGGGAGTGTTTCCCGGCCTGGCCATAGCCATCGTCGTGTTCGCATGGAACCTGCTGGGGGATGCCCTGCGGGACGTGCTCGACCCGAGGCTCAGGGGAACCTGGTAAAGCCCCGTGCCTTAACCAAGGCTGTCACTACGCAGCCGGGCACTCTGGTACCAGAGGAGTGCCGAACCAGACGCTCGTGAGAGCGGCAATTACACCATGACCTCGCTGTTTCATCGTGGAAGGCGCCTGCATGGCTACACTGCTAGAGGTTAGGGATTTAAGGACCCATTTCTTCACCCGGGATGGCGTGGTGAAGGCGGTGGATGGAGTCTCCTATGCCCTCGAAGAGGGAGAAACCCTGGGCCTTGTGGGAGAGAGCGGCTGCGGCAAGAGTGTGAGCGCTCTGTCCATCATGCGCCTCGTTCCAGACCCGCCTGGCAAAACGGTGGGCGGGGAAGTCATCTTCGATGGCCAAGACCTGCTCAAGCTGTCCGACCTGGAGATCAGGCGTGTCCGCGGTAAGCAGATCGCCATGGTCTATCAGGAGCCCATGACCTCCCTCAACCCGGTTCTCACCATCGAGCGTCAGCTTACCGAGTCTCTTGAACTCCACCTTGCCATGAGCAAGACGGAGGCCCGCAGGGAGGCTGTGCGTCGTCTTGAGCAGGTGGGGATACCGGACCCGGAGCGCAGGCTCAAGCAGTATCCACATCAGTTCAGCGGCGGCATGCTCCAGCGGGTGATGATCGCCATCGCGCTGAGCTGCAACCCCAAGCTGATCATAGCCGACGAGCCTACCACCGCGCTGGATGTGACTATTCAGGCCCAGATACTGGATTTAATGAAGAATCTCAGCAGGGAATATGGAGTCTCCCTTCTGATCATTACGCACAACCTGGGTGTAGTGGCCCGCTACGCCGATAGGGTCAACATTATGTATGCCGGCAAAATCATCGAGCGGGGGACGGCCAGAGATATCTATCGGCACCCCAGCCATCCCTATACCCTGGGGCTGCTGAACTCTGTCCCCAGGCTTGACCTGCCCAGGACCGAGAAGCTGGACCCTATAGAGGGGCAGCCGCCGGACTTGATGCACCTGCCGGCAGGGTGTGCCTTCAGGGAGCGATGCCGGTTTGCCATAGAGAGATGCGCGGAGGAGATACCATCCTTGCGGCCGGTAGGTGCGGGTCATTTATCGGCCTGTTTCGCAGCGGAGACCGTGCTGTCTAGCGCAAAGGAGCACGCAGCATGACAGCGGTGGAGCGGACCCAGCACGAACCGGGACACGAGGTGCTCATAGAGGTGAAGCACCTGAAGATGTACTTTCCTGTGACCTCCGGCGTCCTCTTCCAGCGCACCGTGGGGTACATCAAGGCAGTCGATGACGTCAGCTTTGTCGTGAGGCGAGGAGAGACACTGGGGCTGGTAGGGGAGAGCGGGTGCGGCAAGACCACGACGGGGCGGTGCATACTGCAGTTGTACCGGCCCACCGCCGGCGCCGTCCTGTTCGACGGCGAGGACCTGTGCAGCATGAACGGGCGCGAACTGAGAGACATGCGCCGCCACATGCAGGTGATATTTCAGGACCCGTATAGCTCGCTGAACCCGCGCATGACCGCAGGGAACATCGTCGGGGAGCCGCTCCTCGTGCAGGGCCTTGCGACAGACCGGCGAGCGTACCAGGAGAGGGTAGCCGAGTTGCTGTCACTCGTGGGGTTGCGCACCTCCATGGCCGACAGGTATCCCCATGAATTCAGCGGCGGGCAACGGCAGCGCATTGGGGTGGCCCGAGCCTTGGCCGTCAACCCCCAGTTCGTCGTGTGTGACGAGCCGGTGTCGGCGTTGGACGTGTCCATCCAGGCCCAGATC
>CAYMRQ010000063.1:0-446 GCA_964392845.1 uncultured Rhizobium sp.
ACACGGTCAACAGGGTCGACAGCAGCACGAAGAACAGCGAGATGCCGTCGATCCCCATGTGATAGCTGATCGTAACCCCGCCGATCGTGACCCAGTGCGCCCGCTCGACAAACTGAAAGGCGGCGGTCGTCGGGTCGAACTCGACCCACAGCACGATTGAGAGCGCGAAGACGATCAGCGAGGTCGACAGCGCGATGTTGCGCGCGTTGCGGGCGACGACCGCCTCATCGCCGCGCGCGAGCATGATGAACCCGGCGCCAATCAGCGGCAGAAACGTGACCAGCGACAAGAGCGGCCAGTGGCTCACACCGGCCCTCCTTCCTCACCATTGTCTTTCCGCTCACTGGCTCGGCGGGTCTCGGACAGGCAATGGTGCGTCCTTCGAGACGGCCGCTTCGCGGCCTCCTCAGGATGAGGATAAGGCTTTGATATAAAGCACAAATATT
>CAYMRQ010000063.1:456-4537 GCA_964392845.1 uncultured Rhizobium sp.
GCGCCCCGCAGGGGCGCGTCTCGAAGGACGCACGGCGCTTCGGCAAGCTGGGGCAAAAATTGGTGCACTGCGCCCCTCATCGCGGCAAGAGGTACCAGGTGACCAGCGCGACGACGCCGATCAGCATCGCGAACGCGTAGTGATAGACGTACCCGGTCTGCAGCCGGCTTGCCTCGCGGGCCAGTTCGCGCGTCGCCGCGGCGATGCCGTCGGGCCCGATCCCGTCGATGATCATGCCGTCACCGGTCTTCCACAGCCCCTCCCCGAGCGAGAAGGCGCTCTTTACGAAGAGCCGGTCGTAAAGCTCGTCGAAGTACCATTTGTTTAAGAGGAACAAGTAGATGGCGCGGTATCGCAGGGTCAGCCGCGCGGGAATGGCCGGGTCGATCGAATAGCACAGATAAGCCGTGGCGATGCCGAGGGCGGCGGCGATCAGCGGCAGGACTTGGATGATGCCGGTCACCTCCTCGGCCGCCCCGATCGAATCGTGCCCCGGCAGCACCAGGATCGAGCCTTTCCAGAATTCGGCGCGCCCATGGCCGACGAAATACTCCTCGGCAAGATAGCCGGCGATGGCCGCGCCGAGCGCCAGGACGAAAAGCGGGATCAGCATGACCCAGGGGCTTTCATGCACATGGTGCATGGTTTCTTCGTCGGCGCGCGGCTTGCCGTGGAAGGTCATGATCAGCAGCCGCCACGAGTAGAAGGCGGTCAGAAACGCGGTGAAGATGCCGAGGCAGAACGAATAGCGCCCGACCGCGGTGCCCGAGGCCCAGGCAGCGGCGAGGATCGTGTCCTTCGAGTAGAAGCCGGCGAAGAACGGGATGCCGGCCAGGGACAGACTGCCGATCCACATCACCGCGTAGGTCATCGGGATCTTGTTCCACAGCCCGCCCATGCGCCGCATGTCCTGCTCGGCGCTCATCGCGTGAATGACCGAGCCGGCGCCGAGGAACAACAGCGCCTTGAAAAAGGCATGGGTAAACAGATGGAACATGGCCGCGCCGTAGGCCGAAACCCCGGCGGCAAAGAACATGTAGCCGAGCTGCGAGCAGGTCGAATAGGCGATGACCCGCTTGATGTCGTTCTGCGCCATGCCGACGCTGGCGGCGAAGATCGCCGTGGTGCCGCCAATCACCCCGACGACGGCGAGCGCGTCCGGTGCGTACTCGAACATCGGCGACAGCCGCGCCACCATGAAGACGCCGGCGGTCACCATCGTCGCGGCATGAATGAGAGCTGAGACCGGGGTCGGGCCTTCCATCGCGTCGGGCAGCCAGGTGTGGAGGCCCAGCTGCGCCGATTTTCCCATTGCGCCAACAAATAGCAGGATGCAGGCGAGGCTCAACGACGGCACCTGCCAGTCGAGAAAGTCCATCGTCGTGCCGACCGCTCCGGGCGCCTTGCCGAACACGGTGGTGAAATCGAGCGAGCCGAAGATCACGAAGACCGCGAAGATGCCGAGCGCAAACCCGAAATCGCCGACCCGGTTGACGATGAACGCCTTGATCGCCGCCTCGTTCGCCGAATCGCGGTCGTACCAGAAGCCGATCAGCAGGTACGACATCAGGCCGACGCCTTCCCAGCCGAAAAACAGCTGCACGAAGTCGTTGGCCGTCACCAGCATCAGCATGAAGAAGGTAAAAAGGCTCAGATAGGCCATGAAGCGCGGGATGCCGGGGTCGTGCGCCATGTAACCGACCGAGTAGACGTGCACCATCGCCGAGACGATGGTCACGGCGACGATCATCACGCCCGAGAGGGTATCGAGCCGCAGCGACCATTCGACATCGACCCCGCCGGCGGCGATCCAGGTGGCCAGATGCACCACCTGCGCTCCGTCCTGGGCGAGGATCTCGCGGAACAGCAGGACGCCCAGCACCATCGAGGCGAGCAGCGCGCCGCAGGTGACGATCTGGGCGCCGCGGTCGCCGATCGCCCGGCCGAAAAACCCGGCGATCGCAGCGGCAACCAGCGGCAGGAAGACGACGAGGACGGCCACCCCGCTCAGCCCCGCATCATGTGGATGTCCTCGACCTCGATGGTGCCGCGATTGCGGAAATAGACGACGAGGATCGCCAGGCCGATCGCCGCCTCCGCCGCCGCCACCGTTAGCACGAACATCGCGAAGACCTGGCCGGCCAGATCATTGAGGACGACCGAGAAGGCGACGAAGTTGATGTTGACCGCGAGCAGCATCAATTCTATCGACATCATGATGATGATGACGTTCTTGCGGTTGAGAAAAATCCCGAACACGCCGAGCGTGAACAGAACAGCCGCGACCGTCAGGTAATGGGCCAGGCCGACCGCCATCGCCTTACTCTCCAGCCTCGCGGGCCTGCCCGGTGGCCGCGCCGCCGCCGAGCGGCACCTTGACCAGCGAAATCGCCTCGGCACGGGTGCGCGCGAGCTGCTCGGTGACTGACTGACGGCGCACCCCGACGCGCTGCCGCAGGGTCAAGACGATCGCGCCGATCATCGCCACCAGAAGGATCAGGCCGGCCGCCTGAAAGGCAAAGATGTAGCGGGTATAGAGGAGGTCGCCGAGCGCCCTTGTGTTGCTCACGGCGGCAGCGGCCGGCGGCAGCGGCGCGGCCTTGAGACCGGCGACCCCGGGCGCGATCGCCCAGCTGCCGAAAATCAGCATCAGCTCGGCCAACAGGATGAACCCAACCAGCGCGCCGATCGGCAGATAGCGCATGAAGCCGCTGCGCAGCTCGGTGAAATCGATGTCGAGCATCATCACGACAAAGAGGAACAGGACCGCGACCGCGCCGACATAAACGATGACCAGGATCATCGCCAGGAACTCAGCCCCCAACAGCACGAACAGCCCGGCCGAGTTGAAGAAGGCGAGGATCAGGAACAGCACCGAATGAACCGGGTTCTTCGCCGAGACGACCATCACGCCGGAGGCCACCGCGACCACGGCAAAGATGTAGAACATGATGGTCGGGAGGATCATCGGTCCGTTACCGTCTTCCCGGCGAAAGCCGGGACCCATTTGTCCGAATGCGAGTTGGCGGAAAAGTGGATCCCGGCTTGCGCCGGGATGACAGCTTTACACTTCATCGGTACGGCGCCTCGATGGCGAGGGCGCGGGCGATCTCAGCCTCCCAGCGGTCGCCGTTGGCCAGGAGCTTTTCCTTGTCGTAGAACAACTCTTCGCGGGTCTCGGTGGCGAACTCGAAATTCGGCCCCTCGACGATCGCATCGACCGGGCAGGCCTCCTGGCAATAGCCGCAATAGATGCATTTGGTCATGTCGATGTCGTAGCGCGTCGTGCGCCGGCTGCCGTCTTCGCGCGGCTCGGCCTCGATGGTGATCGCGAGCGCCGGGCAGATCGCCTCGCACAATTTGCAGGCGATGCAGCGCTCCTCGCCGTTGGGATAGCGGCGCAGCACATGCTCGCCGCGAAAGCGGGCGCTGAGCGGGCCCTTCTCGTAGGGGTAGTTGACCGTGACCGGGCGCTTGAACATGTAGCGCAAGGTCAGCGCCATCCCCGAAATCAGCTCGCTCAGCAAGAGGCCGCGCGCGCTGCGCGCCAGAAGGTTCATCGCTCGATCCTCAACCTCACGCCCGGCTCACCATAGAAGCGCCCCGACCCCAGTCAACTCAGGCATCAACGCACCGGGACCCAGCCGAACGCGGTCAGCACGCCCGCGGTCAGCACCAGCCAGAACAGCGTAAACGGCAGAAACACCTTCCAGCCGATGCGCATCAGCTGGTCGTAGCGGAAGCGCGGGAAGGTCGCGCGCACCCACAGGATGACGAACATCATGAAGACGGTCTTGAGCAGAAGCCAGATCGGCGCGGGAATCCAGGTGAACGGCGCTACCCCGAACGGCGCCAGCCAGCCGCCGAGGAACAGGATCGCGGTCATCGCGCTGACCATGATCATGTTGCCGTACTCGCCCATAAAAAACAGCCCGAAGGTCATCGCCGAATATTCGACGAAGTAGCCGGCAACGAGCTCCGATTCGCCTTCGGGCAGATCGAACGGCGCCCGGTTGGTCTCGGCCACGCCGGAGATGAAGAACACCACCGCCATCGGCAACAGCGGGATCACGAACCAGAC
>CAYMRQ010000063.1:4547-11567 GCA_964392845.1 uncultured Rhizobium sp.
GCCATGACGATATCGGTCAGATTGAGCGAGCCGACGCACAAGAGCACCGTCACCAGCACGAACCCGATCGACACCTCGTAGGACACCATCTGCGCCGCCGAGCGCAGCGCGCCGAGAAAGGCGTAGCGCGAATTCGACGCCCATCCCGCCATGATGATGCCGTAGAACGATTACGAGCTGATCGCGAACAGATAGAGGAGCCCGACATTGATGTTGGAGATGACGATCCCGTCATCGAACGGAATGACCGCCCAGGCGACCAGCGCCAGGGTGAAGGTCAGCATCGGCGCGGCGACAAAGACGATCCGGTTGGCCCCGCTCGGGATCACCGTCTCCTTCATCAGGAGCTTCAGCCCGTCGGCGATCGGCTGAAACAGCCCGAACGGGCCGACGACGTTCGGCCCCTTGCGCAATTGCGAATAGGCCAGCACCTTGCGCTCGGCATAGGTGAAGTAGGCGATCGCCAACAGGAGCGGCACGACGACCGCGATCACCTCGGCGACAATGATGCCGGTCGGCAGGACATAGAGGCTCCAGAACCCACTCACCGCGAGTCCCCCTCACCCCAACCCTCTCCCCCAGTGGGGGAGAGGGGGTATCTGGTCGCAGCGGCGCGACTGAACCCTCTCCCGCACTGCGGGAGAGGGGGGACCGGCCGCACAGCGGCCGGTGGGTGAGGGCTTTTACCCATGCGTGCCTGTCCGCTTCCGGGTGTCCGGATGCCCGCCGAACGAGGCGCTGCACTGCGCCATCGTCGGGCTGGCGCGGCTAATCGGGTCGGTGCGGTAGAAATCGGCGATCGGATAGACGAAAGGCGCAGGCTCGACTGGCCCCTCTTCGCCAAAGCTGCCCCATTCGGCCGGCACGATATGGTCGATCGCGGCGAACAGCGGATGCGCGGCGCGCATCCGCGCGCGTAGCTCGGGCAGCGAATCGAACGGCAGCGCGCGGCCGAGCGCGCCCGACAGCGCACGCAGGATCGCCCAGTCCTCGCGGGCCTCGCCGGGCGGGAACGCCGCCCGCCGGCCGAGCTGAACCCGCCCCTCGGTGTTGACGTAGGTGGCGTCTTTTTCGGTATAGGCGGCGCCGGGCAGCACGACATCGGCGCCGGCCGCGCCGCGGTCGCCATGATGGCCCTGGTAGATCACAAAGGCCGACCCGGTATCGGCCAAATCGAGCTCGTCGGCGCCGAAGAGATAGAGCACCTCGATCGCCCCCGAGCGGCACCCCGCCAGGATGCCGGCAACATCCTTGCCGCCGGGGCCAGGCAGGAAGCCGAGATCGAGGCCGGCAACCCGCGCCGCCGCGCGGTGCAGCACGTTGAACCCGTTCCACTCGGGCCGGACCGCGGCAGAGCTTTCGGCGATCGCCCGCGCCGCGCCGAGCACAAGGGCGCCGTCGGGCCGCGACAGCGCCCCCTGCCCGAGCACGATCATCGGCGCCTTGGCGGCGCGCAGCACCTCCGCCCAGGGATGCTTGCCCTGCATCAGCGCATTCAGCGTCGCGCCGCCTTCGCCCAGCATTTCCACCGGGAAGCTGAGGTCGAGCGCCGGCCCGATCGCCGCCACAAGAAAGCCGCCCGCGAGATAGCGCTTGCGCAGCCGGGCATTGACCAGCGGCGCCTCCCAGCGCGGATTGGTGCCAATGAGGAGACAGGCATCGGCCCGCTCGATCCCGGCAATCGTGGTGTTGAACAGATAGCCGGCGCGGCAGGTTTCCCCGGGCTTGGCGCCATCGAGTTTGGCGCCGTCCTGGCGGCAATCGAGGCTGGTGGCGCCGCGGCCACCCAGCAACTCCTTCAAGGCGAACATCGCCTCGGCATCGCACAGATCGCCGGCGATGCCGGCGATGCGCTCGCCCGGAGCCGCGTTCAGCCGGTCGGCGACGAGATCGAGCGCCTCGCGCCACTCGGCTTCGACCAGCCGGCCGCCGCGCCGGAGATAGGGGCGGTCGAGCCGGCGGCGGACGAGCCCATCATGGGCGAAGCGGGTCTTGTCGGAGATCCACTCCTCGTTGATGTCTTCGTGCAGTCGCGGCAGCACGCGCAGGACCTGCGCGCCGCGCGCATCAACCCGGATGTTGCTGCCGACCGCGTCGAGCACGT
This sequence comes from uncultured Rhizobium sp., assembly GCA_964392845.1. Lineage (GTDB taxonomy): Bacteria > Pseudomonadota > Alphaproteobacteria > ATCC43930 > CGMCC-115725 > DATARH01. The sequence continues at coordinate 6,652 of CAYMRQ010000063.1, forward strand.
CGACCGACTCGGTCTTGCGCAATTCCCAGGGCCGCGCGATGAAGGCGTAGGGCTTCGCTGTCAGCGCCCCGACCGGGCACAGATCGACGATGTTGGCCGACAGCTCGGAGCCGAGCGCGCGCTCGACATAGGTGGTGATCTCCATCGCCTCGCCGCGCCCGGTCGCGCCCAATTCCTCGACCCCGGCGATCTCGGTCAGAAAGCGGATGCAGCGGGTGCAATGGATGCACCGGTTCATGCTGGTGGCGACGAGCGGGCCGAAATCCTTGTCGCGCACCGCGCGCTTGTTTTCCTCATAGCGGCCGCGGTCGAAGCCATAGGCCATCGCCTGGTCCTGCAGATCGCACTCGCCGCCTTGATCGCAGATCGGGCAATCGAGCGGGTGGTTGATCAGCAGCATCTCCATGACGCCGTGCCGCGCCTTTTTCGCCTTTTCGGATTGCGTGAGAATGACGTTGCCGTCGGCGACCGGCATCGCGCAGGAAGCCACCGGCTTTGGCGATTTCTCGACCTCGACCAGGCACATCCGGCAATTGCCGGCGATGTCGAGGCGCTCGTGATAGCAGAAATGCGGGATCTCGATCCCGGCCTGCTGGCAGGCCTGCAGGATCGTGGTGCCCGGCGCGACCTCGAGTTCCCGCCCGTCGATCGTTACCTTGGGCATGGGCTGATCCCAAGCTTTGCGCCATCGTCGGCAACCCCCACCCCAACCCTCCCCCGCTTGCGGGGGAGGGGGTTGCCGCACTGCTTGCCGTGCTCCCTCCCCCGCAAGCGGGGGAGGGTTGGGGTGGGGGTTTTTAAGGGCCGCGACATGCCCTACTCCGCCGCCCGGCGGGGTGCGGCGGCGCGATATTGCTCGATGCGGCGCAGCATTTCCGGCCGGAAGTGGCGGATCAGCCCCTGCACCGGCCATACCGCCCCATCGGCCAGCGCACAGATCGTGTGGCCTTCTATCTCGGTGGTGACTTCGAGCAGCATATCGAGTTCCTCGACGCCGGCCTGTCCCTTGACCATCCGCTCCATGACCCGCCACACCCAGCCGAGCCCCTCGCGGCACGGGGTGCATTGGCCGCAGCTCTCATGCTTGTAGAACTGCGACAGGCGGGCGATCGCGCGGACGATGTCGGTGGATTTGTCCATGACGATGAGGGCCGCGGTGCCAAGCCCGCTCTTCTGCGCGGCGAGGCTGTCGAAATCCATCAGCATCTCGGCACAGATCGGACTCGGCAGGCACGGGGTCGAGGAGCCGCCCGGGATCACCGCCAGCAGATTGTCCCAGCCGCCGCGTACCCCGCCGGCATGGCGCTCGATCAGCTCCTTCATCGGGATGCTCATTTCCTCTTCGACATTGCACGGCTGTTCGACGTGGCCGGAAATGCAGAAGATCTTGGTCCCGGTGTTGCGCGGCCGGCCGAGCCCGGCGAACCATTTCGCGCCGCGCTTCAGGATCGCGGGGGAGACGGCGATCGTTTCGACGTTGTTGACCGTGGTCGGGCAACCGTAAAGCCCGACCGCGGCCGGAAACGGCGGCTTCAGGCGCGGCTGGCCCTTCTTGCCTTCGAGGCTTTCGAGAAGGCCGGTTTCCTCGCCGCAGATATAGGCGCCGGCGCCGCGGTGCAGGTAGATGTCCATGTCGTAGCCGGAACCGCAGGCGTTCCTGCCGACCAGCCCGGCCGCGTAGGCCTCCTCGATCGCCGTCTGGAGGTGGGTTGCCTCGTTGTAGAACTCGCCGCGGATATAGATATAACAGGCGCCGACCCCCATCCCGGCGCCGGCCAGAAGGCAGCCTTCGATCAGCTTGTGCGGGTCGTTCCTGAGGATGTCGCGGTCCTTGCAGGTGCCGGGCTCGCTCTCGTCGGCGTTGACCACGAGATAGGTCGGCCGCTCGCTGGTCTTCGGCATGAACGACCATTTGAGCCCGGTCGGGAAGCCGGCGCCGCCGCGGCCGCGCAGCCCGGATTCCTTGCACTCGTTGACGATCCAGTCGCGCCCCTTCTGGATCACCTCCCGGGTGCCGTCCCAGTCGCCGCGCTTGCGCGCCCCGGCGAGATGCCAATCGTGCTCGCCATAGAGGTTGGTGAAGATCCGGTCGCGATCAGCCAGCATCGCCATTCTCTCCGGTGCCGTCCGATATCGCGTGAGGGGGGTCGATCAGTGTGGTCTTGCCGTTGATCGGCGCCGAGCCGCGCCGCCCGATCAGCGAGCCCGGCGGCGGCGCCTTGCCCTCGCGCAGCGCGTCGATCAGCGCCTCGGTCGAGGCGGCGTCGAGATCCTCGTAGAAATCGTCGTTGACCTGGAGGATCGGCGCGTTGACGCAGGCGCCGAGGCACTCGACCTCGACGAGCGTGAAAAGCCCGTCCCCGGTCGTGCCGCCGACACCGATGCCGAGCTTTTTCTCGCAGGCGGCGACCACCGCATCCGAGCCGCGCAGCCAGCACGGCGTCGTGGTGCACGCCTGCAGCAGATAGCGCCCGACCGGACGCAGGTTCAGCATCGTATAAAAGGTGGCAACTTCGTAGACCCGGATGCGCGGCATCTCCAAGAGGTCGGCGACATGGTGCATCGCCGCCAGCGGCAGCCAGCCGCCGGATTGGCGCTGCGCCAGATCGAGCAGCGGCAGCACCGCGCTGGCCTGCCGGCCGGCCGGGTATTTGGCGATATGCGCCTTTGCCCGGTCGAGGTTTTCCGGGGTGAATTCGAAATGCTCGGGCTGCGCAACAGAAGCGCCTTCGGCGGCGGTGTTCACCGGTCGATCTCGCCGAAAACGATGTCCATCGAGCCGATGATCGCGACCAAATCGGCCAGCATATGGCCCTTCGACATGAACTCGGTCGCCTGCAGAAAGGCGAAGCCCGGCGCGCGGATCTTGCAGCGATAGGGGCGGTTGGTGCCGTCGGAGATCAGATAGACCGCGAACTCGCCCTTCGGCGCTTCGACCGCCGTATAGGTCTCGCCTTCCGGCACGTGATAGCCCTCGGTGTAGAGCTTGAAATGATGAATGAGGGCTTCCATCGACTGCTTCATCTCGGCGCGCGGCGGCGGCGCGACCTTGCGGTCGTTGACTTTGATCGGCCCCTCGGGCATCTGCGCCAGCACCTGCCTGATGATGCGTATGGATTGCCGCAACTCCTCGAGGCGCACGAGATAGCGGTCCCAGCAATCGCCGTTCTTGCCGACCGGCACGTCGAACTCGACCTGGTCATAGGCGTCGTACGGCTGCGTGCGGCGCAAATCCCAGGCGACGCCGGAGCCGCGCAGCATCGGGCCGCTGAACCCCCAATCGACCGCGTCCTTGGCGCTGACGATGCCGATATCGACGGTGCGCTGCCTGAAGATGCGGTTGTCGGTCAACAGCCGCTCGATATCGTCGATCGTCTGCGGAAAGGTGTCGCAAAACGCCAGAATGTCGTCGGTCAAACCGGCCGGCAGGTCCATGTGCACCCCGCCCGGCCGGAAATAGTTGGCGTGCAGCCGCGCGCCTGAGACGCGCTCGTAGAACTCCATCAGCTTTTCGCGTTCCTCGAACCCCCATAGGAACGGCGTGATCGCGCCGACATCGAGCCCGAAGGCGCAGATGTTCAAGAGGTGGTTGAGGATGCGGGTGATCTCGGCGAACAGCACGCGGATGTATTGGGCGCGCGGCGGCGGGGTGATCCCTAAGAGCTTCTCGACCGCGAGCGCGAAGGCATGCTCCTGGCACATCGGCGAGACGTAGTCGAGCCGGTCGAAATAGGGGATCGCCTGTAGATAGGTCTTGTATTCGATCAGCTTTTCGGTGCCGCGATGGAGCAGGCCGATATGCGGGTCGGCGCGCTCGATGACCTCGCCGTCCATCTCCAGGACCAGCCGCATCACACCGTGGGCGGCGGGATGCTGCGGACCGAAATTCATCGTGAAGTTGCGGATCGCCGGCGCCCGGGCGAGCTCGCCCGCGGGATCGTCTGAGGCAGGCGGAACGGTCGCGCGGTCGCTCATGAGGCGCCCTTGGGCGCGCCCCCGGGCGCGTCCTTCGGCCCGGCCTCATCGGGCGCGCTCGCCTTCTCGTCGCCCGGCAGGATCTTGTCCATCCCCTCCCAGGGCGAGAGGAAATCGAAGCTGCGGAATTCCTGCTGCAGCCGCACCGGCTCGTAGACGACCCGTTTCTGATCCTCGTCGTAGCGCAGTTCGACATAGCCGGTCAGCGGGAAATCCTTGCGCAGCGGGTGCCCCTCAAAGCCGTAATCGGTCAGGATGCGACGCAAATCGGGATTGTCGCTGAAATAGATCCCGAACAGATCCCAGGCCTCGCGTTCCCACCACCCGGCACAACTATAGAGCTCGACCGCCGACGGCACCGGCTGTTCCTCATCGGCCTCGACCTTGACCCGAATGCGCTGGTTGAGGGTCATGCTCAGCAGGTTATAGACGACGTCGAAACGCCGCGCCCGGTCGGGGTGGTCGACGCCGCAAATGTCGCACAGCATGGTGAAGCGGCATTTGGGATCGTCGCGCAGAAAGCCGAGCACGCGGAGCACCGCCTCGCCCGCGACCCGGCACGACAGCTCGCCGTAGCGGATCTCGGTCGCGCTGACCCCGCCGGGCAGCGCCGCCGCGAGGTATTCGGCCAGATCCTTGAGCTTGTCGTCCATGCCGGTCAATCGCTGGGGATCAGCGGGCGAAGCTGCGGGTGCGTCTGATCTTCTTCTGCAACAGCAAGATGCCGTAGAGCAGCGCTTCCGCGGTCGGCGGGCAGCCGGGGACGTAGATGTCGACCGGCACGATCCGGTCGCAGCCGCGCACCACCGAATAGGAATAATGATAATAGCCGCCGCCATTGGCGCAGGAGCCCATCGAGATAACCCAGCGCGGCTCGGCCATCTGGTCGTAGACCTTGCGCAACGCCGGGGCCATCTTGTTGCACAGCGTGCCGGCGACGA
>CAYMRQ010000063.1:11577-21758 GCA_964392845.1 uncultured Rhizobium sp.
ACTGGCGCGGGCTCGGCCGGAACACCACCCCGAAGCGGTCGAGGTCATAGCGGCTGGCGCCGGTATGCATCATCTCGACGGCGCAACAGGCGAGCCCGAAGGTCATCGGCCATAACGAGCCGGCGCGGGCCCAGCCAACCAGCGAGTCGACCGTCGAGGTGATGAAGCCGCGGTCCTCGATCTCCTCGGTCGCGGCACGCAGCAGGAGATCCTGCTCGGGCCCCGGCGCAACAATCCGGCTGGGCGTCTCGATCACTCCCATTCGAGCGCGCCTTTCTTCCATTCATAGATGAAGCCGACCGTCAGCACGGCGAGAAACACCATCATCGACCAGAAGCCGAACACCCCGATATCGCCGAGCGAGACCGCCCACGGGAACAGGAAGGCGACTTCGAGATCGAAGATGATGAAGAGGATCGCGACCAGATAATAGCGCACATCAAAGCGCACCCGGGCATCTTCGAACGGCTCGAAGCCGCATTCGTAGGGCGACAGCTTCTCGGAATTGGGGTTCTGCCGGGCCAGCACGAACGAGGCGCCGACCATCAGGGCGGCGATCGCGCCGGCGATCACGAGAAACACCAGGATCGGGAAATACTCGCTGAGCAGGCTCGCCATACCAAACCCCTCGCTGGACCAACCCCTCGCTCGCGGCATCGGGCTGACGCGCGCCCGGACTCAGGTCAAACCTGGGCCAGGTCAACTTACCCAGCGATCGCCACAAACGTAAGCCGGGCGGGCGACCGGGGAACCCGATACCGGCCGGCGGACCGGCCCACGCGACACCGCCAGCCTCGATCGATGGCGGCGCCGATCGATGGCGGGAGCGACGGGGCTCGAACCCGCGACCTCCGGCGTGACAGGCCGGCGCTCTAACCAACTGAGCTACACCCCCGCGACCGCCGATCGCGGCGCCACCTCCTACCTAGGCGCTAGGGGGGTGTCAAGCAACTCCCCCTCTCTTTCGCACTGTACTTCCGGGCTTCGTCATCGCCGCGAAAGCGGGCCGCGTTCGGCGCGTACATCGCCGCCTGGCTGCGCGGCCGCTCGACCGACAATGCGCCGCCGAGCCCGATCCCCGACCTGTCGCCGGCGCTCTGCCTGCGGTTTGCGATCGACGACCTCAAGGCCTATGCCCTCGAAGCGGCGATCGCCGGCGACGCCCGGCCGTCGAGCCATCAGCTCGGCGACTGGCTGTGGAACCAGACCGCGACCGGCGCGGCGATCCGCGAGCTGCGGCACATGCTGCTCGCCGATGAGGACGCGCGCGCCAAGCTGATCGCCGGCATGTTCCTCGTGCCCTCGCTGCGCGTCGCGCCCGGCGGATGACGATGAAATAGGTCCCCACCCTTCCCTCCCCCGCTCGCGGGTCGCTTGCGTCGGAGGGAGCCCGGGAAGCGGTCGGGTGGTGCCTCAGAAATCGGTGCAGCGGCCACCCACTTCCCAATCGCCGTAGCGGGTCGGCTCGGGGCCTTTCGGCCCGCCGATCTCTCGCGGCCGCTTTGGTGGATCTCCCGGGCGATCTCCGGGGGGATCCGCCGGCTTGTCGACCGGCTGTTGCGCGAGCGGTTCGGCTTGGCCGTTCGGTTTTGCGCTCATGCTGGCAATATGGCGATCACGCGAGTTTGTCTCAACGGCCGCGCGGTCTGCCTTGCCATGCGCTTTCTTCGGAACAATGTTTGCCGGATGGCGTTAGCCCAGCAACGTCACGCTCATTGTGTCCTGGCCCATGGCTACAGCAGAACCTTACGGCACAAATTTGACCTCTCTCGCGGCAACGACAGCCCGGCAGGTCGCGCTTGATCTGATCGGAGCGGTGCTGCGCCGCAAACGACCGCTCGACGATGCGATCGAGGACCACGCGGCGATGGCCGAGCTGTCGGTGCGCGACCGTGCCTTCGCCCGGTTGCTGGTCGCGACGGTGCTGCGCCGGCTCGGCCAGATCGATGCGCTGATCGCCGGATGTCTCAACACGCCGCTGGCGCCGCGCGCCGCCATCATTCACGACATCCTGCGGCTCGGCATCGCTCAGCTCCTGTTTCTGCGGACGCCGCCGCATGCCGCGGTCGCCACCAGTGTCGACCTCGCCCATGTCAGGGGGTTCCTCTCGCATAAGGGGCTGGTCAACGCGGTGCTGCGCCGCTTGTGCCTCGAAGGCCCCGGCCGGGTCGAAAACCAGGATGCCGCGCGCCTCAATACCCCCGATTGGCTGTGGCAATCCTGGAGCCGCGCCTATGGCGAGGAGTGCGCCCGCGCCATCGCCGGCGCGCATCTGAAGGAGGCGCCGCTCGACCTGACGCTGCGGACCGAAGACGAGTCGTGGTGCGACAAGCTTCAGGCGATGCAGCTGCCGACCGGCTCGCTGCGCCGGGCGGGCGGCGGCTCGGTCATGGCGCTGCCCGGTTACGCCGAGGGCGCCTGGTGGATCCAGGATGCGGCGGCCTCGCTGCCGGTGCGCCTGTTTGACGGGGTCGCGGGACTTGCGGTTGTCGATCTATGCGCCGCGCCCGGCGGCAAGACCGCGCAACTCGCCAATGCCGGGGCGCGGGTCACTGCGATCGACCGGTCGACCCGCCGCCTCGACCGGCTGGTCGCCAATTTGCGCCGGCTCGGCCTGGCGGTCTCGGCGATGGCCGCCGATGGCTTGACCTGGCGGCCCGAGCATCCCGTCGACGCCGTGCTGCTCGATGCGCCGTGCACTGCGACCGGTGCCATCCGACGCCACCCCGACGTGATGCACCTGAAGCAGCCGGAGGATGTTGCCCGCCTCGCGGTCGTCCAGGAGAACCTGCTGCGCGCGGCGGTCGATATGCTGCGGCCGGGCGGCACCCTGGTTTATTGCACCTGCTCGCTCGAACCCGAGGAGGGGCCGCAGCGGATCGAGGCATTGCTGAGTTCGGGTGCTCCGGTCGAGCATCGGCCGATCGCGCCGGCCGAGATCGGCGCGCCAGCCGAATGGGTCACCCCCCAGGGCGATCTGCGCACCCTGCCGTGCCATCTCGCCGAATACGACGGGGTTGACGGCTTTTATGCCGCGCGTCTGGTGAAGCTCGGCGCGCCCTGACTGGCCGGCCGATCGCCATCGCCGTGCCCGGACCCGACGCTGGCGGGCACATTCTTGCACGCGCGGCGGTGCCGGGCGCGGCTTGCGGGCATTGCTTTTCCTTGTTACGAAGCGATATGGATTCAACCGCCGGGCAAGCCGTCCGGGGCTTCCGTCGAGCGACCGGTTCTGAGGGCGCCATCATGCCGGCGTCGCGCCCATGAAATCGGCTCCGATCGGCCGCTCGCGTCCGCCGGGAGGCACCGCAACCTACGGTGCCGAGGTGCCCGATGTGTTCACCCGCCTGCGGCGCGACGCGTTACGGGCGCTCGCCGCCGGCCCGTTTTATCGCCATACGCTGATCGGCCCGGTGCCGGCCGATCTGCGCCTCAAGCTCAACGAGCGCTGGCCGGGCGACGCCAAACGCGGCGCCGCCATCCTGGCGGGCGAGATCGAGTTTTCCGGAGAGCTGGTACGCAACCCGGCGCCGGTGTGGTTTCCGCCCGGTGTCGGACCGGACTGGCTGGCCGCGTGGCACGGGTTCGGCTGGCTCGCCGATCTGATCGGCATCGGCGCCGCGGCGCGCGAGCCGGCGCGGGCTCTGCTCCAGAGCTGGCTCGCCGAGAGTTCCGCCTGGCACCCGATCGCCTGGCGATCCGATGTCGTGGCGACCCGAATCTTTGCCTGGATCGTGCATTTCGAGGAGATCGCCGGGCGCGAGGCCGACCGGCCGTTGCGCCGGGCGATGCTGGCGAGCCTGGCGCGACAGGTGCGGCACCTTGCGCGGACCGCCGCCTGGGAACTCGCCGGCCCGGCACGGCTGCGCGCGTTGAAGGGCCTCTTCGGCGGGCTTGCCGCGCTCGGCAGCTCGGAAAAGCGCATGGCGCGGGTGCTGCGCGTTCTCGAACGCGAGCTCTTGTTACAGATCCTGCCCGATGGCGGCCACCGCACCCGCAGCCCCTCGGTCCAGCTCGCGGTGCTGCGCGACCTGATCGACATCCGCGCCGTGCTGCGCGCGGCGCAGGTCCAAATCCCCGGCCCGTTGCAGCAGGCGATCGAGCGCATGGCGCCGATGCTGCGCTTTTTTCGCCACGGCGATCGCCGGCTCGCGCTGTTCAACAACTCGGTCGAGGAGGATGGCGTCGTCGTCGATCTCGCCTTGACGCGTTCGGAGACGCGCGGCCAGCCCCCGCTGCCGGCGCCGCAATCCGGCTTTCAGCGCTTGCAGGCCGGACAGAGCCTGGTGCTCGTCGATACCGGCAGGCCGCCGCCGCGCGGCTTCGACGGGGAGGCGCATGCCGGAACCCTGTCCTTCGAGCTGAGCCAGGGACGCGAACGCATCGTCGTCAATTGCGGCGGGTATCGCGGCGCAAGACCGGCCTGGCGCCGGGTCGCGCGGTCGAGCGCGGCGCATTCGGTCCTGGTCGTCGCCGACACCAACGCGGTCGAGGTCCTGGCTGACGGCGGGCTCGGCCGCGCGCCGAACGCGGTGCGCTGCGAGCGTGCCGAGGAGGGCGGCCATCAATGGATCGCTGCCTCTCACGACGGCTACCGCCCGCGTTTCGGGGTGACCTACGCGCGCGAGCTTTTCCTGGCGGCGGACGGCGAGGATCTGCGCGGCGAAGACAAGCTGACCGGCCGCTCCGGCGCGCCGTTCGCGGTGCGCTTTCATCTCCACCCCGCGGTCGAAGCCTCGCTGATCGAGAATGGCGGCGGCGCGCTCTTGCGGCTGGCGAGCGGCGCGGTGTGGCGGCTGCGCGCGGCGGGTGCGGACATGGGCCTCGGCGAGAGCATCTATCTGGGCACCGGCGAATTGCGCAAAACCCAGCAGATCGTGCTGAGCGGCACGACCGGCCCGAGCGGCGCCACGGTGCGCTGGGCGCTGCGGCGCGAGCCGAACGAGTCGAAGCTGGCGGGCGAGAGCCGCTGAACAGAGCGACGCCGGTTGATCGGCGCCGGCCGTTCGCACCCGTTACGGCCGGCCGCAAGGGGGAGTGAAATGCAAAATTCGGTCAAGATAGCCGCTTTAGGCATCATAATATTGCTGTTTGTGTCAATATTGCCGATGGCCTATTTCACGGTCGACCAGAATGAAATGACCGTTGTTACCCGCTTCGGCCAGCTTCAATATGTCGCCGGCCCGGGCTTGCACTTCAAAGTGCCGTTTGTCGACAGCATCGAAGCCTATCGCACCGACATCCAGGCGGAATCGCCGAGCAAGGGCGTCAACACCTATACGGTAGACAACCAGGAGGTCGATGTCGTCTTCACGGTTTTCTATCGCATCCCGGTTGCGCAGATCGAATATATTTTCACCAACAACCGGGACTACAAGACGCGTCTTTATTCAATGACGATCGACCGCCTGAAGGCCGCTATGGGACAGGTCAATGTCCAATCGGTGGCCGAAAAGCGCGGCGAGCTGCGCGACGCGATCAAGGCCACGCTGGTCCATGACGTCCAGACGCTGGGCCTTGAGATAACCGACTTCCAGTTGACCGACATGCAATACACCGAATCCTTTCGCAAGGCGGTCAACGAAGCCGCCGTCCAGAAGGCGACGATCGAATCCGTTGAATATCAGCGCCAGCAAGCCATGAAGGCCGCGGAAACAGCCAAGATCAGGGCCGACGGCGAAGCCAACGCCACCCGCGCCCACGCCGCCGGCGCCGCCGATGCGCGCCTGTTGGCCGCGACCGCCGAGGCCAAGGCTATCCAGCTGCAGGGCGAGGCCCAGGCAGCGGCGATTCGGGCGCAGGCCGACGCCCTCAAGGCGAACTCGGAACTCGTCTCTCTCCGCAAGGCCGAGCGATGGGACGGCAAGCTGCCGGTGGCGATTTATGCCAACGCGCCGATCCCGTTCCTGCCGGCCGACAAACCCTGAGCTCGTACCCGGCGACGAGGGCGAGGGACGAGAGAACGGCCCTATCGGCGCGATGGATCCCCTCGCACTCCCGCTAAAGACCTGATGCTCGGAGAGGACATTTGTGTGTCCATCTGCCCAATCCAACATTAGCCGCCAATGGATGAATTGGCGCTGTTCGCGGCGATATCAGCCGCGGCTGGTCTGGCTGCCTGCCTCGGTACGCGCGCGCTGATCCCGCTGTTGCGCCGCGCCGCAGTGCTCGACCATCCAAACGAGCGGTCGTTGCACGCGGCGCCGACCCCGCGCGGCGGCGGCATTGCGCTGGTTGGCGCGATCCTATTTGCCTGGCTCGCCCTGATCGTCGCGGGACCCGTCGCGACGCGCCTCCTCGCCGTCCTGTTCGGCGCGGCGCTGCTCGTGGCGATATCCTGGATCGACGATTTGCGCGGGCTGTCGCCGGCCACCCGGCTCTTGGCGCAGCTTGTCGCGGTCGGCCTCGGCATGCTTGCCGTGATGCCGGCCGGGCCGGTGTTTCAGGGCTGGCTGATGCCTGGGCTTGACACCGTTGCCGCGGCGCTCTTATGGCTGTGGTTCGTCAATCTGTTCAATTTCATGGACGGCATCGACGGGCTGGCCGGCAGCGAGGCGGCGGCGATCGGCATCGGGCTGGTGCTGTTCGCCAGCCTCGGCGCCGGCTGGGACCCGGGCCTCGCCGCGCTCGCCGCAACTTCTGCCGCGGCGGCGCTGGGATTTCTCGTGTGGAACTGGGCGCCGGCACGCATTTTCCTCGGCGATGTCGGCAGTGTGCCGCTGGGCTACCTCCTTGGATTCCTGTTGCTCGATGTCGCCGCGCGCGGCGGCTGGAAGATCGCGCTGATCCTGCCGCTCTATTTTCTCGCCGATGCGACATTGACGCTGTCGCGCCGTCTCGCTCGCGCCGAGCCGGTCTGGCAGGCGCATCGCCAGCATTTCTATCAGCGCGCCGTGCAGCGCGGCCTTGGCCACGGCGATGTCGTGCGCCGGGTGATCGCCGCCGATCTCGCCCTCATCGCATTCGGCTGGGCATCGGAGAACGGCTGGGGGATCGCCGCCCTCGCCGCGGCGGCGGCGGTGGTGGCGGCGCTGCTCGCGAACCTGGCCGGCGGATGGCATCGCAGACCGGCCTGACCGCTTCGGGGGAACGTGTACGCAGCTCGGGAACCATTGCCACTGGCGCCGAAACGAGTAGACAATCCCCTGCGGCACCGCTTTGCATTCTCGTCGGAGGATACATGGACAGCACGACCGTCCAGCGTCGGCTTGCCGCTATTCTTGCCGCCGATGTCGTCGGCTACAGCCGGCTGATGCAAGCGGACGAGATCGGCACCTTGGAGGCGCTCAAAGCCCATCGCCGCGAGCTGGTCGACCCGGCGATGGCCGCTCATCATGGCCGCATCGTCAAAACCACGGGCGATGGCGCGCTGGTCGAATTTGCCAGCGTCGTCGATGCGGTCGGGTGCGCCGTGGTGATCCAGCGCGGCATGGTCAGCCGCAATGCGGGCGTGGCTGAGGATAAGCGCATTGTCTTCCGCATCGGGATCAATGTCGGCGACATCATCATCGACGGCGACGACATTTTCGGCGACGGCGTCAATATTGCCGCCCGCCTGGAAGCCCTGTGCGAGCCGGGAGGGCTGTGCATCTCGCGTGCGGCGAATGACCAGATTAGGGACAAGCTGTCGCTCGCCTTTGCCGATTTGGGCGAGCAGGCGGTAAAAAACATCTCCCGTGCAGTCGGCGTCTTTGGCCTCGCCGCAAAGGACATCGAGGCGCTGCCGGAGCCGGAAATCGCGCAACCCGCAGCCGGTAAGCCGAACGCCGACATCCCTCAGCCCGCACCGCCGCGCTATGAGCAGGAAATTCATTTCTGCACGACGCCGGACGGTGTGCAGCTCGCCTATTCGCGCATGGGCGGCGGGCCTCCGCTGGTCAAGACCGGCAACTGGATGACCCATCTCGAATTCGACTTCGAGAGTCCGATCTGGCGTCACCTGTACGCCGAGCTGTCGCGCGACCACACGCTGATCCGCTACGACGCACGCGGCAACGGCCTGTCGGACCGCGATGTTGAAGAGGTTTCGTTCGAGGCGTTCGTCAGCGATCTCGAAGCCGTGGTGGACGCCGCCGGCCTCGAACGCTTCGCGTTGTTCGGCATTTCTCAGGGATGCGCGGTGTCGGTTGCGTATGCGGTGCGCAATCCGGAGCGGGTTACCCATCTGATCCTCTACGGCGGATTCGCGGTCGGTTCGGCAAAGCGCCCCCAGTCGGAGGCCGAAAAGGAGCAAGCGGCGGCAATGCTGACCCTGATGCGTTTGGGCTGGGGTCAGGAAAACCCGGCGTTTCGCCAACTCTTCACGTCGCAATTCATCCCGGGCGGCACCAAGGAGCAGGCCGACTGGTTCAATGAGCTGCAACGGATCTCGACTTCCCCGGAAGACGCGGTCCGCAACCGCGTCGCCACGGGAAATTTTGATGTGAGCACCTTGCTGGCGCAGGTGACCGTGCCGACACTGGTTATGCACGCGCGCGACGACGCCGTCGTCCCGTTTGATCAAGGTAGGCGGCTCGCCGCCGGCATCCCGGGCGCCCGGTTCGTGCCGCTCGCCAGCCGCAATCACCTGATCCTTGAGGATGAGCCCGCCTTCCCGCGCTTCTTGCAGGAAATCCGCGCGTTCCTCGCGACCTAGAGCAACATCTTTTCAGATCGACGCCCCCAGGGGAGCTGCCTTGGGATCCCCGGGACAAGTCCGGGGATGACCGATTGAGAGCGTGATCAACTTGATCGGATGTCGCTCTCCGCCTACTTGACATATCTTAGAATTATTCTAATTAATGCATCTCGATCCGACCCAGAGGAGGTCCGGTATGCGCGCTCCCTCGTATGAGCCGCTCGACGCGGCATTGGACAGTCTGTCCGGTTACGGCCCCGGCCTCGCCAACGGCAATTTCAACCACGCGCCGATGGTCGCCGAGGCGCTGTGTGCGCTGGGGCGGCCCGAGGCGGTGATGCCGTGGATCGAGCGCTATCGCGAGCGGCTGGTGCCGCGGGCTGTGGCCGGCGAGCCTATTCGTGCCCCCGAGTGGCGCGGCGCGCTGGGGCAGCGCGAGCGGTTCGCCGCATGGAGCGCGTTTTTCGCCGAGGATCTGCGCCAGGCGCCGTGGCGCGAGGTGCTCGATGTCTGGGCTGGGCGCCTTGCCCCCGGCGTCTCTACCGCGGCGACGCATGGCGTGATCCGCGTCGGCCATGCCGTCCGCGCCCTGACGGTTGGCGAATCGCCGCAGCGCTTACGCGAACTCGCCGATGCGCTTGCCAGCTGGGCGAAGAGCTATAGCGAGCTGCCGACGGCCGGTGGTCTCGCCGACGGCGCGATGACGCCACGCGAGGCGATCGGCCGGGTGGGCATCGTGCCGCCGGAGCGGCGCCGTCCCGGCAACATCACGACGGCGCTGGAGGAGCTTGGCGACTTTCCTGCTTTCGCGCCGACGATCGGGCTTGTTAATCTCGATGGCGACGCCGACGCGCTGATCGCCGAGCTGACCGAGCTATTTGCCCGGGTCTATCTCGCCAATGTCCACAATCCGCTGACCGCGATCGTGTTCATCCACGGCGTCACCAGCGTCACCGCGCTCGGCCATGTCGCGCCCCATGTTGGCGACCCGACCGCGCGGTCTCTGCTGCGCTATGGCTGGCACGCGGGATGCGGCCTTTACGCCTGCTTCGGCTCCGGCACCGGTTTCACCGCCGACATCGCGCCGGGCGACGAGGATGCGGAATCGCTGATTGAGCGGGCGCTCGCCAATGGCGACGAGCACGTCATCAAATTCGCCGAGGCCTGCTTGTACCGCCATGCACTCGCTCCTTCGCCGGCCTACCCGGCGGCGATCGGCAATGTGCTCGGCATGATCGGCCGCCGCTGAGGGCCCGATCACAGGTCCGCGCCAAAGCCCGGCCAATAGCGGTGCGGTCCCGTTTCTGCCTTATTTTGCCGAATGATCAACTTGGTGCTGCCGCAAACGGCCTGTAATAAGCCCGCTGCCAAGAGGCAGTGCCAAGGATCAACCGGGGGGAAGCGGGTCGGTGAATGGATTTTTTGTCGGCGCCCTAGCCAAGATCGCCCGGGTCGCGGTCAGCAAGGGCGCGGCCTTTTGTTATGCCGTGGCGGTCGGGATCGCCGGCAACATGATTGTCCATTACGTGCAGCTGCGCGATCCGGCGCCAACCGTCGCAACCGC